>SYMW01000285.1 GCA_005805305.1 Verrucomicrobiales bacterium
GATCAATGGGAGAAAACTGGCGGCGACGGAGGCATCCACGAGCAGTGTTTCGGCCGCGTTGCACACCGCGGGCCGCTGTGTTTTTGCGTTGAGCACGATGCTGGAGGCCATTGCGGGATCCGCTTCGGCGTCCACATAAATATGGCAGATTCCTTTGTAATGCTTGATCACCGGCACCTTCGAGCAATCCACGACCGCCCGGATCAATCCTTCGCCTCCGCGGGGCATGCAAAGATCGACGAGATCAGTGAACGAAAGCAGCTCCCGGATGGCCTCCCGGTCCGTGGTGGGAACTACTTGAATCGCGTGGGCTGGAAACTCCGGAACCGCGGCTTTGGCGGCGCGGACCATGGTTTCGGCGATGGTTTGATTGGAGTGCATCGACTCTTTACCACCCCTAAGAATGACCGCATTGCCGGATTTGAAGCAGAGGCTGGCTGCATCGGCCGTCACGTTGGGCCGAGATTCGTAAATGATGACGATCACCCCGATGGGCACGGAGACCTTCCGCAGCTTCAAGCCGTTGGGGCGAACACGCTCCTCCAGCAATCGCCCCACTGGATCAGGGAGGGATGCGACCTGGTCCACGGCATCCGCCATGGCTCGAATCCGAGCCTCGTTGAGCTGGAGGCGGTCGAGCATGGCTTTTGAAAGATTCTCGGAGCGGCCGAACGCGAGGTCCTTGTCATTGGCGGTTTGGATTTCCGGACGCGCTTCCTTGAGGGCAGCCGCCATGGCGTGCAAGCAGGCGTTCTTCTGGGCCGCGGAGAGCGCCGCGATCTCCCTGGAGGCCGCGCGTGCTTGCCGAGCCAATTGTTTCATTTGTGCCGACAAATCCATTCCGGATACGTTCGTGCAAAAGGCCTTCTGTGGAAAGGCTGAAGTTTCTTGCAGGGATTTAACCGGAAGAGGCCGCCATGATCCCAGGGAAATCAGAGCTTCTTTATCCCGATCCCTCTCTGGCTATTTCTCAGTCCGCAGCGAATCGTCGTGATCGTGGGGTGCTTTTTCTAGGAGCTCTTCGAGAATGCGGAGCGCGGCTTCGATGTCATCGGACGAAACCATGAGGTGGGTGACGGCGCGGACAGTTTTGGCACCCGTGGCCAGCATGAGGACTCCTTTCTGGCTCAATTGCTCCACGAGCCGGCCGGCCGACATGGACTCGACTTCGAATCGGACAATGTTGGTCTCCACTTCCTCCGGATTGAACGAAATACCCCGCATGTGGCCGAGGCCCTTTGCGAGTGCGCGGGCGTTTGCGTGATCTTCAGAGAGCCGGTCGCGATGGTGGCGGAGAGCGTGCAAGGCTCCGGCTGCGATGATTCCGGCTTGCCGCATGCCGCCGCCGACCTGCTTCCTGAAACGCCTCGCGCGAAGGATGAAGTCGTTGCCGCCCGCGAGAGCCGAGCCCACAGGCGCGCCGAGCCCCTTCGAGAAGCACACGCTGACCGAGTCGCAGCAGGCAGCGTAGTCGCTCTCGGGGATTTGCGTGGCCACGCAAGCGTTCCAAAGGCGCGCTCCGTCGAGGTGGCTTCGCAAATGGTGCCCGCGGGCGAAGGCTGCGACCTCTCGCATCGTTTCCAGGGGCCAAATGCTGCCGCCTCCCCGATTGTGCGTGTTCTCCATGCAGACCAGCCGTGTGGGTGGGAAATGGGCATCGGCCGGCCGCAGCAGGGGATCCAAATCCTTGGCCCCGAAAATGCCGCGGCGGCCCTGGACGCAGCGGGGCATGGCTCCGGAAATGGCCGCGAGGCCTCCGGACTCGTAAAAGTAAATGTGCGAGTTGGCGTCGAGGAGGATTTCGTCTCCCGGCTCGGTGTGCGCTCGGACGGCGATCAAGTTGGCCATGGTGCCGGAGGGAACGAACAGGGCTTTGTCCTTTCCCAGCACGGCGGCCACCTCCTCCTCGAGAGCCGCGACGGTTGGGTCGTCTCCCAAGACATCGTCTCCCACGGCCGCTACGGCCATGGCCTGGCGCATGTCTGGCGTCGGCTGGGTGATCGTGTCGCTTCGCAGGTCGATGAAACGGATGGCCATGGGTGTTCTGGGGGTGTCGGCGATGCCGGGTTCCTGATCCTAGCCCAGAGGCTGCGCGCCCAGGGTGCCGTGCAGATGATCCAAGTAGGATGGAGACGAGACGCTCTCGCGGGTTTTCAGGGCTTGCTGCAAGCGCTCTTGGATGCCCAGGCGCGCCGCTTCCTGAGCATACTGTGGTTTGGAAAGGAAATTTTCCAGGTAGGTGATGTGACGATTCCATGCGGCCACTTCGCGTTTTTGGCAAGCGGAGAGCCGGGCCTCGTACCAAGCGCATGTCGAGAGCCGTTCCCTGTTGAACAGGGACCGGACATGCGGGTGCTCGAGACCTTTGCCTTCGAAATGTCCATGCGCCATGATATGCAGGAGGGCCTTCAGAGGAGGGCAAGCCAACTCGATGCCGCCGTCCTCGAAATAATATTCGGCGATGCGCTTGTGGGTGCTCAGAATATTGTCGACACCATCCAAATAGGTGGCGGGGTCCTGTTGCTCCGGTTTCAGCATGGGTTCTGTGAACACCAAGTGTGGGTGGTTGAACACCCGCCCAAAAAACATTGTCATGAACCGGTTCGTGATGCGGTAGCCCAGCCGCGAGGCGGCGACGGTGACGCCGTTGTGCGTGAAATCTTCGCACTTTTCGAGGTGCCCGTTCTGGATCAGATAGCGCGGATCCCGCTCGCGCACCGTCATCCGCGACCAGATCTCCGGCACCAGCAGGCTCACATCATGATCCACGCGAAGGTTGGGTCCGATGTGTCCCGCCGCCGTGATAAAGGCGTCGTATCCGGTGAGCATGGCGGAGACCAAGGCGTTGTTCAGATCGATGATAGGGTGCAGCGCGTTGAACGGCCCTTTCGTGAGGGCGCCTTCGGAACCCGCGCCGGTTGTCGACGGGGATTTGCCCGTGATGCTGCAAATGAACTCCATGAATAGTTCGGGGAGTTCCATGTAGTGAATGGGATTGAACACCGCGAGGGGGCGGATCATGGAGATCAAGTCCGGAGGGTTGTTCCTTCGGCCGGGAAGCACCGCGTTGATGGGATGATGCAATGGCTTGCCCGGAACGATGTGGCGATGCAGCCTGATCCCCATTTCCGCGAGATGCACCGAACGCGGGTTCAAGAGATCGAGCCGGGTTTGGAGGTATCGAGGGTTCTTCGACGGCTTGCCTTCCACGATTCGCGGGCGTGAAGTGGCCACGACGTATCGGGGAGAGTCCGACGCCACCGCCTCCAGGAGAGTTTCCTGCATTGGGACAGTATAGCGGTCAAAGTCCACGGCATTCTCGATAATCTCGAGCGCTTGGTCGTGCGACAGGGGCTCGTAGTTTGAAAAGAAGTTGCCGGGCCTCGAAAAGTCCAGCTCGGTCTGATGGTCGTAGCCGGGGATGATGGCGTCGTCGGGTCTTTGAAAAAGCTTGGATTCGCAATTCTTGACGAATTTGACGGACGCGTTCTGGTAAAGCGGATTGAGGCCGCTCAGCGCCGATCTGGGAACCACGATGGAAGCGCTGATGTCATCCTCGAACTGCCACTTTTCGGAGGGATAAAAATCCTTGCGAAGGCCGAACACACGCCAGGACCCGTTCGGATCATATCCCACCCGCAGATAGTTGGAGATCAACTTGCGGGTTTCGCATTTGAGCTCCTTTCCCGGAATGCCATTGACGATGTCGACACTGAATCGAGATCTCCAATCCTGGCCCCACTCGGATTTGTAAAAGCGCTTGATCACGAACACGAGTTCCTTGATGTACTGCGGAATCGTGTTCAGCCAGGCGTTGTATTCCTCTGTGTAGTCCTCCGAGGAGGGGATCAGGAGCTTGATGACGGAGCCAAGCGAACGTTCCGCGCTGAGTATGGTGCGGCTGTCCTTGGATGGCCGATTGGGGTCGAGAAACCGGTTGGAGTAGTCTTTGTCGATGAGTTTCGCGGCCTCGTCGAAATCCTTCTGGAAATCGGCCACAAACACAGGTCCGTGCAGGATCGCATCCGTGATGGGTTTGGAAATCTCGGATTTTCCACCGCCGGAGACAGTGCATGGCTTGTGGCAAAGGGTGCCTTCGGCCAAGGTCCCGACCAGTCTCCACGCGCGGCCGCCCTCGGGCTTTTCCATGCGAATCTTATATCCGGACGGGCGGACGTACGTCCTGTCCGAGCGCAGCGTGAGCGTTTGTGGCCCCTTCTCGTTCACCCATGAAACGGTTCGCGTTCGCAAGTTCAACGAAACATCCGACGGCACGTAGAGAATGTCGGGATAGGATTTGTCGACACCGTAGCCCTCGGGCTTAAGTTCCATGATGTCTTGAAACTTCGACGCCACTTGCTCGAAGGAATGATCCAGGCGGGGCATATGAAGTTGTCCGGCGAACTCCTCGCCGAGATCGTAGCTGGCGAACACGAGCGCCCCGCCGGCATGCTCTTCCTCACAAAGGCCGTGCAAATTCGCCGAATAGCTGATCTGAGTTTTGACTTCCTTCTTGCAGTAGCCGAA
>SYMW01000286.1 GCA_005805305.1 Verrucomicrobiales bacterium
ACGGCTCTCCGCCGTCGAGGTTGGGCAAGGGGTTTTCCTTTCACCCCCATCCACCACTTGGAAAGACAATCCCTGCGGCCTTCAGCGAGCTGGGTCACTTCTCGTGAGCACAGGCGGGTCCATTCTCGTGAGCGCTAACGCTCCAGGGGTCGGTTTACTGAGGTCTGAAGGTTGTTTTGAGGGAGACGAACACACAATTCTTTCACAAATTGCCCCAGAAGTTCTTAGGTCTGAGGTTGCGGAGCCTTCCTGCAGCATGATCATTAAACCTTGAAACGGCGGTTGAACTTCGCGGAGGTTTTCAAAAACCTGGCTGAGAAAGGATTGATGAAGAGCGAGGCATTTCCCTTGTGGATCTGGTCAGTGATTCGGGAAACCGGGCGGGTAGTGGAATTGGGTTCGAGCCAACGAGCATCCGCGCGACATGGTCTGCCGGGGAGGCATCCTGGGTTGGAGCCGCATCGCATCGGGCCGGAACATGCGTGCTTGCCGTATATTCCCATAGCGGTATATGCTGATCGACGGCATGCAACCTTCGCCACTCGTAGGGATTTACAACTGCCTCTGCGACGAGAGACGGCTGCGCATCGTCCATCTGCTGGCGCAGTCACCGCTCTGCGTGTGCCACTTGCAAGACATTCTTGGTCTGAGCCAGGTGGCGGCTTCCAAGCAACTGGCGTATCTGCGCCAGCATGGGCTTGTGGAGTCGCGGCGGCATGAGCAGTGGATGATTTATTCGCTGCCGGCGGAACGACCGCGCGAACTGGACTGGCAGCTGCGCTGTCTTCAGGACTGCCTGCCCACCCACCCGGTCTTCCGGGATGATTTGCGAAAATTGAAAGCCCGGCAGTCTGATTGCTGCTGGGTGGCGGAAACCGTTGGCGTCGTGCCGCCGGCGCCGGTTCGCACCACGAAAACCAAACACCGCTTCCAATGACCAAGCCCTCCGTGCTCATCCTTTGCACCGGCAACTCCTGCCGGAGTCATCTCGCCGAAGGCCTCCTCCGTTCGGTTGCAGGCGACATTCTCGAAGTTCACAGCGCCGGATCGAAGCCCGCGGGCTATGTGCATCCTCTGGGAATACAGGTCATGAAGGAGATCGGCATCGACATCTCCAAGCATCGATCGAAGCACATGAACGACTTCCTGAAGCAGGACATCGAGACGGTCATCACTGTCTGCGGCAATGCTGACCAGGCGTGCCCGATGTTTCCAGGACAAATGAACCGGCATCACTGGGGCTTCGATGACCCGGCGCACGCCACCGGCACTGATGAGGAAAAGCTGGCTGTGTTCCGTCGCGTGCGAGACCAAATTTGCCACGTGTTTACGGCTTACGCCGATGGTCGACGCGATCAACTCAAAGTTCACAAACAGCCTGCCTGACATCACTTTGAAATCCAACCACACTGACCATCCCCGATGTGATGTTCGAACGGACTTTGAGGCATAACGACATTGATCCGGCTCCGGTCGGTTTCGCCGCGCTACCAAACCCGATCCTGCCGAAACGACGTGCCACTAGACACAACGTCCTAAATACTTGTGCAGGTCGCGGCGAAGAGGTTTGTCCCAGGGCTTGACCAAGCGAAGGCAATGTGGGACGTTCAACCTTGCCCCGAACAAAGTCACTGGATCGAACGCGTGCCGGCGACCTCAGGATCTTCGAGTGAGCGATGAACATTAAGACAATCAATGCTCCTTGGTTCGCATCCCTTGTTCCTGCTTTGGCGGGCTACGCTATGGCAGCGATTTGCGTTCGAGGCTTTGAGTTTTACGGATGGAGTCTCTTTCTAGGGGTGCCCATGGCCGTTTGCTTTTTGTCCGCGTTCTGCACTTCTTTCCGTCGTGAGGTTCCATTCCGCGCAGCCTACTGGACTTCCATGGCCAGCCTGGTGCTGGTGTGCGGCCTGACACTGCTCTCTGGATTAGACGGTTTGATCTGCCTCATCATGGCCTTTCCCTTAGCCATGATTCTCGGACTTGTTGGGGCCTGCTTTGGACGCGCACTTGGGAGCGCTTGCGGGGGCCGCGCCCGCGCGGCACTTCCAGCAGTCCTGGTTTTGATGTTTCCGCTGGTCGTCGGCTTCGATCGAGCCACTAGGCCGCCAGTGCCGATGCGGACTGTCACGACTCTTGTGTTCATTCAGTCGCCCATCGACCGTGTCTGGCAGACTGTCATCGCCTTTCCTCGCATCAAAGAGCCGCTCCGAGGACTGTTTCGCTTGGGCATCGCGTATCCTATCGAGGCGCGCATTGACGGAGTTGGTGTCGGTGCCGTGCGTCACTGCGTGTTTTCGACGGGGAGCTTCGTCGAGCCGATCACGGCCTGGCGGGAACCAACGCTTCTAGCCTTCGATGTGAGTTCGTCGCCGCCCCCGATGGAGGAGATTTCCTTCTACGAGCATCTTGATGCTCCGCATCTCCACGGCTTTATGCACTCGCACAGGGGCCAGTTTCAGCTGGCGCAGGATGGCGATCAAGTCCTTCTCGAAGGGACAACATGGTTCACCCATAGTCTTTCGCCCCAGTGGTACTGGGGACCCATTTCAGATTATATTATCCATAGGATTCATGAGCGCGTTCTCCACCACATCAAGCACATTTCAGAAAGTCGATGAAGGGAACCATCAACCAGGACGTTCCACGCGAACCCTTCCCGGGAACGGGGGCGGTGACCTTTTTGACCGTCCTTTGCCTAGTCCATCATGATGCCGATCTTCACAGCACGCCGGAAATTTGATCCACGATGCGGGGACTACTGGTTAGGATATATCGAATGGTCTGGCTTTCACCACATCAAGGAACTCGTCTCCACCGACTCGATCCTGAGCCCATCAATGATTGAGGCTTTGATCGATGCGGACTGGGAATTCAACGTTCACACTGATAACCTCGTTTACTTCTTCCACGATTTCGAATACCTGAAGCGCCGTATCGTTTACGATAGTTCACGACACAACCTGCTCGCAATTTTCGAACGTCCGACTCAAGCGCCTGCTCAGATTGAAGGATTCACTTTTTGTGGATACGACATCCTTGACTCGGCTGATTCCATCAGCGTGCTGACCAACTGTGGTCGATTCCCGTTGATCTACACCCCTGACGACTTGAACCCACTTGGATTGATCAGCGACCTTGGTCGCGTGACAGAGATTGCCGAGGCTATTCGGAAGACCAAAGCAGATGACCACCACTGCCGCGATTGTCGCGTTTGGGGCATCGCTCGCTACACGGACGACAATTGACAAACAGACCACTCCGAACCGTGGACCGTGCGCGGCTCCGGACATCAACTTTGGCAGGTCACGGCGAGGTTAACCGTGTCGTCAGCCGCCACCGCGCAGTCGAAGGGAGACTTCGAGTTCCTCATCTGCATGGCTTGAGCTGGTCGAAATATAGACTTTCCCCAAGCTTGACCGGGCGACGCGGATACAGAAGAGTCATGACAGTGATAGTGGACCCACTCTGAGCATTCGTTAGGGGTCAGGTCCTGTGGCGGGTCGGTCGATGCAGTTCATCCGCCGTAGCTGAGCCTATGTCGGACCGGAACTCGTCCGTACGACTTGTCATTGGAAGTTCTGATTCCTCGGGGCGGGAAACTACGAAACACCACAGCTTCCATGATTCCGAAATCCGAACCAAATCTGACCGGCGCATGCCTGCTCCAACAAAGCGATTCGCGGGCGGCTGCGGCGGGAAGTCCAAATCGCTGTCTTCGCCACTCATGAATGGCTTAGGGATACCTATATGGGTCGTACCGCGAGGCAGATGGCCTTGAGCTGGAGGCATAATGACATTGTCGGGCGATGTGATCTACATAGTCAACGATCAGGACGAAATTATTTTCGCGAATGACGCTTGGGACAGGTTTGCCCAAGCCAATGCCGGTGAGGGCTTGACGACTTGGAACATTCTTCATCGCCCGCTCTGGGATTTCGTAACCGACGGGAGCACACGCGAACTCTATCTCCAGATACTGGAACGGGTGCGCGGTGGCGGATCGATTCGCTTTAAGTTGCGGTGTGATTCACCCGGTTGTCGACGTTGGCTGGAGATGGAAATCAGCCGAAGGTCGGATGCCACGGTTGAGTTTCGCACCCGTACCCTGTCGGAGGAAGAGCGGGAGGCGGTGCGTTTGTTTTCAGGGGACGTGGCTCGGTCTGACGAGTTGTTGCGCGTTTGCGGATGGTGCAAGAGGGTGTTTGTGGGCGATTCTTGGGAGGAAGTTGAGGTAGCCGTTGAGAGACTCCAACTTTTTGAGCGAGAGCTGCTGCCATCCCTAACGCACGGCATCTGCGAGGCCTGTTATCGGAACATATTTGGATCGATGGCCTCCTCGTGAAGACACCACCCCACCGCACCGGGGCGTGGAAATGACGGCTTCAATTCTCCGCTCGTGCCCAGATCCAGTTTCCAGCCCCGGCTCACGCCTGGCGTGCGGGGGAGTGGGGTTGTGAAGCCTTGGAACAATTCGATCCTCACGAACCGCCTTCCGCGGCTCCGGTTCGGTTGATCACTGAGAGCATTAAGCCTGATTGCTGACTTGCTCCGTTGGCGGTTCTTCCCCACCCGATTCAATCAAGGCGAGCCGTTTGCGAGCCTTTTCAGCAGCCGCGGTCTGGCCGTATTCGGCTTCGATCCGCTTGAGCAAAAGAAAGGCTTTATCCGCTTGATTCAGTTTGTAATACAAGTTGCACAGATGGATCGCGGCCCATCCCCAACGCTCGGGCTCCAGTTTCTTGGTCAGCACCTCCTCGTATTCTAGCGCCGCGGCGAGGGGGTTTTTAAGGTCTTTTTCGTAGATTTCGGCGATTCTAAGCGCGACATGCTGTTCGCGAGGATTCTTCTGAAGATAGTTTCGCATGAGTTGGATCGCCTCCAGATGATGACCATCTGCCCAAGCTTGCTCGGCTTCGTCATAGCCGGGATTATCCATCCCTTCGCCTTCGTCGTTATAGATTGTTTTGATCGACTTCTGCCCCACGTATTGGGAAACGCCGTGGCCCACCAACAATCCAAATCCGAGAAGACAACCGAGGAACATCGCCACATCCAGGCCGATTCTGGAGCTCGACGACTTATCGGGTGGTGGTTCCGCGGCCGAGGTCTTGGGATCCTGCGTTGGGCGAGGCGAGGTTTCGGTTTTGGAAAGCGAGCCAGGGGTTGCAGCGGGCTTCGTCGCGGCGCGGGTTTGGCCAGATTCAGGATCGGTCTGACCCTGAACGTTCGCGGGGCGCCCCGATGGGTCCCCTGGCGCGGTCTCCCCGGAGGCCGTCGCTTCGCCCGATGGCGTCGTTTCCGAAGGCGTGGAAGGACTGGACTGGCTTGAGACGGCTGGCGATTGATCTTCCGACCTGTTTTCAGAAAAATCAATCTCGAGGCGGGGATCCACGCGGCTGGTGATTTCGGTGTAACCCTCGTAAAAAAACTTGCCGAATACAAACGCTCCAGCCGCGAATACAATCGCGAGGCTCAGTTTGAAAGGCGCGCTCATCAGAGTTCAGTTCCATTAAAGCAGAAATCGCTTGGAGGCAACCTATTTCAAGGGAGGCTCCCTCGCTTCGGCCCTGCGCCATTCATCATTCTGCGGGTTTATGCTTTGGGGGATTTTCGAGCCTCTATCACAGCAGTAATCCCACCACGCAACTTGTCATGTAGCAGGCGAGCAATCCGCCGATCATCGCTCTTATCCCGAGCGCGGCCAGATCTCCTCGGCGTTCGGGGACCAGGGCGCCGATGCCTCCAATTTGGATGGCGATGCTGCCAAAATTGGCGAATCCACACAGGGCGTAGGTCGCCAGCACGAAGCTGCGCGGTTCGAGAGTGGACTGATGTTTGATCAAGGTCACATATCCGAGGAATTCGTTCAGCAGGATGCGTTCCCCCAACGCTTGGCCGATCGCGGGACAGTCGCGCCATGGAATCCCCAGCAGCCAGGCAACGGGAGCATTGATCCAGCCCAATACCTCCCGCAGTGTCCAGTGGAACCCCAAAGGACGGAGGATCCACGAGAACAAGAATTCAGCGAGAGACACGGCCGCCACGAACGCTATCAGCATCGCGATCACATTCAAGGACAGCATCATCCCGTCGCTGGCCCCGCGGCACAGGGCGTCAATGCTGTTCCTCGCCAGGGTGGGTTCGATCGCGGGTGTGACGTCCGAACGTCCTTGCGCCTCGGTTTCCGGGAGCATCACCTTGGCGATGAGCAATCCAGCGGGAGCGCTCATCACTGAGGCGGTGACTAGATGGCCCGTGTCGGCCCCCATGGACGAATAGATCACGAGAACGCCGCCCGCGATGGTGGACATGCCGCAAACCATCAGCGCCAGCAGTTCGCTCTGGGTCATGCGGAGGATATAGGGGCGGACCAACAACGGCGCCTCCGTCTGCCCCATGAAGATGTTTGCCGCGGCCGCCAGGGTTTCGCTGCCGCTCGTTTTCATGGCCCGCTTCATCACCCAGGCCATGGCTAGAACGACTCGCTGCAGGACGCCCCAGTGATAGAGAAGCGAGCTCAGCGAGGCCACCACGATGATTGTGCCCGTGATCGAAATCGCGAGCACGAACGCGCTGGATGGGCCGAAGCTCTTGGCCAGCGCGGCGCCATCCGCCAAGGGTCCGAATACCATTCTCGCGCCGTCCGCGGCAAACTGCTCCAGTTTGGAAACGGCGCGGCGCGCCAGATCGAACGCGCTCCGGCCCAAAGGCGTTTTAAGAATCAGCGTGGCCACGGCTAATTGCAGGCCAAGCCCCCACAACACCGTCCGCCACGGGAATTGCTTCCGATTCGTCGAGAGCGCCCACGCGATGGCGATGAAAGTGAAGAGGCCGAATAGGCTTGCCAATTTGAGGGCCATGGATTCAGGGATTGAGATTGCGGGCGACTCGGTTGGCGAGGGTTTCGAGCCATTGGGAAGGGGCGGATTGCGAGTTCTCGCGCGACGCCAGGTCCGGCACAATCGCGTGGGTTGACTCAAATGCCGGGCGGCTTGCCGCTTGATGAAACGAAGGCTCGACAATGCCCGCCAGCCCGATGCAACTCCTGCCGAGAGAGCGGCAAAGGTCGGCCAGCTGGCCGGCGCCTTTCCCCATGGCCGTGGAAGCATCCATCGCCCCTTCGCCGGCTAGGACCAAGTCGCAGGCGCGAATGCGCTCTTCCAGCCGCGCCTCTTTTGCCATCATCGCAAATCCTGGTTTGAGTTCCGCGTTCAGGAAGGCGCTCAGACCAAACCCGAGTCCCCCGGCGGCGCCCGATCCGGGAAGCAAGGACGGTGTCCGGCCGAAGTGAGCCGAAAACACGCCCGCCAATCTGCCCAGCGCCGCTTCGGCGGGCGCCATGTCCGGATCTTTGAGCCCTTTTTGCGGACCGTAGATCCGGCTCGCTCCAGCCGGTCCCAGGAGCGGGTTCTGGACATCAACCGCGACGGTCCACCTGACATCGCGGAGAACTTCAACGGCCGGTGGATTAATGGATGCCAGCCTCGCCAAGTGCAACCACTCAAGAATTGGGGTCTGGCTATTGTCGAGAAACCTCCATCCGAGCTCTCGCGCCAGACCAAAACCACCGTCATTTGTGGCGCTCCCTCCAATCCCCACGAGCCCTCGGCGCGCACCCTTGCGGGCAGCGTCCATGAGAATCCTCGCCAGACCGCGCGTGTCGAGTTGAAATGGATGAAATTGTTTTGGGGGCAGAACGGAGAGGCCGATGGCTTCCGCCGATTCGATGACGGCGGTGTGGGTCGGCGCGTGCCACCACCAGCGCGCCGTGCGCGGGCGGAACGCGGCGTCCACCGTTTCCGTTTGGAACTCTTCGCAGTTCCAAAATCCCGCCATGACCGGTCCGAAGCCGTCCCCTCCGTCGCTGATGGGGAGACACTCGACGAGGTCGGAAGGGCGGGCGGCTGACCACCCCTTGGCGATCGAGGCAGCGGCTTCGTGGGCGCTGAGAGTGCCTTTGAATTTGTCTGGAGCGATCAAGACCCGCATGAGAATGCGCCCAGTGTGGCCTTGTTGACCCCGCAAATGCACACTCGTAAGCAATGCTTTCCAAGAAGAACAGCTCCCTGTGCTGCAACTCAACACCAGTTCTTCGAACTTCCCGGCAAAATCGGCGCGGGTCTGGTTGCCGACCGCTTTAAGCTGAAGCCTCTCTTGGGCTGGAATTGATTTCCTGTTGAACCCGGTTCGCGAGCTCTTCGAAACGTTGAATGGTCGCGGCGGAAAATTGACGAGGGCGAGTGTCGATCATGCACAGCGTACCCAAACAACTGCCGCTGCTGTGGAAAATCGGGTAGCCGGCGTAAAAGCGGATGCGAGGTTCGCCGACAACCAGCGGATTGTCAGCAAACCGGTCGTCCAGGAGCGTGTCCTGCACGATCAGGGGCGTGCGACTCATGACGGCGTGGGCACAAAAGGAAACTTCGCGGGACGTCTCTTGCACGGCGAGGCCAAAACAGGACTTGAACCACTGCCGATTCTGATCCACCAACGACACCAATACGATGGGGACCTCGCCGACGGCAGCAGCCAGCCGCGTGATGCTGTCAAACCGTTCATCGGGTTTGGTGTCAAGAATCGACAAACCGCGCAACACAGCCAGGCGCTGATCCTCGTCAGCTGGCAAAGCGGGGCGAATCCACCGACAGGCGGAACGCAGCAGCCATGCCTGGATTTGAGCTCTGGCGTATTGCGTGGAAAACGGCGCGATCAACCATTGTGTTATGCCGTAAACAAATCCTGCGCGGGTGTTTTCGCGATCCGACACCATGACGATGGGCACTCCTTTCAGACGCCAGTCTTGTTCCAAGCGCAGGATGCGGCAGACATTGAGCCCATCGAACCTCGGCGGGCGATCTTCCAACAGGATCAGCCCCGGTGGAGCATACTTCGCCATGGCCACGGCGGATTCCGAATCTTGAGCATGATAGATCCGCACATCTTCCGTCCGAGCTGCCTCCGTAAGCACCAGTGACAATCCGGCATCGGAGATGCCCAGGAGCAACGATAAATCTTTCACCGCTGGCGCGGCGGCCGGAATGGAAGAGGAGTTGCCGTCTGAAATAATGGTTGCCGTTGGGCTGGGGATTTCCAATTCGACGACCTGGCCATCGGCCGCAGCGAAGACCTGCAAGCTCGATTTCTTCTCCATCAGATCCCTCCGAATGGATGCGACCAACTCGTCGAGCGCATCATCCATTCGTCCGGGATCGTGGTGCGTGAACGCCATTTGTTTGACCCGAGCCAATTGACCCATCTCGCAAGCATATTCCACCGTGCTGTGGCCCCAGCCTTTGCGGTTGGCCGCGTATTCCTTGTCGGTGAACTGGGCGTCATGAATCGCCAGCTCGGCATCCGCGAGGAACTCCCGATGTCGTTGGTCCAGTTCATGCCCCGAACTTTGTCCGGGGTTTCGCGAATGGGGTTCATGGTCGCAGGCATAGACCACGCGGACGCCGCCCATCTCCAGCCGATAGCCGAGGGTAAGTGCGGGGTGGTTTAGGAACCGTGCAAAAATTACTTCCGAACTAAAAAGCGGATTCACAACATAATCCGCAACTATTCGAACCCAGCAGTTCCGCTCGGTATGACTCGGAACGCTTGAAATGAGGCCTTG
>SYMW01000287.1 GCA_005805305.1 Verrucomicrobiales bacterium
CTTTTGGAACTTTGCTCGGGTTCGTGCTGTTGGCGGTGTTGCTGCTTCCCGCATCGCTGTGGTTTTTTTTGAGCGGGATGATTGTCGCGATCGGCATTTCGATAGTCGCGTGCGGGGAAGCGGAGAAAGCGCTCGGGGTGCATGATCCGGGCTCGGTCGTGGTGGACGAGATCGTGGCTGTGCCGGTTTGTTGCGCGGGTTGGTTGATGCTGGAATGGCGCCGGTCCGGCGAATTTCCTGGGATTCCGGATATCTTTGCGCCAGGAAAGATCCTGTTGTTGGCGGGGGTCTTTTTCCTGTTTCGCGTATTCGACATTTGGAAGCCGTGGCCGGTGAATGGAAGCCAGCGGCTTCCGGGAGGATGGGGAGTGACAGCGGACGATGTGCTCGCGGCGGGCTACGTCAACCTGGCGCTCATTTGGTTTGTCTAGCGCCGCCATGGCGCGTTTTCGAAGGTTGAGATTGCCTTCCACCCAAGCTCTCCATTACCCTTCGTCCAATTCCCGACGAGCTCAAGGCGGTGAATCTTCCAGGATCGTCGCTGGCGTCCTGATGCAGTTCACGCGCTACGTTCCGCAACTATCAGCCTACGAACGGCGGTTGGACATGGTGAAGATTGGCATAAATCCTGGATGAGGAAGGCATGAGGCCGAACGAGGCAAATCCAAGGTGGAACTGGTGAATGAGTCGGAGTGCCTGGATCGCCTGGAATTAGGGAAGATTCGCCTGGGCCAATTGCCGCTTTTGGGCACGAAACTGAGAGAGGGATGGACGGGGTTTCTGACAGAGTGTTCGGGAAACAAAAGAGAGCTGACTATGAATAGGTGCCACTTGAACCGTCGTGATTGGCTGGGAAACCTGGGACTGGGAATTGCTGGTGGCGCGTTGGGACTCATGGCGCGGGGCGAGTCGCGCGCCGCGGATGCGGTGGAGAAATCCGGCCGAGGCTCGGCCCCATTGAAAATCACCAAGGTCCGCGCATTCGCTCTCAGACCGGCTGGGGTCAACTTGATTGTGGTGAGGGTCGAGACCAGCGACCAGGGGCTGTATGGTCTTGGATGCGCGACGTACACACAGAGGCCATCACCCGTGCTGGCGGCGGTCAACGATTTCCTGGATCCTTTTTCGAAGGGCCGTGATCCGGACAATATCGAGGATCTGTGGCAGAACGCTTACACGAGCTCGTATTGGCGGAACGGGCCTGTTTTAAACAACGCGTTGAGTGGTCTCGATATGGCCTTGTGGGACATTAAAGGCAAACGCGCGGGGCTTCCCGTCTATCAGTTGCTGGGTGGGAAATGTCGCTTTGCTGTGGATTGTTACAGCCATGCCACGGGTCGAGATCTCAAGGAGCTGGAGGCGAGTGTTCGATCCAAAATGGAACAAGGTTTTCGCCACATTAGGATTCAAATGGGGGGTTATGGATCGGAGCATCTCTCATCATCACCGGATTTTCGGGAGGCGGGATTTGGGATGCCCCAGGATCGGGTGATGGCCTCGCGGCCCTATCTCCAGGCCACGGTCAAGATGTTCGAGCACATCCGCGAGATTTTCGGTGAGGACGTGGAACTGCTTCACGACATTCACGAGCGGATCGAGCCTCGCGATGCGGTTCGTTTGCTCAAGGATTTGGAGCGGTTCCGCCCGTATTTTATCGAGGATCCCGTTGCTCCCGAGGCGAACGATTATTTCAGGCAGTTGCGCGCGGCGACCACGGTGCCGATCGCCATGGGGGAGTTATTTAACAGCCCCCACGAATGGGTCCCGCTCATCAAGGATCGATTGATTGATTTCATTCGAGTTCATCTGAGTCAGACCGGAGGCTTCAGCGTGGCGCGAAAAATCGCGACCTTGGCCGAGGTGTTCAACGTGAGGTCGGCATGGCACGGGCCGGGTGATGTGAGTCCCGTGGGGCACGCGGCAAACCTTCATTTGGATCTAGCCATTCCGAATTTCGGGATTCAAGAAATCATTTCATTTAACGATCCGACTCGGGAAGTTTTCTCGGGTTGTCCCACGGTGAAGAAGGGCTATGCCTATGTCAATGAAGCCCCGGGATGGGGTGTGGATTTCAACGAGGCGGCGGCCAAGAAATATCCGATTGAGAATGCGCGGAGCCCGGCTTATTGGGAGCCTGTGAGACGTCCAGATGGGACCGCAGTCAGGCCCTGAGTCCGGTCCGCAAAGGTTCATTTGATGCAAGGAATTGATACGATCCCGCATCACCGTCGCTCGAAAGGTTGGGCCGCCGTATTGGTCGCGGTTCTTTTCACGAGCTCTTTCTTCAAGTTGATCGGAGGGTCCTATTCCCGGCAAGCGGCGGAGTATCCCAACGGTTCGATCACGTTGATCGTGCCTTGGGCCGCGGGTGGAGGCACCGATCGGGTTGGTCGATTCGTCGCGGACGGTCTGCAAAAGCGGCTGGGGAAACCGGTGATCGTGGTGAATCGCGTGGGAGGGGGAGGCTCGGTCGGTCACTCGGCGGGCGCCCTCGCGCCGCCGGATGGGCGCACGCTGGTCTTTGGAACATTTGAGCTCAGTACTTTGGCTTCGATGGGGATTTCAGAGCTGACTTGGAGAGATTTCGAGCCTGTCGCGCAGATCAACGCGGACGCGGCGGCCCTCTTCGTCAAGAAGGGCGCTCGATGGAAGGATCTTCGCGGTTTTTTGGATTCGACGAGAGATGAGCCCGGAAACATAAAAATGTCTGGAACGGCGACGGGTGGCGCTTGGGATTTGGCTCGGTCCGGGTTGATGCTTTCGGCGGGTGTGTCGGCCACGAACGTCATTTGGGCGCCCACTCAGGGATCAGCCCCGGCGCTCGTGGAGTTATTGGGGGGGCATGTTGATGCCGTGGCCTGCAGTTTGCCCGAGGCAGCCGCCCAAATCGATGCGGGAAGCGTGGATGTCCTGGCGGTGATGGGGCCCGCGAGGGTCGAAGATTTCCCGCAATTCCGGACCGCCAGAGAGCAGGGGTTTTCCTACGAGGCGGTTGGATGGAGGGGGGTTCTGGCTCCGAAACAGACTCCGCGGGAAATTATCATGAAACTCGAATCTACCCTGGAAGAGATCGTGAAATCCCCCGAGTTCATCGAGTTCATGAAGAAGAATGGATTCGGCATCCGATATCGATCCGCGCGAGAGTTCGCGGATTTTTTGAAGGAAGAGGAGGACAGGTGGGGGAAGGTCATCCGATCGGCGGGTTACGAGTCGCTGGGTTTGAACCGCGACCCGGGCCCTTACGCGGCCCCTCTGGGTTTAGGCATCGCGTTGTTGGGAATGCTGGGAATCGAGGCATTTAGGATGCGGCGGCGGGCGTTGTCCGCTGGATCGGACGATACCCCGATCAGAGGCGGCGACTACGCACCCTCGGAGGCAAGGGGATTTGCCCTGGGGTTGGTGGCTTACGTTCTGGCGCTGCCTTGGATGGGTTTCATTTGGTCGACTTTGCTTTTCGGGAGTGTGGGGATGTGGCGCCTGGGTGCGAGGCCCGTTGTCGCGGGGTCCTCAGCCGCGCTCGTGGTGGGGCTCGTTCATCTCCTTTTCGTGGTGTTGTTCAAAGTTCAACTGCCATGAAGCCGATTTTCGTTTGGTCCCCGGAGCGCATTGAAGGATGATTGAATCGTTGCCAATGCTGCTGAAGCCCAGCGTGCTGATTCCATGGCTTTTGGGAATGGCCTTTGGCCTGTTCGTCGGTTCGACCCCTGGATTGACGGCAACGATGGCGGTGGCGCTGATCGTTCCGTTTACATTTTACATACCGGATCCCAACACGGGGTTGGCTTTGATTCTTGGGATCAGTTTCACCGCGATTTTCGCCGGGGATATTCCGGCAGTGTACTTGCGCATTCCAGGCACTCCGGCGTCAGCGGCGGGAGTCCTTGACGGGCACGAAATGGCGAAGCAGGGCAAGGGGAGGCTGGCGCTGTTGCTGGATTTGTATTGTTCGGCCATCGGAGGGCTGATTGGAACGATTTTATTGATCATCATAGCTCCTCAGATCGCGCGCGTGGCGCTGCGATTTAGCAATTACGAGTATTTTTGGCTTGGGATACTGGGGTTGGGGGTAGGGGCCAGTGTGAGTCGGGCGCCGGTGTTGAGAAGCCTGATTGCGGCCGCGCTGGGCATGTTGTTGGCGACGGTGGGCATTGATCGCGTGAGCGGGACCGCGCGTTTCACATTCGGACAGCCATCGCTGTCGTCTGGATTGGATTTTATCGCCATCATGATTGGGCTCTTTGGGCTGTCGGAAGTGCTCCGGAATCTGAGGCTGAAAGAATCCAGCACGACTCTGGTGGGTCGCGACACACACAAAGTCAGTGGTGTCGAACTCTTCTCCACATTGTGGCGGCAGCGGCATCTGATTCTTAGGTCATCTTTTTTGGGGACATTCGTGGGCGCGTTGCCTGGGGCAGGTGCTGACATCGCGGCTTGGGCCTCTTATGGACTGGCGCAAAAGACGTCCAAGAAACCCGAGAGCTTTGGAACCGGGTGCGATGAGGGGGTTGTGGCGCCGACCACCGCCAACAACGCTGCTGTGGCCGGCGCTTGGGTTCCTGCGCTCGTGTTTGGCATTCCCGGGGACTCAGTGACCGCCATCGCTCTAGGTGCTCTCCTGATGTATGATATCAAACCGGGCCCGCTCATTTTCGAGCAGAACGGCACGAAAGTTCAGGGGCTTCTATTGATCGCGCTGATCACACAGTTGCTATTGATCCCCGCTGGCTGGTTTGGCATACGAGCTTTTGGCGTGATGATGAAGCTTCCGAGGGCCGTGGTTTATGTTTCGGTCCTGATCTTTTCCGTGGTGGGGGCGTTTTCCTTGAGGAACAGCATGTTTGATGTTTGGATCATGCTGGCGGCGGGGATCGGAGGCTGCTTTTTGGAAGCGTGGAAAGTGCCCCTCCCCCCGCTCATCCTCGGCTTGATTCTAGGACCGATGGTGGAAGAGAATCTTCGGACAGGCTTGATTAAGAGTGACGGCAGTTTTTGGCCGTTTGTGACGCGTCCGATCTCGTTTGCTTGCGCCTTGGCGCTCGGCGTCGCTTTCGTGTTGCCCCGCTTGATCAAGTTCTTCAAGGCTAGAGATGGCGATCGACCTTGAAATCGTCCATATCGAATAATGTTGAACACCATGAAACCTTCATCGACAGAACATCTCAACAGAGCGGGGCCATCCGCAAGGAATCGGCGAGGGTTTCTTGCTGAAATCTTTGGAGGCGCGGGCCTGGTGGCGATGGGAACACCGGTTGCGCAAGCCCAAGTGGGGCCTGTTCAGAGGCCGGCGCAAGAGCCCTACGGTGGACTGCCACCGGCTCAAGGCAGGCCGCCGCAGTTCAAGACGCGCCTCCGCATCACGAAGCTCGAGACATTCTTGGTGAAGCCGCGATGGTTGTTTTTGAAAGTCCACACGGACGCCGGCATTGTGGGATTGGGTGAGCCGCTGTTGGAAGGGAGAGCGAAAACCTGCGCGATGGCGGTTGAGGAGATCTCCCCGTATCTGATCGGCAAGGATCCCCGAAACGTGGTGCATCACTGGCAGGCGATCTACAGGCATGCGTTTTATCGGGGAGGACCGGTGCTGACGAGCGCCCTGAGCGGCATTGAACAAGCGTTGTGGGATATCAAGGGGAAACTCCTCGGGGTTCCAATCTACGAATTGCTGGGAGGCCCTACACGCGACAAAGTCCGTGTGTACGCCCACATTGGGAACTCGGTGGAAACTCTGAGGCAAAAGAAAGCCGAAGGATTCACGGCATTCAAAACGGGGGTCAAGGACAGCACACGTTCAGGATTTGTCGCCTCAAAGAAGTTCGTCGAGCAGGCTGCCGAGGCGTTTGGCGCGCTGAGAGACGCGGGAGGCAAGGATGCCGATATCGGCATCGATTTTCATGGTGCGATTAGCCCGCAGAATGCCAAGTTGCTGATCAAAGCTCTGGAGCCATACCAACCGATGTTTATTGAGGAGCCCGTCCAATGCCAGAACGTGGATGTGATGGCGGAAATAGCGCGGGGGACCCATCTCCCGATTGCCACGGGCGAGAGGATTTTCACGAAATGGGGTTTTCGTGAGATTTTAGAAAAAGGCGCCGCCAGCATCTTGCAGCCTGACTTGTGTCATGCGGGTGGGATCATGGAGGCGCGGCTGATCGCGGGCATGGCCGAGGCGTCTTACGCAACGATGGCGCCCCATAACCCATTGGGGCCGATATCACTCGCTTGTGGCGTCCAGTTAGCGGCCTCGATTCCAAACTTTTTGTGCCAGGAACAAGTGAGTCTTGGAGAGGGTTACCTGAAGCAGCCGTTCAAAGTTGAGGGGGGGTATTTGAGCCTTCCGACGGGTCCTGGTTTGGGAATCGAACTCGACGAGCAGAAATTGGCGGACAAGATTGGCCACGACTGGCGCAATCGCGAGACTTACGACGAGCAGGACGGCTCGGTTGTGGACTGGTGAGACGTCGGCTTTTTGCTTGTCCGAAATCACCCGAGTGGATACGTTTCGAATCGTGATCAACATCCCTTTTTTCCCCAGCAGATGGGCCACCTTTTGGATGGCACGGCGTGAATTCCGGCAACCTTTCACGAAAGCGGACCCAATGGGAGCCGAGCTTTTGGAGCCCGGGGTTCCAAGGTTTCGAGCGGGCGCGGCAAAGGGTAGGCATCTCATAGGATCTCTTTGCCTCGCGCTGGTTGGGCTTGGATCTGGAATGTTGAGCGCCGCGCAACCAGATCCGGCCACCTCCCCGACGCCCGTTTCTGCCGAAAGGAGGCCCGATTTCCCGCCGCATACCGAGGTGTTGAGAGACTACGAGCAAGTCGTGTCCTCAATCGACAAGGTGCCCAGCCTGTTGCAAATCTGGGTGCGCCGCAAAGACAACCAAATGCTGGCCGTTTTTCCCGAGAAATTTGAGTTCAAGAAGTTCTTCATCGCTTTGACCGTTGCGAGTGGAGAGCGCTTCGCGGGTCTGCAGGCCGGGGACATGTACGTTTACTGGAAGAGAATTGACAAACGTCTTGTGCTGATGACGCCGCAGTTGGAGGTGCGATCGACGGGCGAAGCGGAATCGAAGGCCAGCGTGCAACGGCTGTTTACCGACCGAGTGATTGTGGATGTCCCGATCTTGGCGCTTGTTCCCGGTCAAGGGCCTGTGATTGACATGGACGCGCTATTGGTCGCCGAAGCGTCCAAGTTCTTCGGTCCCATGGCCGCTGGCGCGAAGACCGCGCTGGCGACGATCAAGACCGCCAAGGCGTTCCCGGGCAACGTGGAACTCGCCTTCGAGTTGCCGATGTCCAGCGGGGTGATGAAATCACTGCACTATTCCATCAGCGAGATCGTCCCAAATCCGGCTTATCGAACTCGGTTGGCGGACGAGCGCGTCGGCTATTTCACCACGAGCTTCGCGGACCTTGGAAAATACCAAGCCGAGGAGAACAAAGTGCGCTACATTAACCGGTGGCATCTCGAAAAGGCGGATCCGAACATCAAGGTTAGTCCTCCTAAGAACCCGATCGTTTTCTATATTGAGTCGACCACGCCGATTCGTTATCGCCGCTGGGTGCGCGAAGGGGTTTTGATGTGGAACAAGGCATTCGAAAAAGTCGGACTCGCGAACGCGATCGAGATTTACTACCAAGATGCGGCGACCGGGGCGCACATGGAGAAGAATCCGGAGGACGTCCGTTACAATTTTGTGCGGTGGCTGAACAACAACATCGGCACCGCCATTGGCCCGAGCCGCGTGGATCCACTCACGGGTCAGATTCTGGATGCGGACATCGTGTTGACGGACGGCTGGATTCGGCACTATTGGAAACAGTTTAACGAAGTGCTTCCGAGCTTGGCCATGGAGGGAATGAGTCCCGCCACGCTCGCATGGCTGCAAGGCCGGCCCCAGTGGGATCCGCGTGTTCGTTTGGCGGACCCTTCAAACCGCGATTCGGTTGTCGCCTTCTTGATGGCCCGGGGCGCCCAGGCCTTCGGAGGGCACGAGATGGCGGCCGTGGATCCCACCCTGGTTGGGAACAACGATTTTGACGGCCTTGTGGGAAGAACCAGCCAATTCAATGGCTTTTGCCGAGCGGCGGAGTGCAAGTCCTTGGACTTGGCGGCGATCAGGTTTTCATTCGCGCTGCACAATGACGCTTTGGCCGCTCAAGACGGCGGCGAGGCTGCTGAGGAGTCAAAAAAGGAAAGCGACAAGGACAAAGATAAAAAGAAAAGCGATGGTCAGGAAGCGCCTCAGGATAAAGATAAAGAAAAGGATAAGGACAACAAAAAGGACGCCGACAAGGGCAAAGATAAAGGGAAGTCCAAGGATGAGGGCAAAGAGGCGGTCAAGAAAGAGGATCCGAAGGATTTGCTGGACGGGGTGCCGGAATGGTTCGTGGGGCCTCTCATCGCTGAATTGGTGGCTCACGAAGTCGGGCACACACTGGGTTTGCGGCACAACTTCAAGGCATCCAGCATTTATACGATGGAGAAGCTGAACAGCGCCGAAGTGAAGGGGAAGAAGCCGTTCGCTGGTTCCGTGATGGATTATCTCCCCGTCAACATGCACGATTGGCAGGATAAGGAGAAGCAGGGGGATTATGGAATGATCGACATCGGGCCGTACGACTTTTGGGCTATTGAATATGGTTACACTTCGAGCGACAAGGCGGAGGATCTTAAGAAGATTCTGTCACGGTCCGCCGAGCCGGACCTGCAATACGCCACCGATGAAGACACGATGGGTCCGGATCCCTTGGCGCGGCGTTACGACTTTGGGGCTGACCCCCTTAATTACGCGCGAAAACAGATGGAATTGGCGCAGTTCCACCGTTCCCGAATACTGGACAAATTTGTGAAAGAAGGCCAGAGCTGGTCTCGCGCTCGTTATGCGTATGAGATGACCCTCGCGGTGCAGACCAGGGCGTTGAGTTTCATGTCTGGTTGGTTGGGAGGGGCCTTTGTGAACCGTGACAAGAAGAGTGAGAAGGGCGGTCGAGCACCCGTGGAAGTGGTTCCAGTGAAGGAACAGAGAGAGGCACTCGCATTTCTGATCGAAACCGCATTCCGAGACGAAGCCTACGGCCTTTCGACCGATTTGCTTCGCAAGATGACCGTGGACAAGTGGCTGGACGACTTCCGGGCCGCGTTCGAGCCCGCGACATGGCCGGTGCATGACAAGATCATGGGTGTCCAAGCGACCGTTCTGACGCGAGTTCTCAATCCAGACACCTTAGGCCGCGTGTATGACAACGAGTTCCGCACGCCGTCCAAGGAGGACATGATTACTATTCCCGAGGTGCTTGCGGTTGTCGAAAAGGAGATTTGGTCAGAGCTTGAAAAAGAAGATAAAAAGTCCACCGATCGTGAGCCGCTGATCTCGAGCCTCAGGCGAAATCTGCAGCGGGAGTATGTGGAACGGCTTATAGATTTGAGCATGCCCAGTTCCTATGGGCAATCGTCGCACAAGCCCATCGCTAATCTGGCGCTCATGAATCTGCGGGAACTCAGCGCCAAGCTTGGCAAGGCCCTGAATATGCGGAAGGACAATCTGGACGCCTATTCGAAAGCGCATCTCAGCGAGGCGAAGCTCCGAATCGAGAAAGCGTTGGACGCCGGTTATGTCTTGAACGCCGGTGGATTCGGAGGAGGGTTTTCTGGTTTTATCATTTTCGGACAAGGCCAGACCAATTCGCCTGGGCGTTGATGCTAGCCCAAGATTCACAACTTCTGTGCCCCTGCTTGCGAAAAGCCGGTGATTGCCGTCCATGCGCACCGGATTTTGTCCCACGGTTAATCGCGCCAACATGGAAATGATATTGCGAACGGTTCCAGCCGATGCACGTTTACGTTCGGCGTTTCGGAAGGTGGGATGCGTGGCCGGGGTCGTTTCACGACTTTGGATGATCGGATGGGTTTGCTTTGTCGCGAGCGCGAACGCGGAAACAAGAGCGGAGGGTGCGGGTGGAAAGGTAGACTTCAACCGGCAGATACGGCCGATTCTGAGCGAGAACTGTTTTCAGTGCCATGGGCCTGATCCCGCGGAGAGGAAAGGGGCTTTGCGCCTGGACATTCGGGACGAAGCATTGAAGCCGGCTAAGTCGGGAGCCAAGGCAATCGTTCCAGGGCAACCTTCGCAAAGCGAGCTTTTAGCCCGCGTGACTCATTCTGATGTGGACGAGTTGATGCCTCCTCAGAAGGCAGGCAAGAAGCGGCTTGATCGCGAGCAAATCGAGCTGCTGAAGCGGTGGGTGGAGCAAGGTGCTCCGTATGCCGTTCACTGGGCTTACACGAAGCCAACGAGGCCGACAACGCCAGTGGTCAAGAATACCGTTTGGCCGCGCAATACGGTGGATTATTTCATCCTTTCAAGGTTGGAGCGGGAAGGTCTTTCACCCATGCCCGAGGCCGATCGGAGCGCCTTGGTTCGTCGCCTGGCTCTCGACTTGACGGGGTTGCCTCCCACACTTGAAGAAGTTGATCAATTCTTGTCCGACGAAGGCACTGACGCCTACGAGAGGCTCGTGGACCGATTCTTGCGGAAAGAAAGCTATGGGGAACACTGGGCCCAGTTGTGGATGGATCTGGCTCGTTATGCCGATTCTGCGGGCTACGCGGATGATCCCCTGCGATCGATCTGGGGGTTCCGAGATTACGTCATAGACGCCTTCAACCGAAACAAGCCGTTTGACCAATTCACGCTGGAGCAGATCGCGGGTGACCTCCTTCCAGAGCCGGGCGAGGAGCAGTTGATGGCGACGGCCTTTCATCGCAACACGATGACCAACAGCGAAGGCGGGACGAACGACGAAGAATTTCGCAACGCGGCGATCGTGGATCGAGTCAACACGACCTTTGCGGTCTGGATGGGAACGTCGATGGCCTGTGCCCAATGCCACAACCATAAATACGATCCTTTGTCGCAGGAGGAGTACTTCCGTTTCTACGCCTTTTTGAACAACACGGAGGACGCGGATCGTTTTGATGAGGCGCCAGTTCACTCGTTCTTCACGTCGGCTCAAAAGAAGCAGCGCGGCCGTTTGGAGGAAGAGATCGCCATACTCAACAAATCGTTGGGCACTCCGACACCCGAGCTTCGAGAGCAGACCGCGGCTTGGGCGCGAAGTTTTCCGTCGGATGTTTCATGGGGCACGGCCAAACCCGACCAAATAAAGCATTCGCGGGAAGCGACTCTTTCCACGGGTCGGGACGGCTTTGTCGTGCACAAAGGGAAAGCGGTTGATATTTATTCCGTCGAGCTTCCTTTCGCATCGAACCAACTGAGCGGGGTGCGAATTGAAGTGCCTGCTCGACCGAACCGAAGCCGTTCCGGAGAGGACGGACTGGTTGGCGGAAAGTTGATGATCTCTCGTGTTTCCGCCGCTTTGGCTCCCCACCCCCAGCAGAGCATCGGGGGACGATTCGTGCGCGTGGAATTACCTGGCAAGAACAAGATTCTTTCCCTCGCCGAGGTCCAAATCTTCGCGCCCAAGGAGAATATCGCCGGCATGGGTGAAGCCTCTCAAAGCAGCACTGACTCGGATGGGCCCGCCCGCCTCGCGATCGATGGCAACACGGATGGTCACTTTGTCAATGCACGTTCCACGACCCATACCAAGGCTTCTGACGATCCTTGGTGGGAAGTGGATTTGAAATCGCCTCGTGATGTGAGACGGATTGCGATTTGGAACAGAACAGATGGTGACACTTCGAAGCGGCTGAGTGATTTCAGAGTGATCCTGCTCAACGATAAGAGGGAAGTGATTTGGGAGAGGAAAATCAAGGAATCCCCTTCACCGAACGGCGATTGGGTGATAGACGGATCGCGCCCAGTCCAATTCACCTCAGCGTTTGGGGATGGAGCCCCGGGAGCGGATTTGAGCGCCATTCTTGCCGAATCCGGGGAAGCGGACAAGCCGGGATGGGTGATTCCTTCGGCCTCGGAACGAATGGCTTCCTTGACACTGTTGGCTGACCGGGCTGAAGCCGTCGTGCCGGCGGGGAGGCTGTCCTTGCGATTGCGCGTGGTTTCGGACGGGGAGCCGCCTCCGGTGCTGTCTTTCAAAGTGTTGACGGCCTCGGATCAGCGGCTGAAACCGTTCGCGAAAACTCCGGGCGATGTGCTTCGTATTTTGTCGACCGCGATTTCCGAGCGGAGCGAGCCGGATGTGGAGGCCATGACGGCCCATTATGTGAGGTTTGTCGCGCCTGGATTGCAAGGAGAACGGGATCGGTTGGCGGCGGCGAGCGCAGAATTGGCGTCGATCAAATCCAACACAGTTCCCATCCTGCGCGAGTTGGCCGCGGATAAGCGGCGCAAAACCCAGATTCAATTCCGAGGAGATTTCATGAGTCTCGGAAATGAAGTGAAGGAGGGGGTCCCTGCGGTCTTTCATCCACTGCCCGAGGGAGCGCCGCGAAGCCGCTTGACTCTCGCCAAATGGCTGGTGGAGGAAAACAACCCACTGACAGCGCGCGTGATGGCCAACCGAATTTGGGAACAACTGTTTGGAATAGGCATTGTTCGCACGAGCGAGGAATTTGGTTCTCAGGGGGAATTGCCTTTCAATCAGGAGTTGCTGGATTGGCTGGCAACGGAGTTGGTTGCGAAAGGCTGGGATCTCAAGAGGTTCATTAAATTATTGGTGAGTTCCGCTGCTTACCGGCAGTCATCCAAAGTCACGCCCGAACTACTCGAGCGCGATCCGGATAATCGATTGCTGGCCCGGGGGGCTCGGTTCCGGCTTACAGCCGAGATGGTGCGGGATCAGGCCTTGTTCCTGGGTGGTTTGCTGAGCCCGAAAATTGGGGGGTCGTCCGTGAAACCGCCGAGGCCCAGTTCTGGTTTGTCGGCCGCGTTTGGAAGTTCTATTGACTGGCAAACCAGCGACGGCGAGGACAGTTTTCGCCGGGGTCTTTACACGGAATGGCGTCGCACGAGCCCGTATCCTTCCATGTCGACTTTCGACGCGCCGAATCGTGAGGTCTGCACCCTGCGGCGGAACCGCACTAACACACCGTTGCAAGCGCTTGTGACCCTTAACGATCCTGTGTATCTTCAAGCGGCAAACGGTTTGGCCAGGCGGATGATTCAGAACGGCGGTTTATCGACGGATCGCCTTCGGTTTGGTTTTAGGCTTTGTCTGGCACGTTGGCCCTCAGAATCCGAGACTTCCAAAATGCTCGCTCTCCTGAATCAAGCCACGGCGAGTTATGGGGAGAGCGTGGAGAAAGCGGAGAAGACGGTTGCTTTTGCTGCCATCAAGAAGACATCCAAGAACGATCCGAAAGAACTCGCTGCCTGGACCGTCATCGCCAATATGCTTTTGAACCTGGACGAGACTTTGATGAAGCGCTAACGAAGGAGAGTCGAAAACCATTATGCACGAGCTTCACATTGATCGGTTGAGAGGCATCACGCGGCGCATTTTTCTTCGGCAAGCTGGCGGTTTTAGCCTTGGCGCTTTAGCCTTGGGAAACTTGCTTAAGGCACATGGCAGTGTTTCCGCGGAGCATCCGGTGAATCCATTGTCGCCCAAGCGACCCCATTTTGCGCCGAAGGCAAAGCATGTGATTTATCTTCACATGTCCGGAGCGCCTCCCCATCTGGACATTTTTGACTACAAGCCCGAGCTCGTGAAAAGGGATGGGCAGCCTTGTCCCGATGAAATTTTGAAAGGGCGCCGCTTTGCGTTCACGTCGGGAGTTCCCAAACTGATGGGCACTCCTCGAACCTTCACCCAACACGGGCAGGGGGGTATTTGGATGTCCGATGCGGTGCCGAATTTTCACCGTGTTGCCGACGAATTGTGTGTGATTCGTTCCATGACCACGGACCAGTTCAATCACGCGCCCGCTGAACTTCTCCTTTATACGGGATCTCCGAGGCAGGGGCGGCCGTCCATGGGTTCTTGGGTGACGTACGGGCTGGGTACTGAAAACGAGAATCTGCCGGGTTTCGTGGTGTTGATCTCGAGCGGCGTGCAGCCGAGCGCGGGACAAAGCGGTTGGGGCAGCGGATTTCTTCCGTCGGTTTTCCAGGGAGTTCAATGCCGGTCAAAGGGGGATCCGGTGCTTTATGTTTCAGATCCTCCAGGAATCGATCGATCGCTCCGACGACAAACTTTGGACACGCTGCGGGAATTGAATGAGATCCAATCGAAGGAACTAGGGCACCCGGAAACGGCCACGCGGATCGCTCAATATGAGTTGGCCTACCGGATGCAGGTGTCTGTTCCTGAAGTGATGGATATTGGGCGTGAGGCTCCGGCCACGTTGGACGCCTATGGCGCCCAGCCCGGCGAGGCCAGCTTCGCTAATAATTGCCTCCTTGCCCGCAGGCTGGTGGAGCAAGGAGTGCGCTACGTTCAGCTCTTTGATTGGGGTTGGGATTTTCATGGAACCGGGGAGAACGAAGACATTCGGGGAGGCTTAACCCGAAAGTTCCAGAAAACGGACAAACCAGTGGCGGCGTTGATCGAGGACCTAAAGCAGCGTGGTCTTCTGGATGAAACGTTGATCGTCTGGGGTGGCGAGTTTGGACGCACACCGTTCCGAGAAGGACGCACCGCTGGTGGAAAACTGCTCGGCCGAGACCACTATCCAGATTGTTTCTCGATCTTCATGGCCGGAGGCGGAATCAAGGGCGGCATGACTTACGGGGAGACCGACGAATTGGGCTTCTCCGTGGCGACCGACAAGGTGCATGTCCATGACTTGCAAGCCACGCTCATGCACCTCATCGGGTTCGATCACGAAAGGCTCACCTATCGATTCCAAGGACGGGATTACCGCCTGACGGACGTGCACGGAGAAGTGGTTAAAAAAATCCTGGCCTGAACCGGCGATTTCGATCACGCGGCGCACTGGAAAGCGATTTTCTTGCAACGAATCGCCCCTTCTTTTCTAGGGTTGATGCTCACTCATCACCGAGGGAGGTCGCTGGGACGTTCGTTGAGGTCAAAGTCGTGCCGGATGCGAACCACACGGAACCTGTCGCCGGAAACCATGAGGGTGTCCCACCAGTCGGCGTTCTCGTAGCGGTAGCGCAGTTGGAGCCCACGCACGCCGCGTGAGGCGAGGAGCTCCCGAGCCTGCTGCACCGTGATGCTTGATGTGTCTTGAACGTGGTCTCGAGCGGCGAATTTTGGAATGATCTCGGTGACTTGCGCAAATTGCTCGATGTCGCTCAGGAGCTGTTCGACTTCACCGATGTTGAGAATCGTCGTGTTGAGGTCGGGCAGTTTTTGCTGCTCCCCACTCGGGGATGGCGCTGGGGTAATTTCTTCGGAGTTCATTCGTCGGCGAGTGCTGTGGTTCGTGTAAGGTAAGAGTGATTCAAGGGCTGGGCGACGGGGGATGAAACGTTCATCTCTTGATGCTTCAACCCTAAAACGGCAGTTGCCCAAGGCGAATTTGCGCGAGTATCTTGCGAAGATTCGACTTCGGCAACTGCCTTTCTGAGCCGTCACCATTCAGCAAAAGGCAGAGCTGCGTTGCCGCGCAGCCTGGATGGCACAGTGCGGCGGGTTATTTCGCGGCCTCCCGTTTTTCTCACGACCCTGCGGCCATTGAAAATTGGGTAGATCTGTAATCTGACCCTACACAATCACGGATGCGCGGCAGCGCTGTCCTACCGAGTGTTGCCTAGTCACGGCTCAAGTTGAGCAAGCCAACCGTATTTGTCGGCATTCGTGGTTTCTCCGGTCAGCCTTCGTGTTGTTCCAAGCTCGAAAAAGCACGGCCTCGGTCCGATGTGTTCATGCTTGAAATTCATTTTGTGAACGCGACGCCCGCCGTGATTCGAGAATCTGTCGTTTCGATCCATCCTCGATTTGCGGACGTCGAGAAGCTGTGTAGATCCCATTTTGCGTCGGCAACATGACACTGCATGCAAGAGAATCGTTCCGGGTGTTGGGTGCGCAATCCTACGTGTCCGAGAGGCCCATGGCAGCTCAGGCAATCGCCGCGCATGAAGGTGCTGTGGGGGATGGTTGGCGGCGCTTGCGGCCACGGCTTGGCCCGCGCCACTGGGGCGGGAGGGGGGACGAATCGGTTGGCGGCGATAGGATCTGTCAACTGCGTGGTCGAGGGTTTGAATCCCGGGCCACCCGCTGTTACGTGGCATTGTGTGCAATTCGCGAAGTGAGGGTGGCTGATTTTTGCGGCGACCTTGTCTTTCACCGCCAGTCCGGGGCCGTGGCAAGCGAGGCAGGCGGCGGAGGAATCTTGTATCACAGGGTGCGGAATAACTGGAGGCGCGCCCTCAAACGCGCGACGGGAGGCGCGTTCCGACATCGCGATGGCGCGTGCGGGCTCGGAGGCAAGCGCGGTGGGTGCTGGGTTCTTGGGTGGTGTCCGAACGAGGGATGACAAGTGGCTTTGCCAATTCCCGTTTGGGCCCGCTTTGCGCCAATCCTGAGTTGAATAAGACACCGCCAGTGGCACCCAGTTCGTGGTGGCAAAGGCGTGGTTTTGGTGGTCCGGACCCACCAGAGAGACAGGACCAGACATGCTGATTTGCGAACCGGTCTGCCGCAAACCCATGAAAAAGCCGCTCACCGAGGCTGTCAGCAAAATGGCGGTGACGACCTTGGCGCCTTTTTGAAATGTTCCGGGGCTCGGATGATTCACAGGGTCTGCGTCGTGGAATTCGGAGTCAGAGGGGAGTTCGTGAGCACTTTGGCCGCCGCCGCCGCGCACTTCTTGTAGTCAGGTTCCTTTGAGATCGGATCGATCTCGCCCAGGGTGAGATCGTTCACCAGCAATCGTTGATCAAAAAAAGGAATGAAAAGCGATCCCCGGGAAACCCTGGCGCGGCCATCGATCCATACGGGCAGTTTCACGGCGCCTCGCCTCGTTTTTACCTGAATGATTTCACCATTTGAGAATCCGTGCTCGGCGGCGTCCGCGGCATGCATTTCGACGTACGCGTGCGGCATGGCGCCGCGAAGTTGGGGGATTCGCATCGTCATGGTTCCCGTGTGCCAATGCTCCAAAACACGGCCGGTGCAAAGCCAGAACGGATACTCGACATCCGGCTCTTCCGCGGCTTTTTCGTAAGGTGCGAACCAGATGAGAGCTTTGTCGTCCTTTGTCACGGAGTGGTAGAACTGAATTTCCGTGTTCTTTTTTACATAGGGATCGTCGAATTCTGAAAATCTGAATTTGGTCTCGCGCCACGTGCCGCTGGTTTGGCGGACTACGGGCCATCGAAGGCCGCGGGCTTTGACGTATTCGTCGTAAGGCGCGAGATCCTTGTGCTTCAGCCTAGTGAAAGGGCGGTATTCCTCGAAGAGAGCCTTATCGACATTCACCTCGTAGTAGCGGTTCCACTCCCAGATAGGCGTTTCCTGCCCAGCTTCGTTCTTGATAGAAAAAAGGAATTTACCGTCCTTGTCCTTCATGCCGGGGTGGCCGAGATCGAAAAGCTGGCGCGCCAGCGCGATGGTTTGCCAACAATCGTCACGGGCTTCGCCCGGTGGAGGGACCATTTTGAACCATTGCTGTGTCCGCCGTTCCGAGTTTCCGAACATGCCATTCTTCTCCACCCACATGGCGGAGGGGAGCACGAGGTCGGCCAACTCGGTGGTTGCCGTGGGGTAGACATCCGAAACGATCAGGAATTTATCCTGCAACCCCTTTTTCGCTTTGAACAGTTTATGCAAATTTGGCAACGATTGGCCGGGATTGGTCACTTGCACCCACAGTGTTGCGATATCACCTCCCTGGGCGGCCGGGGTGCAAAACTTTTCAAACATGAGCACCGTGTGATGTCCGATCTTGGGATTGATGCGGCCTTCGGGAAGGTTCCAGAATTGCTCGGATTCCTTGCGATGATCTGGATTGGCGACCAGTCGGCCGCCTGGCAGCAAATGGCACAAAGTTCCCACCTCGCGCGCCGTGCCGCAGGCGCTCGGCTGGCCTGTCAAGGAAGTGGGGGCGTCTCCAGGTTTCCCGAAGTGGCCGCTGAGGAGATGCACTCCATGGCAGAGTCGATTCACGTTTGTGCCACGGGTGTGTTGGTTGAAACCCATGCACCAAACGCTCGTGATGCGGATGTCTTTGCGCCCGAACAACTCTCCCAGGAGGCGGATCTTCGCCGCTGGAACTCCCGAGATTTTTTCCACATGCTCGGGAGTGTAGGGTTCGAGGGCGATCTTGAAATCTTCAAAAGTCATCGCATCTCCCAAGAGCGGCGCCAGAGGCCCGGCGGAGGGATTCTTTGGCGCCTGCCGAAAGTTGCAAAATCGTTGTACGAACTCCGCGTGGTAGGTTCCGTTCTTGATCAACAAATGCGAGATGCCGTTCAGAATCGCGAGATCGCTCTGCGGTTTGAACTCCAGGTAATGATCCGAAAAATCTGTTGTTCGCGTCCGGCGCGTTCCGATGTCGATGATCATCACCTTCTCGCCGCGCGAGCGCCGATCGATGACACGGCTGAAGAGAACCGGATGCATTTCCGCCATGTTGTTGCCCCACATGATCAGGACATCGCATTTGTCGAGGTCATCGTAGCATCCCGCGGGTTCATCGACTCCGAAAGTGGATAGGTATCCTGTCACGGCGCTCGCCATGCAAAGGCGGGCGTTTGGGTCGATGTGATTGTTCGAGAGGCCTCCTTTCATCAGCTTGTTAGCCGCATAACCCTCGGGAATGGTCCACTGGCCGGAGCCGTAGATGGCGAATTTGTCTGGTGCAGCCATCACACGAAGGGCCATGGTCTCTATGGCGAGGTCCCAGGAAACGGGTTCGAGTTTTCCATTCCTGCGCAGGAGCGGTTGGGTTAACCGGTCTTTGCCGTAAAGGGCGAGACCTACATGGTAACCCTTGACGCACAGCAACCCCTTGTTCACATCGGCCAGTTGGTCGCCTTCAATAGCCACGACTTTTTCGTCTCTCACGCCCACGCGAACATGGCAGCCGGTGCCACAAAAACGGCATGGGGCTTTGTGCCAAGCGATGCCGTCGTGGTTGGTCGAGTCGGCGGTTGGCGCTAACGTCGCGGCGCCCGCCCGCTGGGCGGCCACGGCGCCTGCCGCCGCCAAGGCGGATAGTTTGACAAACTGTCTGCGGTCCATGCTCATGGTTCACCTCGGCTGCCGGATTTCGGCGGTATTATCTGCATCAAAGTGGATGTATGCCACGTCGACGAACTCCACTCCTGAGAGAGTGCAAAGCCATTCATGAAGGTCACGGCTTTCGGCTTCCCCGCTGGTTTCCATGGCGGCGGGAAGCCATCGGCCTTGGCGTCCGCCCAGCACGAACTCCGGGCGGGCGCTGAGTGTCGCGAAGGCCTGATCCGCGAGTTCGGGATCCGGCTTCAGGGTGATAACGAGTCCGCTGATGAACATTTCAGGTGGCAAGCGGCTGTGAACTGAGATTGCCTGCGGGCGTTTTGACCGCGAGCGGCGAGCGGCGAAATACGTTGATCGCGATTTTGATGGCCAAGGTATAGAGCATCAGGCCCAGTGCCCAGATGCCGGCCGTGACTTTCCATTCCAACAGGCTGGGTGAGTACTCCACGATTTCATGAAGAACGGACGGAACGAAACCGGGGAGAATCATGCCCATGCCTTTTTCGATCCAAATACCGATGAAGGCCAGCACGCACGCGAGATTCATCATCCATGAGCGGCGGAACACTGCGGGATTCAGGAGCAACAACGCGGCTGTGAGAGTCATGGCTACAGAGGACCAGATCCAGGGAACGAGTGCATTGTGCCCGTGGATGCCGAAGTAGAGATAGTGCGCTGCTGACGTATGCGTGCCGCCGGTGTAGAACTCGACAAAGACCTCGGACCCGAGCATGAACAAGTTGATCAAGATGGTGACGCGCATGATGTTGACAAGAGTGTGGATGGGGCCGTCACCAAAATGTTGGCCGATCGCCCGGCGGATGACCTGGATGGCGATGACGATAAAGGCGGGGCCTGACACGAACGCGCTGGCGAGAAACCGCGGAGCGAGCAAGGCGGTGTTCCAGAAGGGGCGGCTGCCGAGCCCGCAGTAAAGGAAGGCTGTCACGGTGTGGATTGAAATGGCCCATAGGATGGATAGGAAAACGAATGGCACGTGCCACTTGGGATCCGGCCTGCGGCCCAGGAAGCGCATGTAAAGCAAGTAGCCGCAGATGTGAAGGTTCAGCAGCAGGTAACCGTTCAAAACGATGACATCCCAAGTGAGCATCGATACAGGGAAGTTAAATCGACCCAACCCGGGCAGCAGGTGCCAGAATCGATCAGGCCGTCCGAGGTCGCACACGACGAACATGAGGCTCATGACGATCGCCGCGATCGCGAGCAGTTCGCCGATCAGCACGATGTCATGCATTTGGTCATCATGGTAGAGGTAGGAAGGAATCACCATCATAACCCCGCCCGCGGCCA
>SYMW01000288.1 GCA_005805305.1 Verrucomicrobiales bacterium
GATATGCCTCCCTCTTCGTCAAGCCTTTCTCATCCAGGCCGGGATCCCCGTGAATGACGAGCCTAGAAAGAAGCCAATCCAAGTGAAGCTCCGATGAATCTAAATCTTGTTAGCACGCTGGCGGATTTAGTGAGGATCAACAGCGTCAATCCAGCTTACGAGGGAGGCTGCTCGGAAGCAGCCGTCGCGTCGTTCGTGGGCGGCTTCTTTCGAGCGCGAGGCATTGAAACACGAGAGCAAGAAGTATTTCCGGGCCGCCCCAACCTGATCGCGCGTGTGCCAGGCCGCAACCCCGCTCGACGAATCATCCTCGAGGCCCATACCGACACCGCCTCCGTGAAGGGCATGGCCATACCCCCTTTTGAACCCACCGTGTCGGGTGGCCGACTCCATGGCCGCGGCGCCTGCGACACGAAGGCCGGCCTCGCAGGCATGATGCACGCCCTCGCCTCTCTGAAGGAGGACGGGATCACGCCGCCCTGCGAAGTCTGGCTAGCCGCGGTCGCGGACGAGGAATACGCGTATCGTGGCGTTGTGAAATTGTGCGAAGGCTTAACCGGGCAGGCCTCGATTGTCGCGGAACCGACGGAGCTGCGACTGGTCGTGGCCACCAAAGGTGTGCTTCGCTGGCGGATCCGGGTGGGAGGACGTGCGGCTCACAGTTCAAAGCCCCATTTAGGAGTCAACGCGATCAATCACATGGCCCGGCTCATCCTGGAATTGGAGGCCGACGAACAACTGCTCAAGCGGCGCCCTCATCCGCTCCTCGGCCCCGCCACTTGCAACATCGGGGTTATCAGCGGAGGGGTTCAGGTCAATTTCGTCCCCGACTCCTGCGTGATAGAGATTGATCGCCGGTTGCTGCCAGGAGAGGCGGTTAGCGATGTTCTGGCTCACTACCAGAGGCTCATCGGCCGCTTGAGACATGAGCACCCCACGTTCGAAGCGGCCATGGAACCTCCAATGCTGACCGACGAGGCACTGGATCTTCCGAGCGACCCGGCTCCAGCGCGGTTGGCGGGCGAGATCCTGAGATCCATGGGACTGAATGGTGAACCGTCCGGTGTTCCCTTCGGAAGCGACGCCAGCAAGCTATCCCGCCAAGGAATTCCAAGCTTCGTGTTCGGCCCTGGAAGCATCGATCGCGCCCACGCCGCGGTTGAATACGTCGAAATCGAACAACTGGTTCAGGCCTTTGAATTCTACCGGGAATTCCTACGCCGCTTCGAATGAAGCAAACCACGAAATCGGTTCGATCCAGATTTCGAGGACGAGTGCGAAAAGGATGACAACACGCAGGAAGAGAGGGAAAGCCTGAAGGGATGGCCCTGGATGGTTCAGCCTTAAACCTTAAAACGGTAGTTGAACCTCGTGGAGATTCGCAAAAGCCTGGATGAGAAGGCTTGACGAAGAGGGGGCATATCTCTTGAGGATCTGGCGAAGATTCGGCCTGGGCCACTCCCGTTTTAAGCTTCAGTAATCCAGAAGTTGCGGGGCCTTTTGGATCAGCTCTATCTCATATCCTTCGGGCGCGTCGATGAAGGCGAACCCGCCCCCGTTATCTCGAAGCACTGGACCGTCGGAATACTGGAGCCCTAGTGTTCGCAGATGGTGCCCGAACTCGGCGAGGCTGTCGACCTCGAACGCCAGGTGGGTCAAATCAGGTTGAACCAGGACTGGGCCGCTGCTCGGGAAGCAACAGATCTCAATCTGTTCCTCGCTCTCGGGAGCCTTGAGGAATACCAGTTCCGACCCGCGGGGTGATTTGTGGCGTCGTATTTCTTCCAATCCCAATACCCGTTTGTAGAAATCAACGGTTTTCTCCAGATCATTGACCCGGTATCTCGTGTGGAGCAGTTTCTTGGCTTTCATTGATCGAGAACGATACTGCGCGAAATCATCACCGCAAACAAATAACAGGATACCCGCGCTCGGCCAGGAGCGCGCCAACTGGGTTCGATCGAGAATCAAGCATCATGTATTCGGAGCTTCCGCCTCCTTGGTCAAGGAACACTGGGGATAGACGACGCCCTCTCGCAACACGAACATCTGATCTGAGACCGTTCTCGCCTCCGACAGACTGTGGGTCACATGGAGGACGGTGACGCCCGTGCGGTCGCGCACCCGGCCCAGCACCTCGCACATCTCGGCCCGCGTTTCGTCGTCCAACGCGCTGAGAGGCTCATCCAAACACAGGGTATCCGGATGATTGGCGAGGGCACGCCCCAAAGCGACCCGCTGGGATTCACCACCGCTCAGACCTCGAACCGAACGGTCCAGCAGCTTTTCGAGCCGAAGCAGCGTGGCTAGCTCGTCCACACGAACGCTGATGTCACTCCGATTCCAACGCCGGATCTGGAGGGCAAAAGCCAAGTGCTCCCCAACTGACAAGAAAGGGAACAGCGCTCCATCTTGGGGCACATAGCCGATTCCCCGCTCCGCCGGCTTGAGACGCGTGACATCCCTTGAATGCAACACAATGCGTCCGGAAAGGATAGGTTTCAAACCGCATACCGCCTCCAACAGCGTGGTTTTCCCGCTCCCCGTCTTGCCCATTAACACGGCATGCTTCCCTTGGTCCACCGAGAATGAAACATTCTGGAGGCCAAATTTTCCGGCGCGCACAGTGACGTTTTCCAACGAAATCATGACTCGGTTATGAAACGATCCATCACCTAAACAACTACCCGCTCTCGCGAAGCGTCGATTGGGCGCCTGAAACCCTGATAATCACAAGAACGAACACCGCCGCCAGGACCATCAACAAGGAAACCGACACGGCGGCTTCGAGGTTGCCGACGCTCAACTCAAGGAACACGGTCGTCGGCAGCACCTCCGTGCGCAGCCGAGTGGCGCCGGAGAAGATGAGAATCGGACCAAACTCACCCAGAGAGCGCGCCCACGCCAGCGTCATGGCCGCGATGATGCCTCGACGCGCCTCAGGAAACACGACCCTCCAAAAGGCCTGGCTCCTCGAGCATCCAAGGGTCAGCGCGACTTGCTCTTGGCGAGGATTGATGTGCTCGAATGTGGAACGTAAAGTGCGCACGGCAAAAGCGCACGCGACGCTGAATTGCGCCAGGATCACGCTCGGTATTTCGTAGGTCACAGGCATGATCCTTTGGAACGCCCTGCCCGGAGCTGTCTGAAAGAGGATCAACAGGCTAAGCCCGATCACGAGCGGCGGCAGCACAATGGGGATATCCAGAATCGCGTCCAACACGGCCTTACCTCTGAAGTCACGCCTCGACATCAGATACCCGATCGGAAGGGCCACCCAGACCGAGAGAATTGCGGTCAAGCTGCACGAAAGCAAACTCAGGCGAATCGAGTATTGAATTTCACGGCTCTGCAAGGACTTCCAAATATGCCCGGGAGAGGTGTAAAAGGCATCCGCGATCAGCATCGCAAGAATCAACGCCACGTAGAGCCCCCCGATCACGCCGAAAGATAAATAGAAAGGAAGGTCTGAACGCGGCGCCATCGCCGAGGTTCGAGCTGACCTGCCGGTTGGCTTGATCTCGTTCATCGGCTTAGGGCCCACCGGCAGCGCCGGGGACGGCTTGCCATTCGAAACCGGCCCTCTCAAACCGAGCTCGGGATTCCGGGGAACAAAGAGCCTTGAGCAGCCGTCTGGCGAGCAGGCGATGAGAGGAATTCATACCGACGGCAAACGGCTGCACGGCGTGCGCGGCAGGGTCCGCTATGGAGATGACCGTCATCACTTCTTTGACCGCTTGAGCATTCGCCTGGTACACAATCGCCGCGTCCAAGGCCCCGGTTCGCATTTGGTTGACAAGAAGATCGGCGGTCGGGGTCTGAACCCGCACATTAGGCAGCACGGCCTGCAGCAAACCCAGGGATTCCAACAGACGAACTGTCAACGACCCCAGCGCGCTTTGCGTTTCATGGGCAATACCCAGCTTGAGCCCCGGCGCCGACAAATCCGCGAGTCGAAGGATGGATTTAGGGTTGCCCTTCTGTGTCAAAATCACCATGTCGCTTCGGGAAATGGTGATGGGAGGCTCGAAACGGTCCTGAACCTCCCGCAGAAAGGAGGCATCGCAAGCAAAGTAAGCATCCGGATTCTGTCCCGCCTTCATCTGCGCCACCAATATCCCACACCCATTGTAGACGCGCGTGATCTTCACTCCCTCGCGTTGTTCGAACTGCTCGATCGTTTCCTCGATGGCCAACCGGTTGATCCCCCCGCTGTAGAGCATCAACTCGGGTTGCTCGACCCACACATCGCCTTCGGCAGTCTTGTATCCACGTTGCTCAAACTCCTTGAGACCGCGATCGCGCGCTCCCAAATATCGCGCAAAATGCAGCGCGCGCCGGGGCGCCTTTGAAGATCGCAACACGCCTATCGAAATGCTTTGCCGAACATGGGAGAGCGGTTCCATCAAGACCGCTTCCAGCCCCGAGTACTGGGAGGCCGTGGCGTCCCAAACGATGCCGGCGTCGACCGTGCCAAGCATCACGTCATTGGCTATGTCATTCACCGTGGGCTTGAAGACGCGCGCCCGCCTCCGCAGCATCTCCCAATCGCCCGTGGCGCTCAAAACTTCCCTCGTGACCTTCCCAACCGCCGCGGCATCGGGATTCGCCAACGCCAGATTGACTCGATGCAGATCCGAAAGGGAACGGATGTTCTTTGGATTCCCCTTCAGCACGGCAACGACCGGTGACATTTGGGCGAGCGTTATCGTTTCTTCAATCAATCCGTTGGTTTCGGCGATTCGCAGATAGGAATCGTCCGCAGCGATGAACAAATCCCCCACCTTCGAGACACGAAGGTTGCTCAGCAACGTTCCCGAGCCGCCATATTGAATCTGCACGGGAATCCCGAATGTCTTTTCGTACTCCTTGGCCACCGCCTCAACGGGCGGCTTGATTCCGGCCGCGCAATAAACAACGAGCGGCACGCCATTCTTAGAACCTTCGTTGTCTCGCGGTTTCATCCGCAGCATCAAAACCAGCAAGACGGCGGCCACGATCGAAATCAAAACCAAGTTGACGGTTTGTTTCATCTGGATCAGAGCCTAAATCTTGAAAGGCACGGCTGGAAGCAGCTTTTGAACCGGCGATTGGCGCCCAATCACCCCTGGTCACGCAGGCAGATGGCGGCACTCCGGACACCCGGGATCGCGATGGACACGCACTTTGTGAAAATGCAGGTCGCGCAAATCGCAAGTCAACAGCTCCCCCAAGAGTGGCTTTCCAAATCCACCGAGCACTTTAATGGCTTCCATGGCAGCCAGGCATCCAACGGCCCCCGCCGAGGCGCCGAACACCGGAAATCTTCGGGTCCAATAGGAAGGGTGTTCGCGAACCAGGCACCGGAGGCACGGAGTGCGGCCCGGAACCAGGACGGTGAGTGTCGCTTCCAGCGCATACACCGCGCATTCGACCATAGGTTTGCCTTGCTTTACAGATTCACGGTTCAGCAGGAATCGCTCCTCGAAAAGCGGAGCCCCGTCCACGATCAGATCCGCGGCGCCGACCAATCGAGCGACGTTGGAATCACTGACGTTTTCAGCAACCGCCTGCACGTCCAACCAGGGATTCAGCTCCTTGAGGCGGCGAGCCGCGCATTCGACTCGCGGTTTTCCTATCCAGTCATGGGTCATCAGCAGTTGCCTGTTCAAATCGCTCGGTTTGACTTCGCCGGCATGCGCGAGGATAATTCGCCCCACCCCTGCCGCGGCCAGTTGATAGGCAACTGCGCCACCCACTCCACCGCAACGCGAGACAAGCACCGTCGAAGCCTTTAGTTTTTCCTGCCCGCCCTGTCCAAACCCAGCGACGTTCATTTGCCAGGAAAACACCTCCCGCTCCTGGTCAGAAAGAGCGGCGTTTCGAGACTCTTTAAGTTCTTTTCGTTTAGTGCTCACGGATTGCTGCGGCAGCTCCTATGATGGAACAGCTCACCCAGCTTTAGAAAGGCAGAATCTCGAGAACCTGAACCCGGCGTCGAACTTTGACTCGCGCCGTTAATTAATGAACGAGAGAGCCGGCCAAATTCCGTTTGCGCTGTGCCGTCGCGATCATCTTCAAGCATTTCAGTCGAGAGACGATCGAATGCCAAAGGGCTACGCGCGTCCAACTTCCATGGAAAACAAGGTTTCTGGCAGCGGACGTAAAGGCCGCCGCCAGCCGTCAAGTGAAGGGTTAAAAGTTTGTGAAAAGTTTCACAAACGACTTGCATGGACTAAAGCCGATTGTTAACTTCCAAGTATTGTTTAGGAACTCATAGAGCGATTTTATATGAAAATGAACGGCAATTGGGCAGCGATGGCAGCGGTAATCGGCATCATACCGGCGGCTTCGGCAGCGGAGATCACGGGCAAAGTAACTCTGAAAGGAACCCCTCCCCCCGAAACTCCCATCACTTTCGACGCCTCCTGCGGGAAACTCAATTCAGCCCCGGTGACCACCCGTCGCTACCAGGTCGGCGAGGGAGCAGGGCTGGCTAATGTTTTTGTTTACGTCAAGACGGGCTTGGAAGGAAAAAAGTTTGAGGCAAAAGGGGAGGCGCCTCTCCTGGATCAGGTCAATTGCGTGTATGAGCCGTATGTCATGGGTGTGATGACGAACCAGGTATTCAACGTTCGCAACTCGGATCCCGTGATGCATAACGTGCACGCGACGCCGAAGCCATCCACTGGAAATAAGGAATCCAACCTGGGTCAACCGACCAAAGGCCAGGTGAACCCCAGGTCTTTCCCGTTCCCAGAAGTCATGGTGCGCTTCAAGTGTGATGTGCATCCTTGGATGTTCGCCTACGTCGGTGTCGTCGAACACCCGTATTTCGCGGTGACGGACAAAAACGGGAACTTCAAGCTTCCCGCCGATCTCCCGGCCGGCACTTACACTATCGAGGCGTTTCATTTGAGAGGCGGCGCTGTGACCCAGCAGGTCACCGTTGGGGCAACCGACAAGAAATCCCTGAGTTTCACCGTCGAAGCGAAGTAGGCTTCCGGCGGTTCCACGCTTTCGCGCGCGCCGCGCTCCTAGGTGAGACGGCGCGTTTTTTTCAGCCCCAAGCTGTTTTATGGCCCCTTCGGAGTTGTCTTCCGGGTCGGTTTGCTCCCATTGACCGATTCTGAATCTGAATGAAGGTGAACGTTCCAAGCCCTTGGTTACATCGATTCTCAGTGCTCACCGCTTTCTGCACGCTTTTCCTGATCTGCGTTGGAGGAATCGTCACCAGCAAAGGGGTCGGGATGGCTGTGCCGGATTGGCCTAACACCTACGGCTACAATATGTTCCTGTTCCCATTTTCGAAATGGGTGGGAGGGATTTTCTACGAGCACACACACCGGTTGGTGGCCTCGGGCGTGGGGTTGATGACAACGGTGCTGGCTGCATGGATTTGGCTTTCGGAGAAACGGCGCTGGCTTCGAGTTCTGGGCATTGTCGCGTTTTTTGCGGTGATCCTGCAAGGAGTTCTCGGTGGCCTGAGGGTCGTTCTGATCAAGGACGAGTTGGGAATTTTCCACGGGACGCTCGCCCACCTCTTTTTCTGTCTCTTGGTTCTGATCAGTCTTTTCACTTCACGTTGGTGGACCTCGGGAAAAGTCTTCGGATCCCTTGAAACGCTGTTGAACTTGAGAAGACGAATCGTTATCGCGCTCTGCTTGATTTTTGGGCAACTCGTTTTGGGCGCCACAATGCGGCACCAACACGCGGGACTCGCGATCGCCGACTTCCCGCTCGCCTATGGCCAATGGTATCCAGGCACAGCCGCCGAAGATGTCGCGCGTTATAATAACTCGCGTTTGGAGTCGGTGGCTCTCAATCCCATCACTGCCTTTCAGATTCATCTGCAAATGGCGCACCGGTTCGGAGCCGTTCTGACCGCCGTTGCCGTGGTGTTATGCTGGAGAATGGCTCGATCCAACCTGTCAGAAGTGATCATTATTCAACGTTTTGCAATTATATTGGTGGGACTCGTGCTGGCGCAATTCTGTCTGGGAGCATTGACGGTGTGGTCAGGCAAATCGGCTGACGTGGCCACCGCGCACGTCGCGGTTGGCGCCACAACCCTGGCGGTCGGCAGCCTGTTCCTTGGCGTCGTGTCGAGATTGTGCTGGGCTCGGGTCCATGAAACAGAGTCTTTGCCCGAGCCAAAGACCGCGTCTTTGCTTGCTTGTTCCGCGTGAAGGGGAGATTTCTTAATGCGAGCCTCGTCACAGACCATGATTCGATCCGAGACCCCTGTTCGCCTGAAATGGCCGGTGGTCCGCGAATTAATAAAGGCTCGGTTGACGTTCTTCGTGCTCCTGACGACCCTTTTCGGATTTTATCTGGGCACCAAAGGCAGCGTTCAATATGGGCTGTTGGTCCACACGATGATGGGAACAGCCTTTCTAGCCTGTGGCGCGGCCGCTCTAAATCAGTATCTGGAAAGGGATCTCGATGCGATGATGCGCCGCACGGAAGGGCGCCCTCTGCCATCGAAGCAATTGCACCCCACCACGGCGCTCGTGTTTGGAGGCTCGGTGTCCGTTATCGGCATGGCTCAACTCGCGCTGGGAGTGGATTTGCTCACCAGCTTGCTCGGAGCCGCAACGCTGGTTTCCTATTTGTTTGTATACACGCCGCTCAAACGGGTCACCACATTGAACACCATCATCGGCGCGATACCCGGGGCTTTGCCGCCCCTCATGGGATGGACGGCGGCGTCGAGGCAAGGCGAAATCACCAGTGAAGGCCTTGCTTTGTTCGGCCTCTTGTTCTTCTGGCAACTGCCTCATTTTCTTGCCATTGCCTGGCTCTACCGGGAAGATTATGCGCGCGCTGGATTTCGAATGCTCCCGGTGGTGGACCCTGGCGGAGAAAGGACCGGACGTTACGCGCTTGCCCACACGATGGGATTGCTTCCCGTGAGTCTCCTCCCCGTGGCTCTCCAAATGGCTGGTTACATTTACCTCGCGGGGGCGTTGGTGTGCGGCCTTCTGTTCATTAGGGCTGCCTGGCATTTTTCACGAGAGCTGTCCACTGAACGAGCTCGCAAACTATTCTTTGCATCCTTGCTCTATTTGCCCGTGGTGCTCGGGCTGATGGTGCTAGATCGAATTCAACACTAACCAAAACGACGCGGCATTTGATTCTTCCGTTGACACTCCGGGAAGCCGAACAATAGAGTTCTGGAGCAGACGGAATTCCGTTAGCGGCGAGGAATCGCTTTAACAATCATCGGCAATAGAGCCGATCACTGACTCGACCATGCAGGCCACATCACACGCAACGCATCATGACCCGACGCATGCGGACTCCCATCACGAGGAGCTCGGGTTTTGGCGCAAATACATCTTTTCAACGGACCACAAGGTTATCGGCTTTCAATACTTGCTGACAGCCCTGGTCTTTTTGCTCATCGGGTTCCTGCTCATCGGCCTGATGCGCTGGCAGCTGGCTTACCCCGGGCGAGCCATTCCCATCGGTGGAGCCCTGATGGAAAAAATGTTGGGGTCGGACATGGTGGGCAAGGAGGCCGTCACCGGCAAAGTCGGCGTCATCATGCCCGACTTATACAACTCTTTCGGCGCGATGCATGGCACGATCATGGTCTTCCTCGCAATCGTTCCGCTGGCCTTCGGCGCTTTCGGCAATTTCGTGACGCCACTCCAAATAGGCGCTCCCGACATGGCTTTTCCACGGCTCAACATGGCAAGCTATTGGGCTTACTTCTATGGGGGGGTCGTCATGCTCGTGAGCTTTTTTGTTCCGGGTGGCGCGGCCAAGTCGGGTTGGACTTCCTACTCCCCGCTGGCTTCCGTCGCTGACGCCCAATACGCGGTAAATGGCCAGACCCTATGGATCATCGGCATGGTGCTCTTGATCACTTCCTCCCTCCTGGGCGCCGTCAATTTCATCACCACCATCATCCAACTGCGCGCCAAAGGAATGACCTGGATGCGCATGCCCTTCTTCGTATGGGCACAGTTTGTCACAGGATTCCTGCTCCTGCTCGCATTTCCCCCGCTCGAGGCAGCCGGCATCATGCAGTTGATGGACAATGTGCTCGACACGAGTTTCTTCCTCCCCACTGGGATGGTGGTTTCGGGAAAAGTGGCTGATATCAGCGGCGGGGGAAGCCCTCTGTTGTGGCAACACTTTTTCTGGTTTTTGGGTCATCCGGAAGTGTACGTGCTGATTCTCCCCGCGATGGGCATCGTGGCCGAGATTATTTCGAACAACACACGACGGCCTTTGTGGGGATACAAAACTTTGGTTTATTCCGTCCTTTGCATCGGGTTCCTCTCGTTCATCGTCTGGGCCCACCACATGTATCTGACAGGCATGGGCACGAAGATTTCCACGTTTTTCCAAACAACCACGATGATGATTTCCATCCCCTCGGTCTTCATCCTCACCTGCTTTTTCATCTCTCTATGGGGCGGATCCATCCGGTTCAACACGCCGATGCTCTTCGCCCTCGCTTTCCTGCCCATGTTCGGGATCGGGGGGCTCACGGGGCTTCCGCTCGGGTTCAACGCCACCGACATTTACCTCCACGACACTTACTATGTCATAGGCCACTTTCATTACGTCGTGGCTCCCGGCACGATTTTTGGATTGCTGGCGGGAATTTATTATTGGTTCCCCAAGGCCACGGGACGGTTCATGAACGAGTTTCTTGGCAAAATTCACTTTGTGTTTTCGCTCATTTTCATGAATGCCGTCTTCCTGCCAATGTTCGTGCAGGGCATGGCGGGCATGTCGCGCCGAATGTATGACGGTGGAGCCACGTATTCGCTGCAAAACACGCCGGAGGCCATCGGCGCACTGAACGCCCTCGTGATCAAACACAATATCTCCATCACCCACGCCGCAATCGGGCTCGGGCTGGCCCAAATCCCGTTCATCATCAACTTCTTCTGGAGCATGTTTGCTGGAAAACGCGTCACAAGTGATAACCCTTGGGAGGCGACTACTCTGGAATGGTCGACCCCGACCCCTCCGCCCCACGGCAATTTCCTGAAGGAACCCGCCGCTTATCGTGGTCCTTACGAGTACAGCGCGCCGGGCGCCGCGACGGATTTCACACCGCAGTTCCAGGCTGAAAAACCTTAATTCACGACCGGTTCATGGACATACCCTATACAAGCAAGCCCCGCCCGGATACGGGACTTTATAACGCCAAAGTCGGCATTTGGCTTTTTCTGGCATCCGAAGTCATGCTCTTCGGGGCTTTGTTCTCATCCTATATCCTTCTGCGCATTGGAGCAGACGTCTGGCCCCAAGGCCTCCTGAACATCCCCATCGGAACGTTCAACACCGCCGTGTTGATCACTTCCAGCGTCACCGTCGTCATGGCGTGGGCGTCTCTGAAGATGAACAATTTTCCCAAGTTCAAGCTGTACATGGGAATCACCATCCTGTGCGCCCTGGCCTTTTTGGGAATTAAATCCATCGAATACAAGGACAAGTTCACTCACTACCAAGTCTGGCTGAAGGACGGGACGACATTAACCGGACACATCGCTGGGAACCCCTATTTTTGGAATCACAACACCCTGGACAAGAAGAAGCTTGATCATATTGAGTTTACTTCCGATGGAAAGCACGACGCAAAGGCAGGTGACAAAGGCCAATCTCATCCCGGAGGACACGCGCCCGCGGTGAAGATCGAACGAAAAGACATCACCCGGCTCTCCGCCTACGTCCCAGCTCACAGCACCTACTTCGCGATCTACTTCACCCTCACCGCGCTGCACGCCCTTCACGTCATCGGAGGATCGTTGGTCCTCGCATTCTTCTGGGGCCCAGGGAGCAAGATGTGGAAAACGGACCCCGAACGCTTCACCAACCGAATCGAGATAGGTGGCTTGTTCTGGCACTTTGTCGATCTCGTTTGGATATTTCTTTTTCCCGTCCTTTATCTCCTCTGATTCAAACCTATTCAGTATGGCTGATTCACACGACATCTCCAAGCACGTCAAAACTTACATTGGGATCTTCATCGCGCTGTTGATCGGAACCGTGATTACGGTTGGTTTGTACTACGTGCACTTCAACAGTATCGCCGTGACCATTGCCGTGGCTCTTGTAATCGCCACCTTGAAGTCATTTCTGGTAGCCGGCTATTTCATGCACTTGATGTCCGAGAAAAAAACGATTTACTGGATCATGGGAGTGACCATTTTCTTCTTTTTGGCGCTGGTCGGTCTATTCGTCTGGTCGCTCTACGACATCCCTAAACCCAGAGGCCTGTAAGGAACCTATGTCACTCAAGGCGCTGCACATCGTTTTTATTGTTTCCTCGATACTCCTCGCGTTTTTTTTCGGAGGATGGTCTGTGAGGCACTATTTCCATGGGGGCAGTGGAGTGGATTTGCTTTTCGCAGCTGGTTCCTTCGCGAGCGGTTTCCTTTTGCTTGCCTACGCGAAGGCGATCCTGAAGAAGCTCAAGGACATCAGTTATTTATGACACGTTTTCGAAAAGTCCCTTGGAAACTTGGTCTCGGAGTGCTGGCGGTGATGGGAATGGACCTTCCTGCGATGGCTTGCGCGACGTGCTTTGGAGCTTCCGATTCGGCTCTCGCGAAAGGCATGAACTATGGCATCTTCTCCCTGCTGATCGTCGTCGTCGGGGTTTTGAGCGGGGTCGCTTCGTTTTTCATTTATCTCGCAAGAAGGTCCGCATCCATGCCGCCTGAGTCCATGGAACCTAAGGGCTCAGCGGAGGCTTGATCCTTTCCTTATTTCGATAGCATTCATAGGCTACATGACGAACTACATCACAAAATATTTAGGAATGCCCCCGGTGACCGCCGCGCATGCTCAGGGGCTCGACAACTTGCTTTGGTACATCCATGTGCTGATGGCGGTGCTGTTTGTGGGATGGCTCGCCTATTTCCTCTACGTCATCGTCCGCTTCAGCAAAGCACGCAATCCCAAGGCGGATTACCAAGGCCTGAAGGGGCATGCCTCCAACTATGTGGAGGGCCTCGTCGTGGTGGTGGAATTTGTCCTGCTCGTGTTTTTTGCCATCCCGCTTTGGGCCAGCGCCGTCGACAAGTTCCCAGATGCCAAGGATTCGCTCGTGCTGGATGTGGTCGGGAGCCAGTTCAGCTGGCGCGCCCGTTATCCCGGAGCGGACAAGATTTTCGGCAAACAAGATGCTCGGCTCGTATCCGCTGAAAACCTGAGCGGTGTCGACGCCAAGGATCCGAATGCAAAAGATGACTTCGAAGTCGTGAATGATATCGTGGTTCCCTTGAACAAGGATGTGATTGTGAATGTTTCTTCAATGGACGTCATCCATTGCTTCGCGATCAAACCGATGCGGGTCACCCAAGACGCCATTCCGGGCTTGAAGCTAGCCACTCATTTTAAGCCCACGGTGGCCGGAACGTACCTCATCAACTGCGCTCAGCTCTGTGGGAATTCGCATTTTGCGATGCGTGGCACTTTAACCGTCATGAACCAGGCGGATTACGACAAGTGGGCTGCGAGCAAGGCGACCGGAGCCGGAGCCGGAGCCGGTAGTTACGAGTAACGGCACGCTCTGCAGAATCCTTTTTCTTTGATCCACTCCGTTCGAAGGCCGTGGCGAAAATGTCGCGGCCTTTGTGCTTTGGCAACCCTCCCGTGACATCGGCGAGAACTCGAAGGCGGTGGCGTGAGATCCGAGACTTTGTCGAAACACGGCCCCTGCAATGAGAACCGAATCGTCAGAGAAGTCGATTGAACGCGGTGTGTGGGCCGCGCTCATCACGGCTGTCTTGCTGATAGCCGCCGCGTATCTCGCCCAAACCATCTCCCGCCGTTCCAAGGCGGGTTTGGACAACGGCAAACTCCCGGTCATTAGCCAAGTTTCAAACTTTAATCTCACCAACCAGCTCGGACAGAGCATACGTCTTTCCGATTTGTTGGGGAAAGTCTGGGTCGCGGATATCATTTTCACACGCTGCCCAGGACCATGCGTTCAGATGACACGCGCGATGAGTTCGGTCCGCAAGGAGTTTTTGAACCGCGATGATATTGCTTGGGTTTCGATCACGGCCGATCCAGAGCATGACACGCCTCCCGTGTTGAAAGAGTATGCCGACAAATGGGTTGAACCTCCCAAGAATTGGCACTTTCTGACCGGGCCAAAGCCGCTCGTCGCCAAATTATCCATCGACGACTTAAAACTAGTCGTGGTCGAGAAAGATGCCAATCAGCGGATGTCCGAGGCGGATCTATTCTTGCACAGCACAAAATTCGTGTTGCTCGATCGCCAAGGGCGTCTTCGGGGCATCTACGAAGGCACTGAGGAGACAGGCCGAAAAAACTTGGCGATCGATCTCCGCCTCTTGATGTCCGAAAATTGAGCACCACCAATACATTGCGTGAACCTGTCTGATTTCCCACTTGTCAACGCGTGCCTGAATGGACTCAGTTCCCTGTGTTTGATTTCTGGCTTTATTCTGATCAAGCGCGGCAACAAGATCGGGCATCGCAACTGCATGATCGGAGCGCTGGTCTGTTCGACGCTGTTTCTTGCGGGGTATCTCTACTACCATTTTCACGCCGGGAGAACCGAGTTTCGGCAACCGGCTTGGTTCAGGCCTTATTATCTGGCAATTCTGCTCACCCACACCGTGCTCGCGGTGGTGATCGTTCCACTCGTGCTGGTCACAGTCTTTCGGGCTGCCAAGGGACAATTCGAATCCCACAGACGGATCGCCAGGTGGACCCTGCCATTGTGGGCTTACGTCTCAATCACCGGGGTCGTGATCTACCTGTTGCTCTACCAGATCTTTCCTCAAAAATTGATCTAGACCCGGCCACGCTGCCCGGCCTTTAGGGAAGAAGCTTCCCGACAACGGCGCTGATCGATTTCCCGTCGGCCCGCCCCAACGCTTTCGACTGCACCGCTCTCATGACCAATCCCATGTCCTTCTTTGACGTGGCATTCAAGTCCTTGATCGCGGTCTCAACCATTGCTGTTAATTCCTCATCGGAGAGCCGGGCAGGCAAGAATTCTTGCAGGACGAGACATTCCGCTCTTTCCCGAGCGGCCAGTTCGGGCCTCCCTCCCTTTTCGAATTGATCGGCCGCATCCAACCGCTTCTTGACTTCTTTCTGCACCAAAGGAATCGCCTCGGCATCGGAGAGGGTATCTTTCTTGAACTCAATTTGAGCGTAGCCAATGGCCGATTTCAGCAAGCGCAAAGTGCTGAGTCGGTCCGCGTTCTTGGCAAGCATCGCCGACTTGATCTCGTGTGATAACCTCTCCGTGATGCTCATCAGAACTATTGTGTGTTTCCCCCTGACTTAGGTCGACGTCAGATTCTTGATCGCGTCTCGGACGCGGGCCGCCTTTTCGTAATCCTCAAGCCGAACCGCCTCCGCGAGATCCTTTTCCAATTGCTCGCGAGCGGTCATGGGTTTCTTATCCCGCACTTCCTCCAGCCAGGATTCCAGGGACTGGATCTCCCCGCTGAATTCTATCAAATCCGACCGTGAGCGGTCGTTGAAAAACTGCCGGATTTCCTGTATGCCAACCTCAATGGCTTGAATAGCGGCGTCAAAGCTCTCTAATTTCAGCAAGTGACTCGCTGTGGCCCGGGTCTCCATCATGAGGAGCTGGGGTCGAAATTGCTGGAGGGACCAGGCAAGCTCGTCGTTTTCCGCATATTCCTCAACGAAATCGAACGCTTCCCTGTTCCTTTGAGTATCGCGAAGCACACTGTCAAAATCATCGAGTTGGAGAAGGCAAATGTATCGATGATGGTATTGCAACGCTTCCTGGTGCAGTTTCATGCAGTCCTCCGGAGGCAACGTGAAATTCGAGTCATCTCCGCCATTCTCCTTCTTGTGGCGAGCCAGGCCGTCTTTAAAATGTTCCAGCAAACTCTCCTTCCCAAATGGCCTCTTCCCATCCGGTCTCCCACTGGTGTACATCTGCAGCAACCCCAGATCGATCCGGAGTTGAATAATCTCCCTGCCATTGGCAGACAGAAGTCGTCTGGCAACCACTTGGCCGGGTTTGTAATCCCACTCTTCAAGCAGGTGGGAAATGTCATCTTTCATCGGATCAATATGACCGCGGCGGAAAGGCAAGTCAAACGCGCGGAGCACCCGGCTCCGCGAAGGCGCAATCGCTGGTTTGGCCGCGGAATCATGGCGGTTGCGGATACGCTCCCATCGTGTCCAGGACCGCACGCACCCGGGGAACTTCGTGGGTCCGAAACAAGTCAGTTTTACCCAGGGCCGCGAGCACGGCGAAAAATCCTTCAGCCGACCTCACCTCTTCCCCAAAATACTCAAATGCGTGAGGCAGGGCGTGGCAAATGGGATACCCAAGCGTCCGCAACCGGAAAGAATTCAGAAACACGGTCATCTGGTGCCGAACCCGGGCGGCGCTATCCTGAAGGTTCCGATAGTAAAAACCCAAGCCCGGATCGAGAAAAATCTTGGTCAAACCGGCCGCATTGGCTTTGTCGAGCTCCCGGGCAAAATAGTCTCTGCAGGCCAGGATTGGATCGGCCTCCAAATCGAAATCCACAACGTCACGGACATTCGCGCCCTGCACGCAGCAAATGATCACACCTGCGTCGTGCGCCGCAATCTCCCGGTAAATGTCGGCGCTGTCCGCGCTGCCGGTCAAATTAATCAACGCGGCGCCCGCTCGCAGAACGTTCCTGGCCACCCGAGTATCGTAGGTCTCCACCGACACGAGGATGCCTTCCGAACGCAAGATTTGAACGAATGGAACCACCCGGGAAGATTGCGTCCCTTCATCGGCGCGGGCAGCGTGGGGCAAGGTCGACTCGGCGCCCACATCAATCAAGTCCGCGCCTTGCGCCGCCAAGACCCTGGCTCTTCTCAGAGCGGCATCGAGTGAAAGGCACACACTTTCGCGATACCAAGAATCCGCCGAGAGGTTGACCACCCCCATCAATGCCGGAGACCGGCCGAAATGAAACGTTCGGCCCGCGATCGAAAAAGGCGCCACGACCGCGGCGGCGGCATCCGAATGCGATTTCAAGAGTGAGCCTAAAGCTTCGATCGTCAACATGTGTGTCTCTTTTGATCCTTAAAACGGCAGTAGCCCCTGGCGAATCTTCTCAAGATCCTACATATAAAGTACTTCCGAATCACCCACCAGATCCACAAGGGACATGCCTCCCTCTTCGTCAAACCTTTCTCATCCATCCTTTTGCAAATCTCGACGAGGATCAATTGCCGAATTAAGGATGATCGGCGCGAGCCCGCTCGGGTGGAAAAATGGCGCGCTCGGCGCGATTCGAACGCGCGACCACCTGCTTAGAAGGCAGGTGCTCTATCCAACTGAGCTACGAGCGCAAAGCCCTTACCAGGAATGTGACGCCAAAATTCGGCGAATCTACAACGGCAGGCTCAAGGCAACAGGCCGTATCCGACGACCGAAAGTCCGTCACTCCATGCGAAGCGCATTTTGCCGGATCTAATCACAACAGCAAGTGGATTTGGATCCCAGGTGGGAATCCATCAGAGATCCGAATCGAAAACTGGAAGACTCATCATTCCCGCTGCGCTCCGAAAATCAACGAAGAAAGGAGGTTGATCGGACTTCACGATCATTGTCTCAAGGCGCATGCCGATCATGCTCCCGCACACACGCGCCGCGAAAGCGCCAGCAACGTCCGCTTGGCGTTTGGCAAATTCCTGCTGCATCGGTCGCTGATGCGTCAGTGTTTTCCGCAACGCTCAATCATGACCTTCAATCCGGGAAACGGAGCTCCTGGAGATCGGCCCACTTCTTAAACTATTCGGGACGGTCTTGGACATCCACCCTGCGTTGGTCGAGCAAACCCTTTTCGATTGCCGCATGCGAGCGAAAGGCTATGGTTGGCACGCTCCATCCGTTGTTATGATCGCCCTATCCAAATCCTTAATCGATCGCGCACTTCGACCGCTCTCCGCTCTTGGAGCCTTGTCCCGCGCAACCCTTTTCAACGAGTCCTCTCCAAATCATGTGCAGGGCTCTTATCTGATCGCAGCAGTCCGCCGCTGGCGGAGACATCAAAGCGATGGGATCCGCCGTTTTTGCTTCAGCCTGATCGCGCTCTCGTGCGGGGCTTCCCCGCTACCGGGCGAGGCGGACGCGCTCGAGCATGATTTTTCGCCGAAGCCGGATGAGCGCCAGCTTCCCAAGGCCATGCATTCAAAGATGTCTCAACTCCCGCGCATCACGGTCGGGATTCGGGACGCCGATATCGTGGGGTCAGACAACCGCGCGTTACAGGCGGCGGTGGATTACATCGCGGGGTTGGGAGGAGGCACGGTGGAGATTGGTCCGGGCCAATATGAGATGAGGGATTCGTTGCATCTCAGATCCTTCGTCACCATCCGCGGCTCCAAGGAAGCCACCGTCCTGCGCAAGGCCAAGGCCTCGGTCTCTCCATTGGCGTTGGATGGGGACTTTGGCGAGGAACAGATCACCGTGGTCAATCCGGAGGGATTTCGAAGCGGCTATGGCGTTGCCATTTGGGATCAAGGCTCTGGGGGATTCCACACCACTGTAGCGCGCATCACAGGCCAAAATGGGAGCACATTTTCCATCGACAAACCGCTCAACGCCGACTGCATGGTGGCGGGTAAAGCCCAGGCCGCCACCGTGTTTCCAGTGGTGAGCGGCTACCATGTGGAAGGCGCCCGCATCGAGGACTTGACGATCGACGGTAACAAGAAAGAAAATATCGGGCTCAACGGATGCCGCGGCGCCGGCATTTTCCTATATCGCGGCTTTGGCGCGGTCATCAGCCGATGCACGATCCGGAACTACCACGGCGACGGCATCAGTTTCCAGCAATCGAACGACGTGTTGGTGGAAGAGTGCGTGAGCGAGGATAACGCGGGTCTAGGGCTTCACCCTGGAAGCGGATCTCAGCGGCCCGTTGTGCGCGGAAACTTGGCGCGTCGTAACGGCGAGGATGGGTTGTTCCTGTGCTGGCGAGTGCGGCACGGCTTGTTCGAAAAAAACATCCTGGAGGACAACAAACGCCATGGAATCTCCATCGGCCACAAGGACAGCGACAACTTGCTGCGAGCAAACGAGGTGCGCGCAAACCATTTGGAAGGCGTATTTTTTCGGAATGAATCCCTGGGGATGGCTGGGCATCGAAACCAGTTCGAAGATAATCTCATCGAAAACAATGGGGTCAAATCCGCCGCCGCCGGGATCCGTATCCGAGGAGCGGCCAAAGACTTGGTCTTCAGAAACAATATCATTCGCGACACGCGCCCTGGCTCGGAGAAAACCCAGTCGGTCGGCATCCAGATCGAGGAGCAAGTAGGCGATATCCGCCTCGAAGGGAATCAAATCGATGCGTCGACGCGCGTGGAAGATCGTCGAAAACTGCGGTAATCCAGGCCGCGAAACTCACAACCGGCCGTGAGCCGATCAAAACTAGGCCGGCACCAGAGCCGCCGCCAGGGGCTGCTGGATTCATGGAATCCGTGGGCCGAAATTCGGTTTGTTCAAGCCCCGTCCTGGATGAGGCGCTCCCGAGGCGGGAAGAGAGTGCCAGCAGGACCTCGCACGCCAGCGCCTCGGAATTCCTGACTTTTGATTTTTGATTTTTGATTTATAGGCCTACATTCATTCGAATGTCATCAGACTCCGAGTCTCCGATGGATCGGCTTTGGCGGGAATACAGCCAGGTGTTCCGAGGGTTCGACGATCTCACTCTCGCGCGTTGGATGGCCCAGACCTTGGGTCAGATCGAAGGCCGGGCATGGAGGCTCTCGCATCCTCTCCTAAGCGCCTACCGCCTCGCGGCGCAGGTGGGCCACGACCGACAGATCTGGTTCAAACGCTTGGTGTCGGTGCCCAGCGCTTACGGCGTGGCCGAATGTTGCAGAGCCCCATTGCTGCCCCTGTTCACGCGGGATGTCATCGACTCCGGCCTCGTGTGCCAGCATTGCTCAGAGACCGTGGTCCCTTTCTCTGAGTTCCCGGATCAGGCACGAAAACAAATTGGGGAGTGGGGCGAAAGCTACGCCCAACACCACGCGGTCGCGCATTGGGATGATCTCCGGCGACAACAATCCGGCGATTACGAGACGGCGTGTGAAAAGGCAGCCCAAGAAGCTGAGCGTCTTTTGGTCGTGGCTTCACGAGAGATGGTGCCACGCTTCCTGGACATGTTTCAAGCGGTCGTCTGGGAGGATCAGGACGAATGCCTCGAGGTGCGGCCTGAGGATCTGGAAGTCGACGCGGAAGGTTAGAATGAAGAACGGGCGCGCGTATCGCAGCAGAAAGTGGGGAGGCAAGCTGTGAGACTCTTGTTTCGGTGGGCCTTCAGGCTGCTCATTCTGACACTGGTACTCCTGGTTGCGGGCGTCCTTCTCCTCGACACGGCCGCCAAGTCGCTGATGGAAGGGCGGATTCGCTCGCAAACGGGGATGGACGTCAAAATCGGCAAGGTGGAAATAGGCTTGTCCACGCCCACCTTTCGGATGGAGGGCTTCAAACTTTACAATCCGGCTGAATTTGGCGGAACAACCTTGGTGGAAATCCCTGAACTCTTCGTGGAATACGATCGCGACGCCGTGGCGCGCCAACAATTGAAGATCAAACTGCTTCGAATCAATGTCGCCGAGATCAGCGTCGTCCGGGATGCCGCGGGACGAACCAATCTGGAAGCGCTTCACTCGAGGACCAACTTGCCTCAGCAAGCGGGCATGGAATTCCTAGGCATCGAGACGCTCAACCTCACGCTCGGCAAGATGCGTTACCTCGACCTCAAAGCGCCCGGACAAGCCAAAGAAATCAACCTCGGCCTCAAGGAAGAAGTCGTCCGCAACGTCAAAAGTGTCGCCGACCTTTCAGGCGTGATGATCAAAGTGGCCTTGAAACAGGGCGCGGGATTGCTCGGAGGCGGTTGGCTGAATGTCCTGCTGCCTTCGCTGGGAAAGACCAATTCACCCGCCGCCCCTCCCGTCCGGAAGAAGTGAGGGTTCGAGGGGCGCGACCCGCTGTCGGCCCTTTGGAAAGCGTTGGCGAAACGGGAGGACGACGCCGCGGGCTCCGCGCACACGGTCAAGTTACGCGGCATTGGGTCCACGTTCAGATGTGAACCTTGAACTCCTGCCCCTTCTTGATCGACCGGCAGAAAGCCGCCATGAGCTGCGGGATGCGAAGCAGATCCTTCAAGCTGACGAGCTCCACCGGAGAATGCATGTAGCGGTTCGGCAAGCTGATGAGCGCGCTCGGTATCCCGCCTCTGGTCCAAAAAATGACATCCGTGTCCGTCCCGCTGGACGACGACATCGCCTCGTGCTGCAGCTTGATGTTCTCTTTTTTCGCGACTGCTTCGAGTTGGGCCACCACCCCGGGATGGTTGCATCCGCCGTGGGTGAGAGCGGGACCGCCGCCGATCTTGATGTCTCCATGCTGAGGCTTGCTGACCGTGGGATAATCCGTCGCGTGCGTCACATCCACCACCAGCGCCACCCCGGGATTCAACGAATACGCGATCTGCCGAGCCCCTAGCAAGCCGACTTCCTCCATGATGTTTGAGACCGCGCAGACCTCCGCGTTCAAGCCCTTCACGCCTGAAAGCAACCGCATCGCCTCGGCGACGGCAAACGTGCCAATGCGGTTGTCGAAGGCCCGAGCAATCGCCAAATCGTTCCGCAGCAAGTCGAACTCGTCGGTCAGAGTGATGGGATCTCCAACTCGCAAGAGCTTCTCAGCCTCCTTCCTCGACTCCACCCCAATGTCGATAAAAAGATCGTGAATCTTGGGAGCCTTATGGTCGCCATCCGACTTGGTGAGATGAGGCGCGACATTGCCGACGACCCCCTTGACGGGCCCTTTCTTGGAGTGAATGCAGACGCGCTGGGCTTTAGTGATCGCCGCGTCCACTCCACCGAGCCGTCGGACGTAGATGAACCCTTCCTCTGAAATGAAGTTGACCGTCATCGCAATTTCGTCCGCATGCGCCGCAAGCATCACGCGAGGGCTTCCGCCTTTGTTCTTAACAGCCACGCAGTTTCCGTACGCATCCCAGTAAGTTTCATCCGCGAAGGGGGTCACATAATCCAGCCAAACTCGTTGCCCCCTCGATTCGTGACCGGAGGGGCTTGGTGTATTCACCAGTGTTTTCAAAAACTCAAGAGATTCGGGTCGCATGAAAGGAGATTCGCTACTGGAACGGCTTCGGGAAAGCAAAAACGGCCAGGCGCCAAAACGGGGCTCGGGATGAATTGAGTTTGCGTTTTGAAAGCGGCGTTCATTAACTCCGGACGTGCGTTCCGAATTGTTCAAGAAAGTCACCCGCATCGTGGTTAAACTGGGCACGGGAGTTCTCACCAATGCCCAGAAACAGCCTCACTTCGAGCAAATGGAGCAATTGGTCGCGCAGGTGGCACGGGAGCAAAAGACCGGAAAAGAGGTGCTAATCGTCACGTCGGGCGCGGTCGGGGCGGGCATGGGGGTCCTGGGCTTCAACAAACGCCCTCCTTCACTCGAGTTGCTCCAAGCCTGTGCCGCTATCGGACAGTCCCGCCTGATGGCAACTTATGAGAGGCTGTTTGCCCAGCATGATCTGAACATCGCCCAGGTTCTCCTCACCCATGATGACTTGCAGCACCACGAACGCCATCTCAACGCCCGGAACACTCTCGTCACGCTCCTGAGGAACAGGATCATTCCTATCGTCAATGAAAACGACGCGGTTTCGGTCACCGAGCTGAAGTTCGGTGACAATGATCGACTTTCCGCCTTGGTCGCCTGCCTGCTCCCGGCCGACTTGCTTCTGATCGCCACAACCGTCGATGGGTTCATTGAAAACTTCGGCACGCCCCAAGCCAAGACCGTCTCCTGCGTGGATCAAATCGACGCGTCCGTGGAGGCGGCCGCCGGAGGCACCGCAAGCGCCACGGCGGTTGGCGGCATGGCGACCAAAATTCACGCGGCGAAGATCGCCGTGAGAGCCGGAATCCCTCTCGTCGTGGCCTCAGGCCTCAAGAAAAATGTCCTTCGCCGGGTCTTGGACGGAGAGGATGAAGGCACTTTGTTCGCCCCTAGTTGCAAGGGCTTGAAGGGGCGGAAACGTTGGATTGCCTTTTTTCACCATCCTCAAGGTACGTTCCGTGTGGATCCGGGTGCGCAATTCGCGCTCCGCGAGCGCGGAACCAGCCTCTTGCGCCCAGGGATCACGCGCGTCGAAGGTTGCTTTGAAAAAGGGGACGTCGTTCGAATCTGTGACTCGGAAGGCTCCGAGTTTGCCCGGGGCCTCTCCCGACTCTCATCCAGCCAGTGCGCCGAGTCCCCGGGATCCCGATCAGTCGTCGTTCATCGCGACGATCTCGTCGTGTTTTGATGCCCGACCGCCTCGCCCGAGTCTGATGGCGGGCTGTGGCGCGGCTCACCGCGGCGGCTCCAACGTCTCCCGGCGCTCAAACGCTCACAGAAGCACGGGCCTCAAGCGCGGGAAGCACGACTTCGCGGGCATACGCCACGTCATGCGGGAAATCAATCTCCGTCCAAGGCTGCCCGGTGATATCCTCGATTCCGATGACACCTCCCTTCACCAACATGCGAAACACTTCATCCAATGAATCGCGGCGGCTCAAGCCCGAGGTTCGAGCCCGGCATTCCAACGCCAGCAACGGGATGTGCTCGGGGGCGATCTTGAAAAATCCGACCGATTCGCCGACGCGATCCGCAGTGCCCGACCACTTCTTCATGAATTCGATCGGGCGCCCCCCGGAAACGGGCACGAGCACGGGATCGTCATCCACCGCATTCACTCCGAAATCGACCAGCATCGCCGACGGATGGGGAGAAACGAGAAGCCGCCGCAGAAGTTCTGCGTCATAGAGCACATCTCCGTCCATCAGAAGCACGGGTTCGCGGGAAGGTTCCACGACGGCGAGGGAAACATTCATGCTGATGACACTGCCCTCGGTGTAGTCAGGATTGTGCATCTCATGGAGCCGGATGCCGTGGCGTGACGACAATTCCGGGAGCAGGGTGGTCACCTGGTCGCGGCAATGACCGGTGACGATGAAGAGATGCCGGACGCCAACACTGGCGAGGCGCTCGGCGTGCCAGTCGAGCAAGGATCTGCCGGCGATCGGAAGCAAGATTTTCGGGGAGTTGGCAAAGGCGGGGCCCAATCGCGTCGCCCGGCCAGCCGCATAGATGATAGCGTTCACGACGATGAAGGTAGCGAACTCCCCGCGAATTGGCTACAGATCTGTGGAGCGCGACATGGACCGCAACCGCCCGAGGTTAATCCCCTCCCCGTATAACAGCATCAATCCAAACCCGATAAAGACCAGCTCACGAGCACGGCGCAGCACGGCGTAGGCCAGGCAAAATGGTTCCGGCAATCCCACCGCTCGTCCCACGAGAAGCACCCCCCCTTCCTGAACCCCCAATGATCCGGGAATGGCCATTCCCAAAACCTTCGCCACTCCCACGAAGGCCTCCACCACGAAAGCCTGCCGCCAGATCATTGGTTGACCCAGCAAATGAGCCACGAGGTAGATCTCGAGAGTGTCGAGAAACCAGCCGGCGAGATACGTGACGGTGCTCGCGAGGAATCGACGCCGATGCACCTGATAAAAGCTCGTGATCGCAGCGTCCAAACCTTCGATTCGCTGGCGGGAGGCCTCTAACCATTGCGGACGCCATCGCCCCCAACTCATGACTTGCCGCAGCGTTGCGTACATTCCTCGACTTTGGATCCAGAACAGCGCGAACACCGAGGCCAGTCCGCCACCAAGCACAACGACAAGACCTGCCCGAAGTTCCGGTCGGTCTGGAGCCAACCTCAGAAAAGCCGTCGCGGCAGCGCACAAGAACAGCAATTGCGCCAATGTTTGAGCGGATTTCGAGACCATCGCCGCCGCCGTGCCGCGAGCCGCGTCCACACCCCTCCTCTTGAGAAGCAACACTTTGACCGCTTCCCCGCCCACATACGCCGACGGCACGAGTCCATTCACTGCTTCGCCGCACCAGCGAATGCCCCATAAGCTTGGAAAACCGACGGTTAGCGGGCCCGCAAACGTCCACCGCCAGGCTAGGGCATCGATCATGTAAACAACAAAGTATGGAGCCAGCACCAGCGGCGCGGCCCACCCGAGCGGCGCTAGAGCTGCGCCCAAGCCCTCCAATCCCACCCGGCCCACGAACCAGGCGAAGAGCGCCGCTCCGGCCGCGAGCAAGAGCCCTTTGATCACAACTTGCATGAGGCGGAGGAGCGGTCGCGCTTGTCGGCGCCCTGCAGCCACAAAGCCGTCACCCAGAACGCGTGACTGCCTATCGCAGCCATCCACAGGAACCACTCGAGGCGCCCCACGCATTCAAGCGCGAGAACCAGCACCGAAAAGTCGCGATTAGTGGCCGCGTCAATGAGACGCTGGAGCCGGTGGTTGCCTGCCTTGTCTGATTTCATTCCCCGCAGCACCACAGCGAAGGCGATGAGCCCCCCTAGAACGGCGCTCGCCCCCAGCCAAAGAAATGGCCCCGTGCCGATTCGGCTGAGACCCACGGCAATACCGATAAAAACCGCCGCGTGAACCACCTGGTCGCCCGCCAAATCCAGCCATTTCCCGAGCGCCGACTCCTTAAACATCGACCGCGCGATGTCTCCATCCACGCAATCCACGATGGCTGAAAACTGGAATAGAATCGCTCCCGCCAACCGGCGGGAAGAGCTTGCGGAGCTAAGGAGCGCTCCGGCACTCACTCCCAACACCGTGGCGAATACTGAGATCTGATTGGGAGTGATAGGAGTGCGCGTGAGCCATCGAGACATCAACAACCGCCCCGCCGGCCGGTTGAACCAGCGGTCGACAAGACCATCCGAAGCGCTCGACAGCGAACCCCACAGAGCAGCGGACGCGATCCGAGCAGACGCCCCGTCCGTGACAGGAACTGAGCCTCCAACCGAAGAAGTCCGCGGGAGGGAGGACAACAGATGTTCCAATTCAACCGATTCCGTCCCATCGACATCCCGGTTGAGTGGGCCACGAGCCGCCCCAGAGGGGGTGGGCGGCAGAAGTTCGCGGACGACGCCCGAGGGCAAGAGTGATCCGCCGGTCGAGATCAAGCGTCCGCCGAAACGCCTCAACTGAGCTAGATCGGCCGCCACCACCCATTGCCGCGTGCTTGCCACCAACGCCGGCCCCGCGATTCGAGGCGCGAGCCGGGCATGTTCCACCGGGATTCCCAGTGCTTGCGAACGCCGGTGATCAGGCAAATCGCCGGTGGAGACCACGATCAGCGGCGCGCAACCGGCGCGGTGGGCAGCGACGATCAACCGATCCAACAGCGTCAACGAAACCACGCGAAGGCCGGCGGTGCCTGAATCGCAAAATAAAACCGCGGGGAGCGGAAGCGAAGCTGATGCGGAATCCCTCACGCGGTTGAAGATGCTCGCCGAACGGGAGCCTCTCCCGGGAGGCTCGGCTCGCGTGTCAATCCTTCAGGCGCTTCGTTGATCAGGTATCGTGTTTGCCGTTCTCGGGCTCGCATCACCCAGGATTACAAACATGGAATTTCTCCACTGTCACGGAAGGAATCATAGGTCTGCCTCTCAAGTCTTTTGAAAGAGGATTGAGCGTCCAGAAGAGCCACGAATAATTTTCAGGATTAGTTTCCTGTTTTCCGGTGAGTGAATTCAACGTGGCTTCACAAGACCGGGAGCCCCAAGGTTCGTTTCACCTCAGGAAAACCAATGAACCGTCCTTTGGGGCTATCGCCCGTTAAACTTGACGGCGGCGCAACAAATGGGACCCGGCCATCACCGCAAGGGATAGACCCGCAATCCAAGTGGACGGCTCTGGCACCACGGGCGTCGCGCGAACCTGCATGTCGAATGCCGTGGCGCCACCGTGATCTTCAAGCGCCACCGCCAACACGTTCAGCCCAGGCGTCAAAAATCCGCCAAATCCTCCGGTGTACTCCCATCGGTGCGTGCCGCCCTCGGCGTTCGCGGAGGCAATCAAAGCTCCGTTGATATAAAGCTTGAAACCGTTGTCCACGCCCAAGTCCCAGGCAGCCGTTGAAATATCGAATCCGGTCATATCGAGCGTGCGGCGAAGCCAACGGTCATCGCCATCGCTGCCATCGGCCGCCCAAAACGTGCCTGAGGGAGTGTAACTGAAGTCGCCCGATCCATGGTTACTGAACGGGGCGCTTCCTGACACCCAGATTCCGCCAACGCCCGTCGTGGTGTTCCAGGCCGAATCACCTGTCGGGTTGGTGACTGTGTAGTTCCAAGTCGCGCCTGGAGGGAGAACGATCGCGGCACTGGCCGTGGCGCAGCCGACAAAAAGCCCTAAGATAATTGCTGTGGATTTCATGGAAGTTGAGTTGTTGGGTTAATCCGCTGTCATCAGTTCCGATTGCATGTCGCCGCGACCGTCATGCCATCTCTCTCTGTGCGGGAAACGATATACAAAACATTCACCAATTCCGCAATCCTCTTTTGGGACAACTTTATACACTTTCGAGACATTCACGAATAAAAGGGCGCCATGCCGGAAACAGGGAACGGCGTGGAATCAAGACCTGGCGCTCCCGCCCGGAAACAGGAGCTAATCATTGGTTTAATGGTCGGTTGTCGAACCCTAGTGTTGATCACCGACCATGTGCGGTGGTCCTCATTGGCCACATTGGGTGGCATTTCGCTGCTTGACAGGCCATCCCCGTTCCCTGCGATCATGGGGCACACACCATGCACTCGCCCTTGAATCCGACTCCAATTCGGTGGGTCCCTCTCGCTCTCTTCAGCGTTCGAAATCCTTGGCTATGGATTCTTGCCACGGCCATCATGCTGGCTTTCTCCTTCGGTGGCTCGTCGAGAACCCTGGCGGCTCCAAACCGAGCGCCGTGGGTTTCGAACAAGGTCGTCGGCTCCCCCTACCCGCCCGTGCCTTACACTGTGGAACGAATTTTTCCCAACGTTCAATTGGAGAACCCCCTCGATTTAGCCTTCGTGCCCGGCTCGAAACTCCTGGTGATAGCGACGCAAAATGGCCGCTTCTACACTCTTGACTCCGCGAAAACCAACGCGGCTCCCGAATTGGGCTTCTGGTTGAAGGATTTCCGGCAGACCACCGACAGCGTGTTGGGCTTCACTTTCCACCCCGGATTCGCCACAAATCAGTTTATCTTCGTCAACTACAACGAGCCTGGAACCCGGGAGAACGGGGCCGTCGTTTCAAGGTTCAAGGTGACTTCCCTTTCGCCGCTGAAAATCGATCCTTCCAGCGAGAAAATCCTCATCCGCTGGCTCAGCGGCGGTCACAATGGATGCACCCTGGCGTTTGGGAACGATGGATTCCTCTATATCTCCACGGGAGACGCGGCGAGTCCGGATCCGCCCGATGCTCCCTACAAGACCGGACAAGACATCAGCGATCTGTTATCCAGCATTCTGCGAATCGATGTGGACCGCGAGCACGGAGCGATTCCTTATTCCATCCCTGTCGACAACCCCTTTGTGAATCACAAGAACGCTCGCCCGGAAGTCTGGGCGTTTGGTTTTCGAAATCCGTTTCGCATGAGTTTTGATCGCAAAACAGGCGATCTGTGGGCCGGCGACGTGGGATGGGAACAATGGGAGATGGTCTATCGGATCGAGCGCGGAGGAAACTACGGATGGGCCCTTACGGAAGGGCCCAATACAAGCGTGCGCCGCGACGTCGCTCAAGGCCCCGGGCCGATCCTGCCTCCCCTGGCAGCGATTTCCCACACGGATGGCGCCAGCGTCACGGGCGGAGTTGTCTACCACGGGACGCGGCTTCCGCGCCTCAGCGGCGCTTATATCTACGGCGATTGGGAGACGGGCCGGTTTTGGGCTCTTCGACATCGGAACGGCGTGTTGGTTTCCAACGACGAATTGTGCGACACAACCCTCAAGCCTTCGGCCTTCACCACAGACGGGGCAGATGAACTGTTGATCTTGGATTATGCCGGCGGCCTGTATCGTTTCGCGCCAAACGCCGGGGCGCGCGCCAATGCCACGTTTCCTCGAAAACTCAGCAGCACGGGGCTTTTTTCTGCAATGAATCCTTTGACCCCCGCAGCCGGCACCATACCCTATCATCCCGCCGCTCCGATGTGGAACGATCACGCGGTCGCAGAATGGCTGCTCGGACTGCCCGGCACCAACGTCATCGCCACAGCGGGAGGCGTCGGCAACATCGCGGGAGGCACCTGGCATTTTCCCGCCAACACGGTCCTCGCCCGCACCCTCAGCCTGGACATGGAAGCCGGCAAGCCGGCATCCCGGAGACGCGTTGAAACTCAGTTGCTGCACTGGGACGGCCAAGCATGGAACCCGCACACTTTCAAGTGGAATCGAGATCAAACCGACGCCGCATTGGTCGATCCCCAAGGCAGCTCCGAGGTGCTCATGGTGAAGGATCCAGCGGCGCCCGGAGGCGAGCGCCACACACCCTGGCGATTCATGAGCCGCTCGGAATGCTTGCGTTGCCATAACGCCTGGGCGGGGGACGCAATGACTCTCAGCTTCCTCCAGCTCGACTCGACAGGGGAGCGGAAACGCCTGGTGGAACTCGGGGCGTTGTCCGTCCATAAGGAGCCTGGCGCCAACTCCGACTCACTCGTCCACCCCACCGATGCCTCCGCCCCAATCGATCGGCGAGCCCGATCCTGGCTTCACTCCAATTGCGCGGGATGTCATCGATTCGGAGGAGGCGGGATGGCGGCGCTCCATTTAAACTACGACAAACCCTTGAAGGAACTGCGGACGGTCGATGAAAAACCGCTCCGAGGGGATTTCGGCATCGTCGATGCGAGGATTGTCGCGCCGGGGGACCCGTGGAGATCCACTCTTCTGTACCGCATCGCCACGGAAAGCTGGGGGCGCATGCCGCACATCGGATCGCGTCTCGTGGACGAGGCGGGAATGAAGTTGATCCGGGAGTGGATCGCATCACTGCCTCCCGCTACCATTTCCGCCAAAAAATCAGATTCAGAGGTGGCCCCGCTTCTTGCCCAGCTCGCAGGGCCGCAAAAAACCTCGAGCATCGCGAAGTTGCTGGCGTCCACGGAAGGAAGCCTGGCACTCGCCACAACCGTGGCCGATTCCGCGACACGCCTCGAGATGGCCAAAGCCGCGGCGACCTCGCCCAACAACATGGGGCGCGAGCTGTTTCAACGCTTCCTGCCCCCGGACCAGCGGCGGAAGACGCTCGGCAACGACGTGGATACGCGCCAGGTTCTCGCCTTGAAAGGAAACGCGGAGCGGGGCCGTGAACTATTTTCCGGCGGCGCACAATGCTTTCGCTGCCACGCTGAGCAGGCGCCACAAAAGGCATTCGGCCCTCCCATCCCGATGCTGGCCGTGAACTATGATCGCGGCCAACTACTCGAGCAAATCATCGCCCCCTCCAAAATCATCGCCCCGGAGTTTAGGACGACCTACGTCACCTTGCGCGACGACACCGAACTGAGCGGCTTCATCGTGAGCCGCACGACGACGGAATTCGCCTTGCGGGATGAAACCCTGGCCGAAAAAGTCGTCAAGCTGGCTGAGGTAAAGGAATCCACCGCGTCCGCCCTGTCCGCCATGCCAGAAGGCTTGCTGGCGCCTCTCACGGCTCAGGAGGCGGCGGATCTGCTCGATTATCTTCTCAGCGTGGCCGTCAAACCGGGAACCCAGAGGAAGCCCAAATGAGCGGAGACTAATCACGGGAGCAAACGAGCCCGGAATGAGGTTGGCAAACAAATGTCACGCAGGTTTGCTTGACTCTCGCTTCCTCTTGCGATGCCGAAGCTTCGTCGCCTTGGCTTTGGTGGCGCGGATCGCGATGCCAGACTGCCTCGCGGCGAAAGAAACTGGAGCGGGGCGCCGCCTCCCATTAGTGCGGATCGCCTCGGACGACACCCGAATCAGGGAGTCGTGCGAAATCGAGATCGCTCCCGGAGCCGTGATTCAAGACACCAACCACAACGGCGTCATTCTTGTTGAGTCGGACAACCTCATCCTGCGGTTCAAAGCCGGCTCCGCGCTCCGAGGGGCGCCTCCCAACACCCCGTGGGATCGTTTGCAAGGAATCGGGATCAGAGTTCTGGGACGCAAGAATGTTGTTCTCGAACAGGCCCGGGTCTACGGATTCAAAAACGGGGTCGTGGCGTCCGACGCGGACGGCTTGGTTATTCGAGGAGGAGATTATTCCGACAATTTCCGGCAACGCTTGAACTCGACTCCCTCCGCCGAGGATTCCGGCGACTGGCTTTTCCCGCATCACAACGACCAAACAAAATGGCGCGACCAATATGGCGGCGCGATCTGCGTTGAGAACTCGCGGCACGTTCGCATCCACGAAATCCGCGTGCGCCGGGGACAAAACGGAATCCTCCTGGACCGAGTTTCTGAGGCATTGATCCATGACAACGACTGCTCGTTTCTATCAGGGTGGGGGCTCGCCATGTGGCGGAGCAGCGACAATCTTGTGAGCCGCAACGCCTTTGATTTTTGCGTCCGCGGCCACGTCGAGGGAGTGTACAACCGGGGCCAGGATTCGGCGGGAATCCTGTGCTTCGAACAATGCAATCATGACGTGTTCGTGGAAAACTCCGCCACGCATGGCGGGGACGGTTTCTTCGGATTTGCCGGACGCGAGGCGATAGGCGAAGTGTGGATGGAGAAGGAGCGCGAGCGTCTTCGCAGGGAAACCGGACGGCAGGAGGTGGACGATTTCATCCGTCCCTCGGAAGCCCTCGCGAAGCAACTGAGCGGCTTGGGCTGCAACAGCAATGTCCTGTTCGGGAACGATTTTTCCTACGCCTCGGCGCACGGCATCGAAATGACGTTCTCGGAAGGCAACGTCTTCGGGGAGAATCGGATCGTGGAAAACGCGATTTGCGGCCTGTGGGGCGGCTATTCTTCAAAAACCTTGATCGTTGGAAACGAATTCGTTGGCAATGGCGGAATGGCCTACGGGCTTGAGCGCGGAGCCGTGAACATGGAGCACGCGGCGGATAACATCATCTTCAGAAACCGATTCTTAAACAACAAATGCGGCATCCATCTATGGTGGGACAACGATCGCTCCTTGCTTCGACTCCCCGGTGTCGCCGGCAATGCTCGCGGGGTGTCTGGAAATATCATCGCGAAGAATCAGTTCCAAATCGACAACCAAACGCCTTTCCCAAATCTCCCGGCAGCTTCCAAGCTGGTCGTGTTGCAACTGCGAGATGAGGGCGCCAACCAGGTCACGAACAACCGGTACCTTGGCAACCGGGTGAAGCTGACTCATTCACAGGCAGTGGAATTTGAAGTGCCCCGTGGAATCGAACCCCGTTACCAAGGGAAGATAGCAACCCCTCGAATTCCCTTGTTTCAGACCAAGGGCAAGACATCGCCGGTTGGCGCGCGTCCCCATCTACGCGGCCGGGAGAATATCATCATGCACGAATGGGGCCCCTGGGATCACGAAAGCCCTCTCGTTCGCCACGGAAAATCGAGCTCGACGGCGCACGTCTACGAGATTTTTGGCGTCAAAAAACCGCTGATGTCCAGCGTGCTTTCGGGGAAAGTGGAAGCGTCCGTGACGCCAGGCGCGGCGCGGCTGCCGGCTCATCTGCAAGTTCGGGGATCTCCTGGAGTGACGCCTTACAGCATTTCATTGGTGGCGGACGATTATGCCACGCGCGTTGAAGGGATCATCATTGCAACGGAATGGAAGGTCACCGTTTTTCCCTGGAAAATCGATCCGCGCGAGAATCTCGAGGACTGGCGAAAGCTGGCAAAAGGCCCGGAAGCGCTGACTGCGACCCTCCCGGCGTTGGATTTTCCGTTCTCGTGGGGAGGCCCGCGAGATATGAAGATTTCCGAGGCCATCACTCGACGGGGCCCCGGAAAAGATCATTTTGGACTCATCGCCACAACCCGACTCCTGATGCCAGCTGGCAGATGGCGTTTCAAATCCTTGAGCGATGATGGAGTCCGGGTGGTCGTGGATGGAAATGTCGTCATCGAAAACTGGACCTGGCATGGCCCCACGCCAGACCAAGGAGTCCACGAGCAAACCACGGAAGGCGAGGTGAATGTTATGGTGGAGCACTTCGAAATCGATGGTTTCGCCACGCTCCGTCTGGAGATCGAACACGCGGGCCTAAAATGATTGGTTTATTAAGGGCGAACACGTTTGTTTTTGCGCCTCTCAATGTTGAATGTCACACAATTGTCACAATGGCGTCTCCTAACCGTCACGAATCAAGATCAGCATTTGCCAGGATCACGAATCCCCAACGAACATGACCAAAGCATTTAGAAGTAATACTGCCGGCCCCCATCGCCACGTCTGTTTGAGCGCGCTCGGCGTGGCGGCCTCCGTCGCTTGCGCCCAGAGCGTGCTCGGGCAGTCCAACGACGCCCTGATCGACAAACTGGTCAACAAAGGGATCCTCACCGTCAAGGAGGCGAATGAACTGCGCGAGGAATCCGATAAGAACTTCAAGCAAGCTTACGCGGTGAAAAGCGGCCTTCCCGATTGGGTGACGAGTTTCAAATGGAATGGAGATATGCGTGGCCGTTACGAGGCATTCTCCGCGAGCAATCCGCAGGCGCTCGACCGGCATCGAGTGCAATACCGGCTGCGACTCGGAGCGTCGGTGACTATGCTCGATAACTTTGAGGTTGGCATCCGCCTGGCCAGCGCCGGAGACACGCCCGGAAACCCCATTTCCTCAAACCAAACTCTCGACAACAACGCCAGCAAGAAGGGCCTTGCCTTGGATCAGGCTTACGGGAGGTGGACGCCCGTGGACAACGCCAACTGGGCAGCGACATTGACGCTGGGTAAGATGGAAAACCCGCTCGTGTTCGCCCCGATCGTGTTCGACCCGGACTACACACCCGAGGGCTTCGGCCAGCACTTCATCATCCACGCGACCGAGTCACACGACTTGAAGCTCAACCTCGGCCAATTCGTGATCGAGGAACGCAGTGGCAAGCTCGTGGACAGTTATTTGCTGGGCGGGCAGTTGCTGTGGGAAGCCAAATGGAGCCCTGCATGGAAGACCACCGCAGGGGTTGGTGCGCTCGTTTTGAGCGGGCGTGAAAACCTCACTCCGGCCAACGGAATCTTCAACATAGGCGAAGGCAACACACGCGTCGGGGGACTCGCCGCGAATGCGCCCTTGCATAACTTTTATCCTATCATCGGGGATGCCTCGGTCACTTACACCCTGCCCAGCTTCCCGCTGGCTCGAGGCCCGGTGCCGCTCACGCTGGCGGGCGAAGTGCTCCACAATATCGCGGCCCCCGACCACAACAACGGCTACTCCGCGAAGCTCACGCTGGGCAAGGCGGGCAAGAAAGGTCTTTGGGAAACCAGCTACGAATACCGCTACCTGGAGGCCGACGCTGTGTTCGAAGAGTTCCCTGAATCGGACTTTAACGCCTACACTCAGATCGCCAACACAACCGGCGGCACGGCCGGATATGTGAACGGCACCAACATTCGCGGCCATATTCTTCGGCTGGGTTATTCCCCTTTCGACGCGTTCACGCTCGCGGTCTCGCTGTGGCTGACCGACAACATCAATGAGAACCCAGCCGGCTCCAGCGCAAGCGCGCGGCGTCTTCAAATGGACGCCCAGTGGAAATTCTAAACGCGCCTGCCTCCTGGCGGGACCTCTCCCTGCGCTGAGCGCGGAGCCAGGCACACTTTAATCATTCGAACATATGACACACCTTCGATCCATCCTCATCCTCGTGGCGGCAAGTATCCTTTCCTCCACCCAAGCCGGCACAATCACCGCCAAAGGTTCGGACACCATGGTCATCCTCGCCCAAAAATGGGCTGAAGTGTACATGGCGAAGAATCCGGGGACGAAAATCCAGGTCACCGGAGGCGGCTCGGGCACGGGCTTCGCCGCTCTCGTGAACCAAACCACGGACATTGCCAACGCTTCCCGGAAGATCAAAGCCACGGAGATCGCCTCGTGTCTCAAGGCATTCAAAAAACGCCCCACGGAGTACAAAGTTTGCCTGGACGGCCTCTCTGTCTACGTGAGCAGCGACAACCCCGTCAAGGAACTGAGCCTGCCCCAGCTCGAAGCCATTTTCACGGGCAAGATCAAAAATTGGAAAGACGTGGGCGGGCCGGACGCACCTATAACCGTCTACAGCCGGGAGAACAGTTCGGGAACGTACGAATTCTTCAAGGAACACGTCCTTCAAAACAAGGACTTTGTGGCCAGCGCCCAGACCATGCCCGGCACGGCCGCCGTCCTCCAGGCAGTGGCCAAAGATAAGAACGGCATTGGCTATGGTGGCGCCGCCTACGGGGCTGGAGCAAAACATCTGGCGATCAAGAAGGACGATGGATCGCCCGCCATCGAACCTAATGAGGAAAGCGTGATCAAAGGCACCTACCCGATTTGGCGGCACTTGTTTATTTACGTGAACCCCGCCCTCGACAAGGGCGAGATGGCGTCCTACCTCAACTGGATTCGCAGCGAGGAAGGACAGAAGGTCGTCAAGGAAGTGGGTTACTACCCGCTGCCGAAGGCGCTCCGAGAGTAGCGTGGGAGAATCCTTGCGCGATCCCCTCGGCCCTCCACCGTGCCTCACCGCAACTCAAGCGTGAATCGGCCGCACGGCTGGATGGGCCTCCAGCGGGGCCACCGCGCGCGCCCACTGGAGTGGCTCGTCGAGCGGGGAATCTTCCTCGTGTCCCTCTCGGCTATCTTGATGATTTTCCTCATCTTCCTGTTTGTCGGAAGGGAAGCTCTGCCCATCTTTTTTGGCCGGACAAACAGCTCCCTGGTACAGGAGACCATACCTGTCGACAAGTTGGATTCGATTCCCAAGCCAAAGCTGAAAGAGTATCTCGGACTCACCGACTCGGAACTCGCCGGACTGGATCGTGAGACTCTCCAAGAGCTCATGGCGCTGAAAATCGAGGGGGCGCAGCAGGCGCCGAAAGACAAGGACGCGGACGTGAACACGACGGCCTGGCGCTATCTGCTCAAGCCACACCAGTGGACCGGATACGACCGGGCTGAATTCATCTGGCAGCCTGTTTCTCAAATCCACAAATACAACATCATTCCCCTTGTGATTGGGAGCCTGAAGGCCACGCTCGTCGCGCTGATGTTCGCGGTGCCCCTGGCGCTCGGGGCGGCCATCTATGTCTCTCAGTTGGCTGGCCCGCGGACCAAGGAATGGCTTAAACCCACCATAGAATTGCTCGCGGGGATCCCCTCGGTTGTGTTGGGGTTTTTCTCGCTGATCGTCCTGGCCACGGTCATGCAAAACTTGTTCGGCTACCAATCCCGATTGAACGCGTTCGTTGCCGGAATCGCGCTCGGCTTGGCGATCATTCCGGTTGTGTTTTCCATTGCTGAAGACGCTCTCAGCAGCGTGCCGCGCAGTTATACACAAGCGGCGCTGGCCTTGGGCTCCTCCCGCTGGCAGGCCGCGTGGAAGATCGTCCTCCCCGCCGCCATCCCTGGCGTCTTCGCCGCCGTGGCGCTTGGATTCGGAAGAGGCATTGGCGAGACAATGGTGGTCCTCATGGCCAGCGGCAATGCGAGCATCGTTTCTTGGAGCGTCTTTGACTCAACCCGCACGATGACCGCCACCATCGCCGCCGAACTCGCCGAGACCGTATTCGGAGGGCACCACTACCGCATGCTGTTCATGATTGGGACCTTGCTGTTCGTGGTGACGTTTCTCTCCAATCTCGCTGGAGATCTGATCATACACCGTCTCAAGGGCCGGCTGGAGGGCAAGCGCTAATGCCAACCGCATCCTCCTCTGTCCCCTCTCAAGGCTCGGATCGGAAGGATTTATCGCGGCCTTTCCGGAAGTCCTCCTTGGACGTGGCTTCCTTTGTGTTCGGCGGACTGACAGGTCTCGCGACCCTCCTGATCCTCGCGATCCTCGCGATCATTCTTGGCAATATCATTTGGCACGGATGGGCCGGCTTCTCGTGGCGATTCGTCACTTCGGGAACCTCCCAAGGCATGTTTGATGTGGATCAAGCGGGCGTCCTCCCGATGATCCTTGGCACGACGGCCCGGGTCATGCTGATGACCCTTTTCGTCCTCCCGATAGGAGTGATCACGGCCGTGTATCTCACGGAATACGCCTCCTCCACATCGCTGTTCACCCGAATCATCCGCGGCGCGGTGAACAATCTCGCGGGAGTGCCCTCCATCGTTTTCGGCCTCTTCGGTCTCGGTTTCTTCATCAACTTCATCGGGGGTGGAATCGACGAGTTTCTGCTGCCAAACCGCCCCGAACCTGTGTGGGGAAAACCCGCGATCTTTTGGGCCTCTCTGACCCTGGCTGTCATGACGCTGCCAGTGGTGATTGTGGCCACGGAGGAGTCCCTGAAAGCCATCCTCCCGGGGCTGCGGGAAGCAAGCCTCGCCCTGGGCGCGACCAAACTGGAAACGATCGTCATGATCGTCATCCCCCAGGCCATGCCAGGGATCCTCACGGGCGGCATACTTGCCGTGAGCCGGGCCGCTGGCGAGGTGGCGCCGATCCTCTTCACGGGGGCGGCCTATTACATGGCCTCGCTACCCAGGGCGTTGACGGACCAGTTCATGGATCTAGGCTACCATGTGTTCATCTTATCCACCCAATCGCCGGACATCGAACGGACGCGCCCGATTCTTTACGCGACGGTCCTGGTGTTGCTTTTGCTGACACTGGCTCTCAATTTTGTCGCCATTCTGATCCGTGCCCGGATGAGGCGAAAAATGAGAGTGGCGGCCCATTAACACGAATCCCGAAATGGAAACAACGCATCGCCCGATAGTCGTGCCCGCCGCGCGTGCCCCAGCCCCGGGGAATGAACCCGGGCCGCCGGCCGAACCCCTCATCAAGACCGAGGCATTGGCGCTTCATTACGGCCAAACCCAGGCACTCAAAAACATTTCGATGGAGATTCGAGAAAGGATGGTCACCGCCTTCATCGGGCCATCCGGGTGCGGCAAGTCCACCCTGCTCCGCTGCTTTAACCGGATGAACGACCTGATCCACAATGTCCGCACCACCGGCCAGATCAGGATCGCCGGACAAGACATCAATCACGCCGACGTCGATGTCATTGAGTTGCGCAAACGCGTGGGCATGGTCTTCCAGCGCTCCAACCCATTCCCCAAGTCCATCTACGAAAACATCGCCTACGCCCTGAGGCTCCATGGAACCCGTGCCCGCTCGAGGCTGGCCGACATCGTCGAGCGAAGCTTGCGCCAAGCCGCCCTCTGGGAGGAGGTCAAGGACCGGCTGCACACGAGCGCCTTGAGCTTGTCCGGAGGGCAGCAACAACGCTTGTGCATCGCCCGCGCCATCGCCATCCAACCGGAAATCCTCCTCATGGACGAACCGGCATCGGCGCTGGATCCCATCGCCACCGCGCGCATCGAGGATTTGATCCTGGACTTGAAGAAGGAATTCACCATTGTCATTGTCACGCACAATATGCAACAGGCGGCTCGCATCTCGGACCACACCGCCTTCTTTTATCTGGGTGATCTCATCGAGATGAACGCCACCTCCACCATCTTCACGAATCCCTCGATGAAACAGACGGAGGATTATGTCACCGGACGTTTTGGGTAGCGCCCTCTCCCCTGCCGTGGCTCATGGTTGGCGAACTTGCGCCGCGACGGGAGACCCCTGCCTGCCAGCATTTGGCTTGGAAACCGCATGCACACACACTTCGAAAAGGAACTAGACGAACTCAAGGAGAATCTCCTGACCATGGCCAGTCTGGCCACCGCCGCCGTGCGCAATGCGATCAGGGCGCTTGTAGATCGAGATGACGATCTGGCACGAAAGGTCAAACAGGATGACAACGAGATCGACCGCCACGAGATCGAGGTGGATGAGATGGCCATCCAATTGCTGGCCAAAGCCCCGCTGGCCTCGGACTTGAGGCTCATCACCGTCGCGATGAAGATTTCCCACGATCTCGAACGGGTTGGAGATGAGTCCACCACGATTGCGCGACGCTCCATTGAACTGGGGCAGGAGCCGCAATTAAAACCTTACACGGACATCTCGCGCATGGCGGCCATGGCGTTGGACATGTTGAACGACGGATTAGCCGCCTTTGTGAACAGGCTCCCCGAAAAGGCCCGCGCCGTCATTCCATTGGACAAGGAGGTGGATGCACTGAATAAGCAGCTTCAACGCGAATTGGCGAACTTCATGATCCAAAAACCGGAGTGCATCTCCAGATGCCTCCACCTGATGACAATTTCCAAAAGCCTGGAGCGAATCGCTGATCATGCCACCAACATTGCCGAGGAAGTGGTCTTCCTTTACGAGGCAAGAGACATCCGGCACGCCGCCCGGAAGGCCGATTCGTGACAGGCCAGGGCTCGCGATGGCGGTGTTCGTGCCCACAGTCGTTCGGTGGCCGGCGATCGAGTTGCATCCGGGCCTCCGACAACAATCGTTCGTTGCGCCGGCGGCGACTCCTTCAGGTGGCCCTGGCGCTGAACGCTCCTCTCTCTCGAACGGCTGTGACCCATGAAAACTCAAAGAATTCTGATCGTCGATGATGAGCCCGATGCGGTGGAATTGGCGGCCTTTAACTTGAAAGCCGCCGGCTTCAAAGTGCTGACCGCAACGGACGGCCAGGAGGCCCTTCGCAAGGCCCAATCCGACATGCCCGATTTGATCCTGCTGGATGTCATGCTGCCCAACGTGGACGGCCTCGAGGTCACAAAAATACTTCGGCGAAATCCTCGCACCGCCTCGATTCCCATCCTGATGCTCACCGCGAAAGGCAGCGAAGTGGACCGAGTGGTGGGTCTGGAATTGGGGGCTGATGATTATCTCACCAAGCCATTCAGTCCCCGTGAAATGGTCCTGCGGATCAAAGGACTGCTGCGCAGGCGTTTGGCGGCCTCGGAGGAAACGGAGATCATTCGGCTCGGCATTCTCGAGATCAATATTCCGGAACACACGGCTGTCGTGGGATCCGAGACGATCGATCTCACGTCCACGGAATTCAAGCTGCTTTGCCTCCTGGCCCAGCGACGGGGACGCGTTCAGTCGCGCGATCAATTGCTGCGGGACGTCTGGAATTATGAAGTCGACATCAACACTCGAACCGTGGACACGCACGTGCGACGGTTGCGGGAGAAACTCGGCAAGGCGGCGCACTACCTGGAAACCGTCCGCGGCGTCGGCTATCGAATGGTCGAATCATAGCGGTTCGCGAGTCTTCGCCGCGGCTGGCGAACAGCCCTGGATTTATGTGGCCGCTGACCTATTTTGTCACACTGGCCGTCTGCCTGGCCTGGCATCTTCACTGGAAAAGGCGCGCCGAAAGGTTGCGCGAGGAGATCAGCGCATCAAAAACCAGAGCCGAAGCTCAGGCCGCCGATCTCTTGAGCGAGATGGATCTCTTGCGCTCGCGGCAGGACATGCTCTTCAACAGCATGACCGATGGAGTGATTCTCGTCGATGGCGCGGACAAAGTGCAGTTCGCCAACGCGGCCGTCGGCAGTCTTTGCGACATCGATCATGCCACTCTGGGACGGCCCCTGATCGAATTCACTCGCCGGCATGAGATCGTCGAACTGGCGGCCCGCGTCAGGGAACGAGGGGCTCAAGTTTCCGAGGACATCGAGATGGGAAAGGCGGATGGGCGGGTCATTCAGGTGAATGGAGTTGTCGTCGCGGAACCCGCGAAGCTGAAGGGTGGTGTGCTGCTCGTGTTCCACGACAACACTCAACTCAAGAAACTGGAGCGAACTCGAAAAGAATTCGTGGCAAATGTCAGTCACGAACTCCGCACGCCGTTGTCGTTGATCACAGGTTATGTTGAAACACTCCTCAACGGAGCGAAGGATGATCCGGCGGTGGCCCTTCGCTTCCTGAGGACCATCGAAAAAAACGCGAATCGCTTGACGTATCTAATCGAAGATCTGCTTGCGATCTCAGAACTCGAATCCGGTCGCGCGTTCTTGAACCCTCAACCGGTTAGCCTCAGGCACGTCATCGACAAGGTTTTGGAGGATCTGGCCGGGAAGTCGAAAGAGCGCCAAATCACGATAAAAGTGGAACTTCCGGAGTCTTCAACCGTCCATGCCGACGCCGACCGACTCGAACAGGTTTTTGTCAACCTGGTCGAGAACGCGATCAAATATGGCCGGGAACGAGGGACGATCGTCGTCCGCGCCGCGATTACCGAGGATGGCTGTATGCGCGTCTCCGTCTCCGATGATGGCCAAGGCATCCCGGAGGCTTCTATCGGGCGCGTCTTCGAGCGCTTTTACCGAGTCGATAACGACCGGTCCCGCGAACAAGGAGGCACGGGGCTCGGGCTCTCGATCGTGAAGCACATCATTCGTGCCCACGGCGGCGATGTCTGGGCCGAAAGCCAGCTTGGCAAAGGGGCCGTCTTTTACTTCACGCTGCCTCTTTCAGCCCACACGGAAAAATCCAACTCGACGAACACTCATCATGATTGACGCGGCATCAGCCTGTGCCGACTCCAAGCACGCTCTGCCTTGAGCGGCTCCATATAACGCAATCCCCCCATGCATTCACACCCAGCGAAGCGACTTGTGTTGTTCGCGAAAGCCCCGAGGCTTGGCTTGGTCAAAACACGCTTGGCCCGAACGCTCGGCGATTCCAAGGCACTGGAGGCCTATCAGGTATTGGCAGACGCCACGCTCGCCTCCATCGCCGGATTTCAAGACGTCACCGTGCAGTTTTCTCCCGACGACGCCCTCCAAGAGATACAATCGTGGCTGCGACCCGGTTGGCGGACCGCGCCACAAGGTTCAGGCGATTTGGGGGAGCGACTGGCCCGCTGTTTCGCGCAGCAGCTTCAGCCCGCTCCCAGCCGCGTCGTGGTCATTGGTTCGGATTGTCCAGACGTCTCCTCGATGGACGTCGAGGCAGCGTGGCGCTTGCTCGAAACGCACGACCTGGTTTTGGGACCCGCTTTGGACGGAGGTTACTGGTTGATAGGCCTGAATCAGACCCAGCCTTCCTTGTTTTCAGGAATCGACTGGAGCACACCGCGGGTTCTAGAGCAGACGCTGGCGCGCGCCGATCTTCGGAAATTAAAAACTTCCACGTTGCGTCCTCTCGAGGATGTGGACACGCCTGAGGACTGGAAAAAGTTCCTGCACCGCCGCTCTAGCAAAGATTGAAGGCCGCTCTGCGTTCGGGCAACTCCCCGGTGGCCCGTCCCTCTGCGGGGGCGCGGCGGCGCAGCCCTACCGAGTATTGCCTGGTCACGGCTTTGCGGCAGCCGAACACTCCATTCCTTTTTCCCAAATGGCCCCAGCAATTCCGGTGCATCCACGCGTTGTCGGTGATCGAGCGCGGCTGTGCTGAAAGCCAGTCGCAGCAGTATCTCAGGCTCGCAGCCACGCCGATCCTGCTGCGGCTGGTGCTTCGCACACAACCGCGCTCCGGGCTGCCAGCCAAATTCACCGACAACTTGTGGATGCACTCCAGCGATTCTGAGGTCCGAAGATGCTTCTTGCGCCAAGTTTATGAAGGGAGCAAAAAGGGGTCTGTTCGTCCGCCAAAGACTTGAGCTAAGCTAGCGCAGGCATTTCACATCATGCATTCACACGAACTTCTTCACGAAGTCCTTCAGAAAACGAGCGCGAAACAGATCGCATCCGATCTGAACCTGTCGCTGTCTCTGATCTATAAGTGGGCCGAACCCTCCGATGACGCCTCGGGCAGCGGGTCCACAAATCCCTTGGACCGCATCGAGGCGCTGCACAATTCGACGCAAGACGAACGCATCGTGCAGTGGGTGTGCGAGCGAGCGGGCGGATTCTTCATCAAGAATCCCAAGGCCCGATGGCCGCATCCCTATGCGGTGATTCCTGCCGCGAACAGCATCGTCCAGGAATTTGCGGACTTGCTCTCCGTGATCGCGAACTCTACCGGGGACAACCAAGTGACCGTGGAGGAATCCAAGGCCATCCGGAAAAGGTGGGAGCAGTTGAAATCGGTCACGGAAGGGTTTGTGCAAGGCTGCGAAGAGGGCAATTTTAAATCGATCCCCTCCCTGAAGCTTTCCCCGCAGCCTGGGAATCCGTGAACTCTTTCAGGGATATCAGCGAAGGTTCGAGAACAATAAACCCGGCATGCTCCCTCACTCGACCGATGCTCCTTCCCCCAGACCGTTGAATTTCAGGAAGGCGGCGAGAATGCTTGCGGCTCTCTCCTTCTTGATCGCGTGCGGCTCGTTCGCCTCGGCGCTCCACGCTGCTTCCCTGGCCAAAAGCGCGGAAACCGAGGCTCAAAGACTCTGGTCCTTGCGGCCTCTCTCCACTCCGCCGGTGCCGGCCGTGCGCGAGGTCCACTGGCTCAAGAACCCGATCGACGCGTTCATTCTGGCCCGGTTGGAGAAAGCAAACCTTCGGCCTTCTCCCGAGGCCAGCCGCCCCATGTTGCTGCGGCGATTGAGCTTTGATCTCCGGGGGCTGCCGCCATCGCGCGAAGAGATCGACCAGTTTGTGAAGGACCCGAGGCCCGACGCTTACGAACGTCGAGTCGAGCAATTGCTGGCTTCCCCGGCTTACGGCGAACGTTGGGCGCGGCACTGGCTGGACGTGGCCCGTTACACGGAGAGCAACGGTTTCGAGTACGACAAACTTCGCGACAACGCGTGGCACTACCGGGACTACGTGATCGACAGCTTCAATGCCAACAAACCATACGATCAATTCGTTCGCGAGCAATTGGCTGGAGACGTGTTGGATCCCGTGACTCCGGAAAGCATGATCGCGACCTCGCTGCTCGTTTGCGGGCCGTGGGACGAGCCCGGAAGCAATCAAGCAAACAAGACCCAAAGAATGATCACTCGCGAAGAGGAGATGGAAGATCTCGTCAGCGTGGTGGGACAGACATTCCTGGGTCTCACCGTCAATTGCGCCCGTTGCCATGCCCACAAGTTCGATCCGATCTCCCACGGGGACTATTACAGCTTCCGAGCCGTGTTCGACGGCGTTCGGCACGGGGAACACCCCGTGATCAAACCGGATGATCTCGCGGGCATCAGAAGGGAGATCAGTCGTCTTAAAGCGGAGGCCGCCGCAAACGAGAAAGAGATTGCCCGTGTCGAAAAACGAGCTCGATCCGAGGCAGGGGGAGATCCGTCCAAAGTCGCGCGTGAACGGATCGACTCTCTTCTGAGTGACGCGGAGAAATCCGAGCGCGTGGCGCATGAATTAGCCCAAAAACGGGCGAGCGAAGCCGCCTCGAGCCTGGAGAGGAAGCTCCCTGTTTCCTACATCGGCCAGCGCGTGCAACCCCCCACGGCTCACCGGCTCTTGCGGGGCGACGTGACGCAGATAGCCGAGGTCGTCCGGCCGGGCGCACTTTCGGCCTTGGCCGCCTCCGCCGGCGATTTAGGGCTTGAGGCGGACGCCCCGGAGGCGGAGCGCAGACGCCGCCTGGCCCTCTGGATGACCCACCCAAAAAATCCGCTGCCGCCGCGAGTCATGGCAAACCGGTTGTGGCACTACCATTTTGGGCAGGGCATCGTCGCGACTCCGAACGATCTGGGCGAGGCAGGCTCGAAGCCATCCCACCCCGAACTTCTGGACTGGCTGGCGCGCCGGCTGATCGACTCCGGCGGGAATCTCAAGGAACTGCATCGGCTGATTGTTCGCTCCGCGACTTACCGCCAGTCTTCGACAGGGAGTGAAAAAGGGAGGGAGATCGACGCGGACAACTCTCTGCTTTGGAGGTTCGCCCCCAAGCGGTTGGAGGCGGAAGCGCTGCGCGACGCGATGCTAGCCCTGGGCGGCGAGTTGAACCTCGCCATGGGAGGCCCTAGCTTCCGCGCTTTTGAATTCATCAAATTCCCCACCCAGATGTATTTGCCAATCGACCGGGAGGAACCGGGGCACGCCCGCAGAACGATCTACCGAATGAATGTCAATTCTGGAAAAGATCCGATGCTAGACAGCTTCGACTGCCCCGATCCCTCATTCAAAACGCCGAAACGCGGAGTGACCACCACACCGCTTCAGGCGCTCAGCATCATGAACGGCCCCTTTTCGCAGCGCATGGCCCGAAGCATGGCGCGGCGGCTCGCTCACATGCCGAACGCCACTCTTAAGGCACAGGTGCGGGCAGCCTATGACGACTGCCTGGGCCGCCCGCCAACTCCGACCGAATCGGCGGAGGCGTTGAAGGCAGCGAGCGCTTTTGGACTTCAAATCGTATGCTGGACGCTCCTCAACAGCACGGAATTCGTTTACGTTCGCTGAGCCATGGACTAAGATGTTAGGCCATGATGCTACCCCTAAAGCCAGCGTTCGCAGCGTTCGCAGCGATCACGGCGCTCAGCGCCAGCCTGATTATGCCTGACTCACTCGTCGCGGCAACCTTCGGAGACGATCTCGCCTTTATGCGCCAGCATGTGGAAGTGCTGCTCTTGTCTGACACTCGCGGAAAGTCCCAGATTGCTGTCGTCCCCTCGTATCAGGGGCGCGTCATGACATCAACGGCATCCGGCCCATCGGGGACGAGCTTCGGGTGGATCAATAGGAATCTGATTGCTTCCCGAAAACCCCAGCGGCACATCAACGCCTTCGGTGGCGAAGAACGGTTTTGGATGGGCCCGGAAGGCGGACAGTTCTCGATCTTTTTCAAGAAAGGGGACCCGTTCGACCTCGCTCATTGGCAGACACCGCCCGTGGTCGACACCGACCGATACGAGATAAAAAAGCAGACACCTCAATCCGTTCAATTCCAGCATTCGGCGCAATTCGAAAACTACTCCGGCTTCAGATTTCAAGTCGAGATTGACCGAAAGATCACCTTGCTGCCCCGAGGCAAAGTCTCGTCGCTCTTGGGAGTGGCGGACCTTTCGACGCTGGAGTTCGTGGGTTACGAGTCCAGGAATACCCTCAAAAATGCCGGACCGGCGGCTTGGACTAAACAGACGGGGCTCCTTTCGATCTGGATTTTGGGAATGCTGAACCCAGGGCCGCAGACGACCGTTGTATTGCCCTACCGAAGGGGGCCGGATTCCAAGCTTGGCCCCGTGGTCAATGACAGCTATTTTGGAAAGATACCAAGCGATCGATTGCAGATCGCCCGGGATGTCATCTTTTTCAAGGGCGATGGGCAGCAGCGCGGAAAGATTGGTCTGAGTCCGGCCAGAGCAAAGCCGTTGGTCGGGAGCTATGACCCGTCGGAAAGAATCTTGACCCTGGTCCAGTTCAGCATCCCGAAACTGGCGGTCGATTATGTGAATTCGATGTGGGAAGTTCAGAAAGAACCGTTCAAGGGAGACGTGGTGAACAGCTACAACGATGGGCCTCCGACTCCTGGCGCTAAACCTCTTGGCCCGTTTTATGAACTGGAAACCTCCTCCAAAGCAGCGGCGCTGCCCCCGGGCGATTCGCTGACCCATATCAGCCGCACCTTCCATTTCAAGGGATCAGAGGCCGATCTGAATCGCGTCAGCCGACGGACCCTCGGAGTGAGCATCGAAGATATCCGGCGCGCTTTCAATCGGCCTTAGAATCTGGGGATCGATGAACGAAATCCGCAATGCAACCGCTCCGTCCCTGCTCCTGCCTCGGCGTCATTTTTTGTGGACCGCCGCGGGCGGCCTCGGAGGGCTTGCCTTCTCCTGGATTCTCAAACAGGAGGCTCAAGCCGCAACCGCCGGGCCTGAGACGCCGCGCTCCCTCCGGCCCCCACCGTTCCTTCCACGAGCCAAGAGGGTTGTGCAAGTATTTTGCGCGGGAGGAGTCAGCCACCTCGACACCTTCGACTACAAGCCAGATCTGGGCCGGCATCACGGCAGGCCGCTCGTGAACAAAGGCGAGAACAAGGGGTTCTTCGGGCAACCGGGGAACGTCATGCAAAGCCCCTTCGAATTCAAGCGCCACGGACGCTCGGGACGATGGGTCAGCAGTCTGCTGCCGCATCTGGCCCAATGCGTTGATGATGCGGCATTCATTTATTCGATGGTCGCCAAGAGCAACAACCACACACCCGCCACGTTCCAAATGAACTCGGGATTCACGCTCAATGGTTTTCCATGCATGGGCTCCTGGATGAGTTACGGTTTGGGAACGGAAAACGAGGACCTGCCGACATTTGTCGTTTTGCCAGATCCGCGAGGCATGCCTGCTGGTGGAACCATCAACTGGACCTCTGGCTTTCTTCCTGCAAACCACCAGGGAGTGGCTTTCAGAACGCAATCCCCGGAACCGATCCCCGATCTCAAGACCCCCGCGGCATTGAGGTCAAGTGAACGCGACGCCGGCCTGCGTCTTCTCGCCGGGATGAACAACCGATTCGCGCAAGAAAACCCCGGCGAATCCGCTTTTCTCGCGCGCGTGCGCTCTTACGAGTTGGCGGCGCGCATGCAGTTAAGTGTCCCCGAGGCGCTCGACGTATCGGGCGAATCAGAATCCACCAAGCGCGCCTATGGAGCGGATCTCGAAAGCACTCGCGGGTTTGGACGCAATTGCCTGCTGGCGCGCCGCCTTTTGGAACGAGGCGTGCGCTTTGTGCAGATCTTGAATGGAGGGTCCTTTGGCAGCCCAAGAATCAATTGGGACGGTCATGAGAATCTCAAGGAAAACCACGAGGCGCAAGCTGCCACCATGGATCAACCGGTCGCAGCGCTCCTCCAAGACTTGAAGCAGCGCGGGCTCCTCGAGGACACCCTGTTCATTTGGAACACCGAGTTCGGCCGTAGTCCCGCCACGCAAGGGGTAGGCGCCCCGGGCCGAGACCATCACCCGGATGGATTCACTTGCTTCCTCGCGGGCGCGGGGCTCAAACAGGGATTCGAGTATGGGGCCACGGATGAAGTGGGCTATTTCTCCGTGAAGAACCCCGTCACGATCCACGATCTGCATGCCACGATCCTGCACCTGCTGGGCATCGACCACGAAAAGCTGACCTTCTACCATAACGGAATCAACCGCCGTCTCACCGATGTGCACGGCAAGGTTATTTCCGATTTGCTAGCCTGACTCATTCAAAGGAAAATGGAGAGAATGCACCCCCGCGTCATGACTCGTGGCAGGCCGCGGTTCTCGCATGGAGTTCTTTGCGGTCTACTGCTGCTTTGTGGCGCCCTCTCTAATCTGAAAGCCGCCGCATCGCTCGATGCCCTGTTTAAGGAAACGCCACGAGCGATCCGAAGCGCTTCCCAGCAATTCATCACGCACGATTTGGTGACACCTCCCTCGGCCAGGCAAGCCCCTGCCCCCCTCAACAAGGCTCCCGAGAAAGAATCTGAAAAACTCGCCGATCACTTGGTTCGACTCGGCCCGGAATCAGTCGGCGTCTCGGCAGAGCGCATCAAAAAACGGTTCCTGATCCTGTTGGATCTCCCGGATCAATGGCGGGGTGTCATCCACATCGTTCTGCGTCCCACGGAACGGACCGACGAACTCCCGCGTATCGCCACCTCACGGTTTGCCGACGGATGGCGGTATCGCATCGATTTGCCTGCGGTGACCGACGCGTTGGCTGTTGTTCGCTCCATCGTTCAAGTGCTGCTGATCGAAGTCGCCAACCGCGGCGCTTCCGACAGAGCCGCGGAAATCCCGTTGTGGCTCCAGGAAGCGCTCACCCGCCAGATTTTTTTCGAGGGCGGCCGGAGCTGGATGTTGCAACCTGAAACCAGCGTGCTCGGAACTCTACGACACAGGGAATCCGAGGAAATCTCCCGCTCCTGGCTTCTGTCCCATCCCGGACTCACGTTCACTGAGATAAGCTTTCCCACGAGCGAAATGCTCACCGGAGATGCGTTTGTCGGTTATCAAGCCTGTGCTCACCTTTTCTTCCTCGAACTCTCCCGGCTGTCGCAAGGTCCTCAGCGCCTGCGGGCCTTCGTCGCGAACTTGGGCGCGTTCTGGAATTGGCAAACACCTTTTTTCAAGGCCTTCGAGCCTGAGCTCAAAACGCCTCTGGACGTGGAAAAATGGTGGTCGGTGGCGCTGCTTCGGCCTTCCATGCGCGACATCGGAGAAGACAAGATCTTCGAATCGAACCGCCAGAAGCTCAACGAGGTGCTTCAAGTGCATTCTGAGATCCGCTTCGATCCCGAACAAATCCCGGGGAAGACCCGGCTCGGGCTTTCAGAAATGATTCGCGAATGGGACTACTCGAAACAAAAACCGGTGCTGCAAGAGAAGATCAACCAACTCACGATTCTTCAGTGGGTGGTTACCCCAGACTGGCTTCCCCTCATCCAAAGATATCGAAAAGCGCTTCTGGATTATGTCGACAAACGGGACGCGGTGGGGCAGGCGCCCGAACAGCGCGGCGGCGCCGTGCCCCGAGCTCGTTACATCGTGGACGACGCGGTCCGGGAGCTTGAGAAACTGGAGCGTGAACGGATCTCCCGCAAACCGGCATCGATGCCTTGATCAAAGCGGGAGCTCCCCGTTGACAGCGAAACGGGAAAGGCTTGCCAATGGACTCGACACACCGCTGAGAATGCGGCCAAGATCCGGCCCCGCCGTCGGCGCACCGGGGTGGTTTGAGGCTTGAGTTCATGCCGCTGTGGCCCGAAGAAGGCGCCCAGTGCATCCGCAGGTTGACGGTGAATTTGGCTGGCAGCCCGGAGCGCGGTTGTGTGCGAAGCACCAGCCGCAGCAGGTTTGGCGTGATAGCGAGCCTGAGATGCTGCTGCGACTGGCTTTCAGCACAGTCGCGCTCC
>SYMW01000289.1 GCA_005805305.1 Verrucomicrobiales bacterium
AAACGTCATCTGGCTTCAAGTCGAATACGAGCTTCGTACTCAATTTGGCGCCAAGCAAGTAGCCAGCCGTCGTATGGAAGATCCCTTTTGGTTTTCCTGTGGAACCGCTGGTGTAGAGGATGAAGAACGGATCCTCGCTGTCCATGTGCTCGGGGGGACAATTGGCGTCGACGCCCTGCGCCTCCTCGTGCCACCACACGTCTCTTCCGTTTTCCATGTGGATTTCATTGGATGCGCGGCGCAGCACGATGACCCGTTCGATGGTTTTCGCGAGCCGGCTGCCAGCGGGATCCTTCAACCCCAGCGCGTCGTCGACGTTTTTCTTGAGCTGGATGATCTGACCGCGGCGAAAACCGCCATCGGCCGTGATGACGAGTTTCGCTCCGCAGTCGGCGATGCGGTCGGCGACTGAATTGGCGCTGAACCCGCCAAAAACGACGGAGTGAACCGCTCCGATCCGAGCGCACGCGAGCATCGCGATGGCGGCTTCCGGCACCATGGGGAGATAGATCAAAACTCGATCCCCCTTCTTGATGCCGTTTCGCTTCAGCACATTGCCGAAGAGGCAGACTTCCCGGTGGAGTTGCTTGAAGGTCAGCACCCGTTCTTCCCCGAGTTTGTTTGGCGAAGCGGGCTCTCCCTCCCAAATAATCGCGGCTTTGTTGGCAAGGGGTGTCGACAGATGTCGATCGAGGCAATTGTGGCTGACGTTGAGTTTTCCCCCAAGAAACCATTTCGCGTTGGGCGCCTTCCACTGAAGCACCTTTTTCCATGGTTTGAACCATACCAATTGCTCGCGGGCTTGCTTGGCCCAAAAACGATCAGGATTGCGGATTGAATCCCGGTAAAGTTGCCGGTATTCCGCGAGGGAGCAAATCTCAGCCGCGGCGGAGAAGGCCTTGGCTGGCTTGAACACTCTGGTTTCCGTCAGAACCGACGTGATGTTCTTAGATTTTGGGCTGCTGCGGCTCATAAAAAATGGTTGGAACCGCCGCCATTCTAGGAATGCGCGTGCTTGCGTCAATCCTCGACAGTGGTTGACTCGGTTCCCAATAGGACATCCTATCGTATTTAGGTTGACAGAGCCCGATCGCCCTGTGTGACCATGCCACGCGAAATGCTGGTTGGTTGTCATGGAAATTTATGAGCAAAACTCCCGACGATTTAAGGTATGCCAGATCCCACGAGTGGGTCCGCGTAACTGAGGGCGTGGCGACCGTGGGCATCACGGATCACGCTCAGAACGAGCTGACTGACGTGGTGTTTGTGGAATTGCCCGCCAAAGGGCGTCACGTCGCGGCGAACGAGGCTTGCGCGGTGGTGGAGTCGGTGAAGACGGCTAGCGACATTTATTCGCCTGCCGCCGGCGAGGTGATCGAGACGAATCAGGCCATTGTGAATGATCCTTCGCTCATCAACACGGATCCATTTGGAAACGGCTGGTTTTTCAAATTACGCTTGTCGAACCCTTCGGACGCGGACGCGCTGTTGACGCCTGACTTGTATCGCAGGCAGATTGGAGGCTGATTCGAGGCCGGATCAGCGAGGGCGACGCCTCGGCGGCCTCCAGACATTCCATTCCGCGCGCGCTTTTTGGTCAGAAGTTGAAAACAGTTTGAATATACACGAAATCCGCGTCTTGAGAGCCGACGGATTTGAGCGTGTCCTTCACGTAGCCTCCCCTGAAATAGTGCCCATACATCACCTCCAATTGGATGTAGGAATTGATGTTGTAGGTGGCGACTAGATCCACTTCTGCGCCTGTGAAGCCGGAGTGGGTTGGGTTGATTCCGTATCCAGTGCCAGGAGTCGTTCCGATCCCTCCTCGTGGCGCCCCGCCGACGTTGTAGAAATTATCCGAGGTGTTCGCGAGCCAGAGAAGATGGCCTTCGGCTGCAAGGGCGATGCGGGCCGCCGGTTTGATGGAAGACTGCAGGCGGAGGTTGTGCAAGTTTTGGAGCGATGCAAAATCCATGAATCCATAAAATTTGTGGTTTGTGGGGAATAGATTCTCAAAGGTTCCGTGCGACCCATCGCGTGGATTTCCGTCTCCGCTGGCGTAGTTGTACTCAAGCCCCAGCCTTGGGGTTATCGACGAATCTTTCCACGTGTAGCCAAACCCCGTGTACGCGGCGAACGCTTCGTGTTTCAGGCTCGGATTGAGCCCGGCCGCCACGAGTCTGGGATCGTTGAAATGGCCGAATTGGGCAACGTATTCACCGGAGAAATCCCAGTTGTTCCAGTCATCCGGATTTGATTTGAGCCGGGTTCCAAACGAGTAGATATCCCGTGCCGAAGGCATGGGAACGAGGCTGGAAGGCTGTGAGAAGGCAGCGCGGTCGCTGGCATTCCGCGAAAGAAAGTAGGCATCCAGCATGATTTTTGGAATCTTCCGCGTGGTCGCGTAAACGCCAGAGAACTGGTCGTAGTCGTTCGACACATTGAATTGGTTGTCATCTGGAAGCACGAGCCGGCTGGTGAAGATGTCCGCCCCGAACCACGCGTTTTGCCAGCGCACCTTGGCGGCGTCGAAGACGCGTCCGATATTGTTCCAAGCGAATGCGCCGACGAGCCGCTCGTCGCCATAGCTGAGCTCCTGGCGGCCGATCTTCAGGGACAATGGAAATTCCTTGTGATTGCCGACATAGGCATAGGCTTGATGGAGATCCGCTGGACCATCGGATTCCGGATTGGGGTTTCGGTCGTCGCCGGTGCTCGAGCTATGCCGGGCCTCTCCGAAGAGCTCAAACCATTCCGCCGTGTAGCCGGCGCGCGCCCTGACGCGCTGGAGCAAATAGGAATTGTCATTGTCCACGCCGGGAGCATCGCTGAAATCTCTCGCCGAAAGCGGGGGCAGATTGCCGTTTTCATGGATTTCATAGCGGACGCGGTAGTTGACGCCGACGTTCCATTGGGACGCGTACGGGTTGCTGGCGCGCAAGGTGTCGTTGAGGTAACCCTGGCTGGGGCGCAAGGGGCTGTTCAGCCCGTAATCCCCGGCTTGCGACGAGAACAGGGCTCCGAAGAGGATGGCTCCGAATGTGTTTTTTGTCAGTGAGGTCATTTCAGTTCGAGTTTTAAGGCAACGTCGGATTTATTTTGTGGTGGGCGGTGCGATTGCGGAACACCCCCATTTTCTTTCTCTGCCCCTTTTTTGTGCGCCTGCACTTCGAGGAACTCGATGAGATGAGCTCGAAGCCTGTCATAGAGGGGTGATTCCATAATCTTCTTGCGGGATCTTGGCCTTGGGAACTCGACGTCCATGATGTCCCCAACCTCGGCTTCCGGGCCGTCAGTCATCATGACGACTCGATCAGACAAGAAAATCGCCTCGTCGACGTCGTGGGTGACAAGCAGCGCCGTGCGTTGATCCTTCCGCCAGACATTCAGGAGAACCTGTTGGAGTTCATAGCGGGTCAGTGAATCGAGCATGCCGAAGGGCTCATCCAAAAGGAGCATCTTGGGCGCGAGGGCGAATGCGCGCGCGATGCCGACTCGTTGCCGCATTCCCTGTGAAAGCTCAGCCGGACGCTTATGCACGGAATCCTCGAGACCCACGACCGAGAGATAGTACTCCACGATTTGCCTCCGCTCTTCTTTGTTGGCTGTATAGAACACCTGGTTGACTCCGAGGGCGACATTCTCGTAGGCAGTCATCCATGGCAGGAGACAAGGAGATTGGAACACGACGCCTCGGTCGGGGCCGGGCCCCACCACTTCCTTGCCCGCCAAGATGATGCCACCCCCTGTCGGGGGGGTCAATCCCGCGATCATGGACAGCACGGTGGACTTGCCGCACCCTGAATGGCCTATGAGGCTGACAAACTCTCCTTTTTTCACTTTCAGATCGAAATCTTTGACAACGACCGAGACCCCTCCTCCGGGAGCCGGATAGGACTTTGACAGCTTGGATAATTCAAGAAATTCGCTCATGGGTGGATTTGGCTGATTCAGCTGCCGGCATCGATGCGCTCGATGGTTTCCCTGTGCTGCTCCCGGGCGCGGATGGGAGTCTTGCGGCCTCCTATGAGGGGTCTGGGCACTGAAAGATCTTCAGGTTCGATCTCTGGGAGGGTGAGCTTCTTCGTGATCGATGCCGGGCGCCGCTTGTTCGATTCGAGCAGGAAGTCAATCACTTGCTGCCGGATTCTTTTGAAGGAGGGATCGAAGCTCAGGCGCTTTCGATTTCGCGGGCGGGGAATATCAACGAGAGTGGAAGGGCCGAGGGTGGCGGCGGGGCCTGGGCTGAGGGGGATGATTCGGTCCGCCAGGTAGATGCCTTCATCGACGTCATTCGTGATGAGCACGACAGTCTTATTCGACTCCTGCCAGAGTCGGCTGATCTCGTCTTGCAATGTCGCCCGTGTCAGGGCATCCAACGCGCCGAGCGGTTCGTCGAGCAAGAGGATTTGGGGATCCATCGCCAACGCCCGAGCGACGCTGACCCGCTGGCGCATGCCTCCGGAAAGCTCTCCGGGTTTTTTGTGCGCCGCGGGCGTTAAGCCGACTCTAGCGATGTTTTCCTGGACGTGTTGATGCTTCTTGGCTTCGGACAAGTTTGGGAAGAGTTGGTCCACCGCCAGGCGCACATTTTCATAGACACTCAGCCATGGCAGCAGTGAATAGTTTTGAAACACCAGCCCCCGGTCGGGTCCGGGGCCTGAAATCTCCAGGTCATTCAGCGTGATCCTTCCGGAGTCGGGGTGCGTTAGTCCCGCGATCAAATTGATGAGCGTCGTCTTGCCCGCGCCCGAATAGCCGACGATCGCGACAAACTCTCCGCGCTCGATCTCAAGATGAATGTTCTTGAGGATCTCTGTCCGGCCTCTTGGGGAATCGAATCCCTTACAAACCGCGTTGAGGTGCAGGAATGGCATGGTGAGGCAGGTTAGGCGAATTTGAGCCGGTTCTCCACGACGCTCATAAGCCGGTCCAGAACGAAGCCGACAATCCCAATGGTCAAAATGCACAGGATGATGTGCTCGTAAATGAGCGAGTTATACTCCTGCCACAAGAACCCCCCGACTCCTGGTCGTCCGGTGAGCATCTCGGCAGCGACGATGACCAGCCATGCGATCCCGAGGCTGAGGCGAAATCCTGTGAACATGTAAGGCAGCGCGGCGGGAAGCAGTACTTTGCGCAAGGTCTGGTATCTGGAAAGCCTCAAGACCTTGGCGACATTCAGGTAGTCCTGTGGAATGGACCGCACTCCGGCGGCCGTATTCAAAACCGTCGGCCACATGGAACAGATCGCGACGGTGAAGATTGCGGCAAGTTCGCTCGTGTTTTTGCCGGCGCCAAGAAACAGCACCATCCCCAGCGGAAGCCACGCCAAAGGGGACACAGGTCGCAATATTTGGAAAATAGGGTCGAAGGCTTTCGAGAACGTCTTGGACAACCCGATGCAAAACCCAAGCGGAGTGCCCAGGATCAAAGCGATTGCGTAGCCTTTCACGACAAGGCTCAGCGAGAGCAGGGTGAAACGCAATATGCCCTGGTCCAGTTCGCCGCGCTTGGCGAATGGTTCCAGAACGTATTCCTTGCTGACATTCCAGGTTTTCAGGGGATCGGGCAAATCCTTCGACCAGGTTTTGCTCGAAAGCCACCAGAGCAGGATCACGGCGATTGATCCAAGGCAGGGCAGCAGCAGCCAGTCCAATTTGAATCCACCTTGTTTCATGATGATTTCAGCCTTTCAGGTTGTTGACGGCAAAACCCTTCGCGTAAGCCTCTGGGTTCGCGGGATCGAATTCGATTCCATCGAAAAGGGTCTCCCTGGCCGCGTTGATGCCGCTGTGCGCGTAGCCAATCTCCTTCATCGCCTCCTCATAGAGGTCAGTTCTCATGACTTGTTTGGAAACGCCGGCATAATCCGGAGCCCCGGTCACCATGCCCCACCGTCGGAATTGAGAGAGCCACCAGGTGCAATACTTCGGCTGCGGATAGTTGCAGTTCCTTTTGCTGAAGATCATGTAGTAATCGTCCTTCTTCTTCCGGCCGTCTCCCATGTCATAGTCTCCCAGCAGCCTGCCCAGTATGATTTCCTTCGGGCAGTTGATATAGGTCGGGCGGCTCACGATGTCGCATAGTTCCGGGCGGTTCCCGAGGTCGTCCATCCACACGCTGGCCTCATGCATTGCCTTCAACGTGGCCTTGACTGTCTTTGGATTTTTCTCCGCAAACTCGAGGGTGAACGCGCAGACTTTCTCGGGATGGTCCTTCCAGAGATCCTGGGTTGACAGAGATGAAAAGCCTATTTTGTCAGCGATGGCGCGC
>SYMW01000290.1 GCA_005805305.1 Verrucomicrobiales bacterium
CACCATTTTTTTGGACGAGATCGGCGATATGAGCCGCCCGTTGCAGGCGAAACTGCTTCGGTTTTTGGAAGACGGAACCTTCACTCGGGTAGGAGGAAACAGCGAGCTTCAAGTGAATGTGCGGCTGATCGCGGCCACGAACAGGGACATCGTGCATGCCATCCGGCAAAACCATTTCAGGGAAGATCTGTTCCACCGGCTTAACGTGGTTCAGTTCCTGCCTCCCCCGCTCCGCGAACGAGGCCAGGACATACTCCTGCTGGCCGCGCATTTTCTCCGGCATTTCAGCGTGTCCATGAGCAAGCTTATCCGCGGATTCTCCCCGAACGCACAGAATCAACTGCTCGCCCACCACTGGCCGGGCAATGTTCGGGAGCTGCGCAACGCCATCGAGAGGGCTGTGATTTTGGAATTGGCGGACGAGATTCAACCGGCGAGCCTTCCGAATTTTCAAGTTGAATCAAAGCTTCGCAAATTTGACACCGCCTTCCTCACCGCGGGGTTGTCATTGGACCAGGCCGTGACCAATTACGAGCGGGACCTGATTCTGACGATCCACGAGCAGAATCAAGGGAATTTGAACCGAGTGGCCGACCATCTCAAGATCAGCCGTCATGCGCTGCGCTATCGCATGCAGCGGCTGAACATCTTGCAGGAGAACTCGGATGACGATGACAAGCCCGCCGGCGACCATTCCTCGCACACCTCCTGAAACCGCCCACACTCGAAGCATGACCGCCTGGATGCCACTCTTCGCTCAGACTCTCGATAACCTGGCCGCGAGACCGCTCGGCACCGGAACGAGGATGGTCATTGGGGATTTGGTCTGGGTTCTTTGGCTGGCCTTGGGTTTAGCCGTCCTGCTTTTCGCTTGGGCCCGATACGGGCGTCGTTCCAAGCGCCGGGAACACCGCTCCCACCGCCCCGCCATCGTCCAGAATTCTCTCAACGCCAATGCCGGCCTCCAGCAAGAGGAGTCGGCCGACGACTCCGAAACAGAGGATGGCACCGAGGACGAGGAGGGCGAGGACAGCGCGGATAAAGACAGTTCGAAATCCTCCGGCAGGCGGCGAAAGCGGCGCCGGCGCGGGCACCACAGACCGCGCAATCCCACGCTCGAAGAAACCGGCGGGCTTCCGCCCACTCGTCCCGGAGATCCTCCCTCGACGCAAGGCTGAGCGGACCCGATTCGAATGCCGCCAAGGGTTTCTTGCGTCGCCTGAGCCAGATGATCCAGCATTCCCCTATGTCCGTCAGCCACGCCATCACGAAGAAAAGCGCTTCAAACCTCGCGATGGCCTTCGTGCTGCTCCCAAAAGCGCGCGCCGACGCGATGGCCAAGCTCTACGCCTTTTGCAGGCAGGTGGACGATGTCGCGGATGAAACCGCCCGCCCTGTCGACGACCGGCGCCGGGAGTTGGCTCGATGGCGCACAGAGATACGCCGCCTTTACGAAGGGGCCGGGGCGTCGATCCCGGTTGTGGAGGAGCTCGCGCCCGTCATCCGCGCGCACAAGCTCTCTTTGGGCCTGTTCGAGGAGATTTTGAACGGCGTCGAGATGGACTTGGATGTCTCCCGCTACGAGACCTACGGGGAGCTGGACGCCTATTGTTACCGGGTGGCGTCGGCCGTGGGTTTGCAGAGCATTGAGATATTCGGCTATTCGAACCCCGCCTGCCGTGATTACGCGGTGCATTTGGGGAAAGCGCTTCAGCTCACGAACATTTTGAGAGACGTGCGGAACGACGCTGAACGGGGGTATATCTATATACCATTGGCCGAGCTCGCCAGGTACGAAGTATCCGAGCGGGAGATTCTGAGCCTGAACTACTCGGAGAGATTTCAAGCGCTGGCGGGTTCGGTGGCAAGCCGCGCCCGATCCTTTTATCAGCAGGCGAGGCAGTCCCTGCCCCCCAGCGAGCGGGGGTCCATGATCGCGGCGGAACTGATGGGCTCCGTGTATTGGGAGCTCCTGCTCCAGCTCCAGAGGCGGCGTTTCGACGTGTTTCGCGAGCCGCGCGTCCGAGTGTCCAAACCCCGCAAACTGCTCTTGATCCTTAGGACCTGGATGCGCCTTAAAATGGGGTTTGAAGCGCCGCATTATGGCTCTTGAAAAAGCTTCTCTACAGGATCTCAAAGAATTAAAAAGAATCGCAATGCCTTGCATCGAGCGCACCGTCCAGGTCACATTTCGGCATCGTGTTTTCTTCACGGAGCGGGTCTTCGATGTTTCCAACACACTGCTGCGCGATGTGTTGGTGGATGGCGATCCCCAACGATGCCCCTGCAGGGCTCTTCTGGTTTTGGACGAGGGTCTGCTGACCGTCATGCCGCGGCTGCGGGAGATGACCGAGCGCTACTTCGCGGCCTATCCGGAGCTGCATCTGGCGTGTCGTCCCCAGGTCTTCGAAGGGGGCGAGCGAGCCAAGAATTCCTCTTTCCAGGTTTCGGAGCTCCAGTCCCAAATCGAGCGCTTCCACATCGACCGCCACTCGTGTCTGGTAGTGGTTGGCGGCGGCGCGCTTCTGGACATGGCCGGCTTCGCGGCCGCGACCGCCCATCGCGGCGTCCGCCTGGTGCGATTGCCGACGACCACCTTGAGCCAGGACGATTCGGGCGTTGGGGTGAAGAACGGAGTCAACGCCTTTGGCAAAAAGAATTTCATCGGCACGTTCGCGGTGCCATTTGCCGTGATCAACGATTTCGAGTTCATCCGATGCCTCCCGGCGCGGGACAAGACGGCGGGATATGTCGAAGCGGTCAAGGTGGCGGCCATTCGTGACGAGGTTTTTTTCGAGCAGATCGAGAACGACGCGCCCGCGTTGCGCGCTTTCGATCCCAGCGCGATGAAGCGCCTCATTCAGCGTTGTGCCGAGCTGCACATGAATCACATCGCGGGCTCTGGCGATCCTTTCGAGATGGGGTCGGCCAGACCTCTTGATTTCGGCCATTGGGCGGCGCACAAACTCGAGCCGCTCTCAGAGTATAAGCTGCGCCACGGGGAAGCGGTGGCCGTGGGCATCGCCTTGGATGTGATTTATTCGCGGCGAGTCGGGCTTTTGGATCCGGCCTCGGCGGAGCGCGTGCTGTCGCTCTTGGAGAAGCTCGGCTTTGAATTGTTCACCCCGGAGCTTCTCTACGCGGATGACTCGGGCCAGGCCCTGGTGTTGCAAGGATTACAGGAGTTCCAGGAGCACTTGGGCGGACGCCTCACTATCACCCTCCTGGAGCGCATTGGAAAGGGGATCGAGGTGCACGAAATGCTCGAGTCACAGGTCGTTCAGGCCATTCAAGAGTTGAAAGGCCGCCCTCGTGCGAAGTCCGGGCTCCCAGCGGGATCCGTTTGACCCCTTGCCTGATGCGGCAGACGTTGGCTCCTCATGATCATGCCTCAGCTCGCGATGAATCGGGTTCCGGAGCCACCGTGGACTCAGGGGGTGGATCGCGCTGATGGCCCGCGGGTGCCAGCCGATGGCCGCGAGGAATGCATGAGGCTCCGCGAAGGACGGGTCACGCGATGAACGACACTCGAACCCGGCGGTTGGCGGTGTTGAACGTGGTGGGGCTCAGCAAATCCGTGCTGGGTTTGCTGACTCCCAGAATAGGCTCGTTGGCGCGGGATGGCGCCCTGTGCCTCATACGGCCCGCGTTTCCGGCGGTGACCTGCACCGCCCAGTCGAACTACCTCACAGGAAAACCGCCCGCCGGCCATGGAATAGTCGGGAACGGCTGGTTTGACCGTTCGCTCGCGGAGGTGCAGTTCTGGAAACAATCCAATGCGCTAGTCGCCGCTCCGAAGGTTTGGGAAGACCTCAGGCTTCTCCGCCCCGGTCTCACGTGCGCCAAATTGTTTTGGTGGTACAACATGTACTCAACCGCCGATTACTCGATCACGCCGCGGCCCATGTATCCCGCCGACGGCCGCAAGGTGTTCGATGTTTATTCCTGGCCTTACTCGATCCGTACGGAGATTAAAGCGGAGCTGGGAAGTTTTCCTTTCCCGACGTTTTGGGGCCCCGCGGCCGGCGTGAAAAGCCCCCAGGGCGAGCCCGAGGCGGCTTCCGCCTGGATCGCGGCGTCGGCCCGTTGGATAGAGAACCGGTATCGTCCCCATCTCAGTTTGGTTTACTTGCCTCACTTGGACTACAATTTGCAGCGGTTCGGAACCAAAGATCCGCGGGTTGAGGATGACATTCGCCGCGTGGACACGCTGGTCGGGGGGTTGCTAGATTTTTATCGGGAGCGGGACGTCGAAGTGCTGGTGTTGTCGGAGTACGGCATCACGGATGTCGATCATCCCGTGCATCTGAACCGGCTTTTTCGATCGCAAGGATGGCTCGCGATCAAGGAGGAACTGGGCCTTGAGCAGTTGGACACGGGAGCCAGCCAGGCGTTCGCGGTGGCTGACCATCAAGTCGCTCATGTGTATGTCAAGGATCCACAGCTCATTCCTGTCGTGCGTGACTTTCTGCTCCAGCAGCCAGGCATACAGGAAGTCCTGGGGGCCTGGGAGAAACCCTCGTGGGGAATCGACCACCCGCGAGCCGGCGATCTCGTCGCCGTCGCGGCGCCCAGGTCCTGGTTCACTTATTATTACTGGAATGAGGATGCCCTCGCGCCGGACTTCGCACGATGTGTCGACATCCATCGGAAGCCGGGTTATGATCCCGTTGAACTCTTCCTGGATCCCGACATTCCGGCGGTGAAGCTCAAGATCTTGCTCAAGCTGCTGCGCAAAAAACTGGGCTTCCGCATGTTGATGGACGTGATCCCTTTGAACGCCGGGTTGGTGCGGGGCTCCCACGGAAGAAGGCCGGAGGACAAGGGTGACTGGCCTGTGATGTTGTCGACGCGCGCCGGCGCGTTTGGCGGCGCCGAGGAGATGGATTCGCTCGATGTGGCCCGGGCCATCAAAGCCGGAATGGGAATCAGCGACCCATGATGGAACAGGGACGACAAAGCGCGAAACAGATGAAACTGGGCGTCATGATGCGGGATGAATCGGAGCGCCATCGCGAGTTTCCCGTGACCAGACACCAGGCGTTTCTGGCCCATGCCGGCGATTGCCCGCTGCCCTCGCGCGTCGCTCAAGCCATTCGTGACTACGCTGAGAGCGCGTCGCTGGGCGATCAAGAAAAGTCCGTCCCTCACGAATTGCTCGCGGGTGCCCGCGCCGCCGCGGCCGCGCTGCTGGAAGTCGCCTGGGAGGAAGTCGCGATGGTCGGCCCGACGTCCCTGGGGCTCAGCCTGGTCGCTTCCGGCTTTCCGCTGCGCCGGGGAGATAACGTGGTGATCTATTTCGACGATTACCCTTCCAACGTTTATCCTTGGCTGGCTCTCGCCCAGCGCGGTGTCAAAGTTCGTTTCGTCCACGCCCGCGCCTGGGGGCGCGTGAAGCCCTATGACATTCTGGAGCAGGTCGATGAGCAAACACGACTCGTCGCGATGTCCACATGCCACTTCATCACCGGCTGGCGGTTGGATTACGCCGAAGTGGCCAAGGAATTGGATAGGCAAGGCGTGGCCCTTTGCCTGGACGGCATCCAAACGATCGGCGCGTTCCCCACGCCTTTGAAGCACGTCGCATTCATGGCGGCCGACGCTCACAAATGGATGCTGGGGCCCTGTGGCGCGGGACTTTTCTATGTCCGGAAAGACTGGCAGGAAAAGCTGCGCCCCGCCGTGCTGGGTTGGAACAACGTGCGCTGCCCCGGCTTCGTGGCCAGCGAAATCATGGAGTATCGATCTGGCGCGCGCCGGTACGAAGCCGGCTCTTATAACTGGCTGGGGATCGCCGGGATGAAAGCGGGGATGGATCTGCTGCTTGAGGCCGGCGTCGGGGAAATCGCGAAGGAATTGCTCCGGAAAAGATCCGTGATGGTGTCAGGTTTGCTCGAGCGAGGGTTCGAAGTGTTAGAGCCCGGTATGGAACCTCGGAACGCCAGCGGAATTGTGAGTTTTCGCCGGGGCCAAGACGCGATGGCGCCCCTTCACGCATCGTTAGAGGCCAGCGGCGTCATCACGTCTCTGCGCGTCAACCCCGCCGGCGTGCAATGGATCCGCTTGTCCCCTCATTTTTACAATGCCGACGCGGACTTGGACCGCTTGTTTGAATGCCTCAAGGCAGCCGAATGAAACTTAAAACGGCAGTCGAACCTCGTGGAGATCTGCAGAAACCTGGATGAGAAAGGTTTGACGATGAGCGAGGCATATCCTTTATGGATCTGGTGGGTGATTCGGAAAGACGTTATCGCCAGTATCTTGAGAAGATCCGCCTTGGGCAACTGAGGTTTTAAGGTTTAAGTTTCAATGCCACAGACCACTCAAGGCGGCGCCCGGCCACCGAGCTTTTGGCTGGCCCAAGTCAGCGCCCGGGCGTTAAATGGAACGGTGCTTGAAGCTTATTCCTATGGCGCGCCGTGACCGATGGAAGATTCGGGCTTGGCTTGGGTGGTATTTGGCGGTGCTCAGCCTCGTCTCGATTCGTCCCGGGGAGGCCGCTTCGCCTCCTCCCCTTCCGAACATCGTGATTGTGTTCGCGGATGACCTGGGTTGGGGGGATCTGCGCTCGTTCGGCGCGCGACGGATCCGCACTCCCAATCTGGACAAGCTAGCTCGCCAGGGCACCCGTTTCACCAGCTTTTACGTGTCGCAGCCAGTTTGCTCGGCGTCGCGCGCCTCGCTGCTGACGGGTTGTTATGCTAATCGGATCGGCATCCATGGCGCCTTGCCTCCGAACTCCAAGACAGGCCTTCACGCTGGGGAAACGACCCTGGCTGAGATGCTGCGGGAACGCGGCTACGCGACGGCGATTTATGGGAAATGGCATTTGGGAGATGCTCCCCAATTCCTGCCTTCCAACCACGGATTCGACGACTACCTGGGCTTGCCTTACTCCAATGACATGTGGCCAAACCATCCGACCGCCAAACAGGGCACCTATCCGCCGCTGCCGCTGATCGCAGGAACCAACGTGATCGAGGTCATGCCAGATCAAACCCAGCTCACGAAGCGTTATACCTCACGCGCCGTGGACTTCATACAGAGGAACAAGTCAAAGCCCTTTTTTCTGTATCTGCCTCACTCCATGCCGCACGTGCCGTTGTTCGCGAGCGCGGCGTTCAAGGGGCGGTCCAAGCAAGGCCTCTACGGGGATGTGATTGAGGAGATCGACTGGTCGGTGGGAGAAGTGATGAAGACTCTTGACCGGCTCAAACTCTCTGGCAACACCTGGATGATCTTCTTGTCCGACAACGGTCCGTGGCACAGTTACGGCGATCATGCGGGGTCGGCGGGTCCTTTTCGCGAGGGGAAGGGGTCGGTGTTCGAAGGGGGGATCCGGGTCCCGTGTGTGATGCGCTGGCCGGGCCGGATCCCGCCTGGGCGCGTGTCCAAGGAGCCCGCGATGACGATCGACTTGTTTCCCACCATCGCCGCGCAGGTGGGTGGCGCGCTCCCCGCCCGCCCGATCGACGGGTTGAATATCTGGCCTCTCATCGCGGGCCTTCGAGGGGCGCGGAACCCGCACGGCGCCTACGCCTTTTACTATCATCAAAACGAGCTCCAGGCGATCCGGAGCGGCCCGTGGAAATTGTTGCTGCCGCACAAAGCCAGAGGGATGAGGGGAAGGCCGGGCGGGGAGGAAGGGAAGCCCGCGCCCTACGACCAAATCGACGTGGGTCTTGAGCTTTACAATCTGGAGCGCGATCCCTCCGAGAAACATAACATCGCCTTGGCAAACCCCGAGCCAGTCAGCCAACTGGGCCTGATGGTGGAGCGGTTCCGAACGGAGCTGGGAGACAGCCTGACTCGCCGGGCTGGTTCCGGGGCGCGGCCACCGGGGCGGCTTGAGCCCGCCGATCCGCTTTGATCCTCCCTTCCGATGGAATGCCCATTGCTGAGTGTCGTGATCGCGGTCCGTCCGGATCAGAAGCTGATCCACGCCGTCGACTCCGCCCGGCGGCTGGATTACCCTCCCGATCGAATGGAGATGCTGGTGGCGCGCGGACGCCAACCCTCAGCGCAGCGCAATGCCGCGATTCGACGCGCGCGCGGCGATTGGATTTATTTTTTGGATGACGATTCGATGCCTTGCCCGGGAAACGCGCGGCGTCTTTTGCCGCATGCCGACGATCATCGGATCGTCGCTGTGGGGGGGCCCAGCCTTTGTCCTCCGGACGCTTCCGCGCTCGAGCTGGCTTTCGGCGCCGTCATGGCGCATCCGTTGGCGTTCGGTCCCAGTGCCGCGCGTTACCGCGCGACTGGCGTCGTGCGCGACTCCACGGAGAAAGAGCTGATTTTGTGCAATCTGTTCATGCGTCGTGATGTCCTCCTGGCTTCCGGCGGGTTTGACGAAGCGTTGTATCCCAACGAGGAGAATGCCTTGATGGATGACCTGCTCAAGCAGGGGCGCCGGCTGATCTACGATCCTGGGTTATGGGTTTTTAGAAGGCCCCGGCCCACGTTCGCGGCGTTCACGCGGATGGTGTTCACCTATGGACGCGGCAGGGCCGAACAAATCCGTCTTCATCCATCCATGGGTTCGATGATCAACTGCGCACCCTCGTTGTTTTGCTTGTATCTAGCGTCCCTGCCATGGCTCCCGCGTTGGGCCTGGATCGGGCTTGCGCTCTATATGCTGGGATTGATTTCAGCGCTCGGTTTAGAAAGAGCCAGGCCTGCCGATCCGGCAGCGCCCGTGCCGCCGCGAGTTGCCTGGTGGAAGACCGCGGGGCTGATTGTGATCACGCACCTGGGTTACGGCCTTGGGTTCTGGAGAGGTTTGTTCACTCGCCTGAGGCGTGTGGAGCATCCCGAAGGAGTCCCTGTAACGGTGGAAGAATTGTGACTCGATCTTCAGCATCGTTCTTCAGGCAGAGCAGTTGGATGTTGATGGCCTCCACCGCGGGAGGAGTTTTCATGTTCGCCGTGCACGCCTTCGCGCCTGGGATGGGGAAAGCCGAGTATGGATTGTTTGGGACTTTGTTGCAGGCATTGAATCTGATGATGATTCCCGCGTTGGGACTGCAAACGGTGTTCGCCCAACAAACCGCGGCGGCGGTGAGTGATTCCCAGCGGCGGCAACTCGTGGCCACGGCGAGGATGATTCTTGGCGGCACCGCATGCCTCTGGCTGTTCATGGCTGCGGTGACGGTGGCGTCCAGAGAGTGGCTGATCGCCACGTTCAGCATCTCCAACCCCGGGGCGCTTTGGGTCACTGTCATCTTTGGCCTGCCCCAGTTGTGGCTCCCCGTGTTCCTGGGAATGCTTCAAGGACGACAGGATTTTTTGGCAATGGGCTGGATCGGCATCGTGAACGGTTTGACGCGCCTGGTTGGGGTTGGTTTTCTCGTTCTTGTATTGCAGGGGAAAGCGGCCGCCGGAATGCTCGGAGCGCTCGCGGGCCACACCCTGGCTTTGGGAATAGCCGCCTGGCGCTCGCGGGAATTCCTGAGAGGCCCCGCCGAACGGTTCGATTTGAAAGGCTGGCTGAGCCGTGTGGCACCGTTGACCCTGGGGCTAGGCGTCGGGCAGTTCATGCTGTCGGCGGACATGATCGTTGTGCGTGCCGTGTTCGAGCCCGCCGCAACTGGCGTTTACGGGTGGTCCGGGATGATAGGCCGCGGTTTGGTCATGTTCACCGCGCCTCTGGTCTGGGTCATGTTCCCCAAAGTGGTGGCCAGCAAAGCGAGGTCGGAAAAGACCAATGTGCTCAACCAAGCTTTGGCGGCCACCGGCGTGTTAGCTGGGCTCGTGGCGACGGCGGTCACGATCGCGTGCCGGATGGGATCGCGGTTCGTCGAAAGTCTGGCGGCAGGATCCCCGATTGTGGATGTGCCCAGGGAGTTCGCCTTAAAACTCCTCGCGCAGCGCGCCTCCATCATGGAGGTGAGCGGACTGGTTCCTCGATTTGTTTGGTGCATGCTGCCGCTCACCCTCGCGGTGGTGCTCATCAACCATCTCCTGGCTGAAGGGCGCTACCGCGCGGTTCCCTGGCTGGCGGTTACCGCGGCGGCTTACGCCGCGGCCTTGACGGTGTGGAACGAAACCTTTGAGCAAGTCATCGCCACTCTCGGGGTCTTCAGCGTCGCGTTGCTTGCGGTGGCCGCGGGTTTCTCGAGGAATTCAACGCGGGCCAGCTTGATCCACAATCGGAATTCCTAATGCCGCCGCTTTGGCAAGCAGGGTGTTCAAGTGCTCCAAACACAAACGCGACCACGTTTCGTAAACGGAAAGATCCTCGAGAGCTTTCGACATGGGAATGAACTCGGGCGCGACGATGCCGCCGCGCTTGCCAACGAGTGTTTCATGATCGACCCCCAGCACATGGACGACCCCAAAATGCACCTCGCCAACCTCCGTGCTGTCGTCATTGATGACCGCCACAGCTGCGTCTTTGACTCCCTCCAGACCCACTTCCTCCATCAATTCCCGACGCATCCCGTCTTGGTAGCCTTGCCTGGTTGAGAAAAGCCCGTGGTCTTCCTCGGAGATGTGTCCCCCGATGCCCACGGAGTAAAGACCATGCAGCCGGGTTTCTCCTCCGCCTTTCCCTCGGCGATATCTCAAGATCTTGTTTCCGCTGACGATCAGAACGTACGGAATGAGCTGTTTGAACCGCTTGTCTTTTTCGGCGTCGTTTCGGTTTAGATAACAGATCCGCGCGGGTTCCGTCACCACAGGCAGGTAACGCCCGATATCCAGGCTGAGGCCCTGGAACACTCCCAATTCCTCGAGCAACTGCCGCTTAAAACAAAGCACTCGTTCTTCTGTGGCCATGCGTTGATTCTTTCTTCCATGCCGTCCCTTCCATCGTGCGCGGTTTCCATGAGTTTGCCAGCAAAAGCTGACGCTTCTTGAATGAACAAGGGGATTCGGACTTCAGCCGGCCGAGGGCATCCCCGGCCGGGAATGCAGTGGAGGGCGCCCTCAATAGTCGGGCGCCTGGCAACGCCAGTGGAAGCCCAGGCGACGATTGGTTTTCGGTTTCCGTTTGCGGAGCTCGGTGGTTGGCATTAAAACTGGCGGCGCATGACAACACCGCAACCAAACCAACCCGGCCTCGCTTGGCTGGCGTATGCTCTCTTGACCGTCTTCTCGTGGGGTGTGTATGGCATTTTTCTGCACACGGGGCAGCTCGCGATGAAGGACCCTGTGAACGGACGTTACAAAGCCTTCTTGCTGGTGGGTGTGGCCTATTTTCTCACGGCGGTGCTGGCGCCTTTGGGGATGTTGATCGTCAAGGGGGCAACCTGGAGTTTCCCCGCGAAAGGGCTTTGGTGGTCCCTGATAGCAGGGGTCGTCGGCGCTGTGGGCGCTTTTGGGGTCTTGCTTGCCTTCGGGGCAAAGGGGACCCCAGCGGTGGTGATGTCCATCGTGTTTGCCGGAGCGCCCGTGGTGAATGCGCTGTATTCCATCATGGCGCATCCGCCGGAAGGCGGGTGGGCCGTGGTCAAGTGGCAGTTTTATTTGGGAATCGCCCTCGCCGCGGCGGGAGGCTGTTTGGTGACATTTTACAAGCCGAACCCGCCCGCTCCGAAAATGGCGTCCGGAGTCAAAGCTCCCTCCGCTCCGCCAGGCCCCATCGAATCGAAAAATCAGTAAGCTGCCGGTGTTGTGCTGTTCCCTTCCAAGGCTGAGATCCAGGCGCGCCAGACGGATCGCTTGAGACGGCTTCTCCGAGAATTGAAGGATCGAAATCGCTTTTACTCCGAGCGCCTTCTTCGATCCGGGCTCGAGGCGGGCACCGTCACGCGAGATTTGTTCACCGAACGGTTCCCACTCTGTTCGAAAGCCGATTTCGCGGCCGATCAAGAGGCGGCTCCTCCGTTTGGAACGAACCTGACCCATCCCTTGGAGGCCTACTCCAGATGCCACCAAACAAGCGGGACTTCGGGGCGCCCCATTCGATGGCTGGACACGCCCGAAAGCTGGAGCGCGATGGTGGACCAATGGAGCGAAGTGTTTCGTGCGGCAGGTGTGGGAAAAGGGGATCGGGTTTACTGCGCTTTTTCCTTCGGGCCATTTCTCGGGTTTTGGCTGGCATTCGAGGCGGCTGGGAGAGTGGGCTGCCTCAGTTTGCCCGGTGGTGGGCTTGGAAGCGCCGCCCGGGTTCGCTCCATCTTGGAATTCGGCGCCACGGTGCTGTGCGCGACGCCGACGTATGCCCTCCGCCTGGGGGATGTGGCCGCGGCGGAAGGCTTGGATCTAACCGCATCGCGAGTGCGCCTGATCGTGGTGGCGGGGGAAACCGGAGGAAGCCTTCCCGCGATCCGAGAGCGGATTCGCTGTCTGTGGCCCGGCGCCCGGGTCTTTGATCATCACGGGATGACGGAGGTTGGTCCGGTCACTTACGAATGCCCAAAGCACCCGGGGCTTTTGCACGTGATGGAGGATGACTTCCTCGCCGAGATTTTGGATCCCGTCACGCAAGCCCCGGCGCCTGCCGGCCAGACCGGAGAATTGGTGCTGACCACGCTGAGTCGCAACGCCTCACCCGCCTTGCGATACAGGACGGGTGACCTCGTTCGGGCCCGCTCATTTTCCGGCGGCACGGGCGCGGGTCAGGTGTCGGCGGATGGAGTCTGTGATTGCGGTCGCAGCCAGCTCGGGTTGGAAGGAGGCATCCTGGGTCGATGCGACGACATGGTCGTCGTGCGGGGGGTGAACGTCTATCCCTCCGCTGTCGAAGCGTTGATTCGAGTTGAGGCCGAGGTGGCGGAGTATCGAGTCCGGTTCGAGGAACGCCAATCGATGTTGGAAATGGAAATAGACTTGGAACCTACCCCGGGCTGCGCCGATTTGGCGGCACTGGTGAGTCGCGTGGCGGAGCGGTTGCGCGACCACCTGGCATTGCGCGTTTCCATTCGAACCGTCCCTCCTGGCGAGTTGCCGCGTTTCGAGATGAAAGCGCGCCGGTGGTTGAAACCCGTGGCGCATTGAAATTCTCTGGCGTCCCCGTCCCGTTAAGCCGTGACCATGCAAGACGCTTCCCTCGCCAAGCCGTGTGAGCTCGCTCAATTGGCTGGCGAATTCAAGTTCGACTCTTTACAACTCACCCCCTGTTGAATGAAAAAGCCTTCACTCGTCATCATCTTTTTGACTGTCTTCATCGATTTGATTGGGTTTGGCATCGTGTTGCCGTTGCTGCCCATGTACAGCACGCGGTTCGGAGCGGAGGGCTTTTGGATTGGCTGCATCATCGCTTCGTTTTCGATCATGCAATTCATCTTCGCGCCTTGGTGGGGGCGATTGTCCGACCGCATCGGCAGACGTCCCGTCTTGCTGATTAGCAACGCCGGTTCGGCGTGTTCCTACGCCATTTTCGCGCTGGCGGCACGCTACAGCGGTGACACAGGACTTCTGTTGCTGATTCTTTCCCGAGTTTTCGCCGGGATTTGCGGCGCCAACTTATCCGTCGCGTCCGCTTACATCGCTGATATCACTCCCGTTGAAACGAGGTCAAAAAGCATGGGCTTGATCGGCATGGCTTTCGGTTTGGGATTTATCCTCGGGCCCGTGCTTGGTGCTTTGAGCGCGGGCTGGTTCGGGCTCTCCGGCCCGGGATGGGTCGCGGCGGGATTTTGCTTGTTCAACTTTTTGCTTGGCTGTGTCATTTTGGTTGAGAGCCGCAAGCCAGGCTCGGAGCAAGCGCCGAAGCGGCCGCGCGCCAAACAGTGGCTGCACACCTTGGCCAAACCGAAGGTCGGGTTCTTGATAGGCGTCTACTTCCTGGCGACGTTCTGTTTCACTTGCTTTGAGAGCACGTTCAGCCTGTTCTTGGAGAAAAGCCCCTATTTCGGGTATTCGGAAAAACATGTGGGCTACCTTTTCGCCTATTGCGGCATTGTGTCGGCGCTGGTCCAAGGGGGCGGAGTCGGGCGGCTCATCAAGCGATTTGGCGAGCCGAAACTGATAGCCTGGAGCTTGGTCGTCGTCGCTGTGAGCCTGGGCATGCTGCCTTTCATGACCAGCCTCGGCGGATTGCTGCTGGGCCTTGGATTGTTCGCCGCAGGTTCCGGGATCAACCGGCCACCCACTTTTGGGCTGATCTCGATCAGCAGTTCGGCTTCGGAGCAGGGCGAGGCTTTGGGGGTGGCTCAAAGCGCGGGCAGCTTGGCCCGGATCATCGGACCATTGTTCGCCACTTCGTTCTACAAAATAAAACCCGCAGCGCCCTACATTGCGTGCGCCATCATCGCCTTCATCGCCGGCTGCATTGCGTGGAGATACCTCTGCAAACCCTCCGCATCGAATCAATCGCCGTAACCCCGTGGATGGGTCGAGTGCCATTTCCACGCCGAGGCGACGATGTCCTCGATCCTAGGGTGGCGTGGCCGCCACCCGAACGCCTCCCGCGCCTTGGCGGCACTCGCGACCAGGCGCGGAGGGTCTCCAGGACGCCGAGGTTTTTCGACCGTCGAGATGTCTTTTCCCGAGACGTCGCGGCACACTTGGATGACGTCCTTCACGGAATAGCCTTCGCCATTGCCCAGGTTGAAAAAGCCACAAGGGCCGTGGCTCATCGCGAGGATGTGGGCTTGCGCAAGATCCAGCACGTGGATGTAATCCCGGATGCAGGTGCCGTCCGGAGTGGGGTAGTCCGTTCCATACAATTCGACATGAGAAGCCTGCCCTAGAGCCACGCGAAGCACGTTAGGTATCAAATGGGTTTCAATCCGATGATCCTCGCCGCGGGTCGGCGTGGCGCCGGCAGCGTTGAAGTACCTAAACGCGACGTATTCCAAGCCGTGAATTTCGTGATACCACGGGAGCATTGATTCGAAAAGGAGCTTGGATTGGCCGTAGGGATTGATGGGATGCTGGGGTAAATCTTCGGTCATGGGAATTCGGTCGGGCGGACCGTAGGTCGCGCACGTGGAGCTGAACACGAATCTGCGGACTTTGTTCGAGACGGCCGCCTCGATCAGATTCAGACCATTGGCCACGTTGTTTCGGAAGTATTTTGTGGGGTTGGTCATGGACTCCCCGACGAGGGCGCTGGCGGCGAAATGCAGCACCACTTCAGATTCGGAGCCGCGAACAGCTTTGTTAAGGCCCTCCGCATCCGAGAGATCGCCTAGCACCAGAGCCGCTCTTTCATCCACGGCGGCACGGTGCCCTTCGCTCAGGTTGTCAAAGACCGTAACCCGATGGCCTTCGTCCAACAGAGCTTCCACGCATGCCGATCCAATGTACCCCGCGCCGCCCGCCACGAAAACGTTCATGGATCGATTCTACCTAAAAACGGAAGTTGCCCAAGGCGAATCTTCGCAAAATCTTGGCGATCAAGTTTTCCGAATCACCCACTAGATTCCCAAGGGATATGCCTCCCCATTCGTCAAGCCTTTATCAAGCAGGCTTCCGGTAATGGCCACGATGTTCAACTGCCGTTTTGAGGGTCTGCCTTTTGGTCGTCCGGGCGGACAAACCGAAACTCCGGGCGGCGCTTGGGGCAAATTGGGAATCGGGAAAACCGGCCGCGCCGGCATTCAGAATTAGATGAGGAGTTCGAAGCGCGCACTTTGCCTTCGATCCTTCACGGCGCGCCCGAGGGTAACGGCACTTGACCCGGCCGGGTTAGATAATAAATCAAGTCGCGCACTTCCTGCTCGGGAAGATTGGTGAGCAATTCCTCCGGCATCATGGAGAGTTCGCTGGGCTGCACGGACTTAATCTCCTTCCGGGGGAGCACCAGGGTTTCGTTCGCTGTCACGACCGTGAGAGACGCGTCGTTTTCCTCTTTCACGATGACGGTGAGTGTTCGGTCATCCTTGGTATCAATAACGGAGGCTCGATATTCGTTGGGGATGACGGCATTCGGGTCCACCATGTTTTGCAGAATGTAATCCAGATCGCCACGGTTGGAACCCGTGAGATCGGGCCCGATCTTCCCGCCAGTTTCGAACAACACGTGGCATTGCTGGCAGATGCGGGCAAACACGGCGCGCCCACGAGACGCATCACCAGGCTGCGATCCTCCTCGGCGATAAATCAGACGGTAGCGCTCGATGGCGGCTTTCTTATCGGCGGAACTTTCCCTGACAACGCCCCAAACCTTTCCGAGCATGGAGTCCACTTCCGGGTTCTTGAGGCTGCGCAATTGGCGAAGAATTTCGGCCGTGAGATGGCTTTTGCCGATCGTTCCCCTGCCGACCGCCTCCAAAAGATTCTTGGCGGAGCCATGGCGCGCGGCGAGGGTGTTCAAGGCGTCCCGCTTCTCCTCGGCGGTCAAATCGGGATAGACGGCGAGGACGGCTTGGGCGGCGCCAGCATGGTCGTAACTGGCGAGCGCCCGAACAGAGAGGCCGCGAAGCTCGGTATTCGCCAGCAAGCCCAGGAGAATCGGGGGCAATTGATCGTCTCGCACGCCATTCAGCGCGTTGAGCGCGGCTCTTCTCGCCTCGGAAGGCGCCGTGGCCTCGCGCAGCGTCGCCCTTAGTGCGGCGAGCGCTCGCGAGCTTCCGAATGTCAGGGAGAGCGTTTGCGTTAACGCTCGCACATCCCCGTTCGCGCTCGTCGAGAGCTTCGATTCCACGTCGCTCCAGCCCTTTGGCATGGGGACCGTTCTTCGTCCACCGAGGGCCGCGCTGACGCCTTTCAAAATGTCGATCTGCATCTGCGTATCGGGGGTCTCGAACAACACCCGCACCAACGGCTCAAGGCCCTCGGAAGCCCCGTCCTGAGCGCGAGCCAAACATCCGATCCAAAAAGCGCACGTCGCGGCCATCGCCGAGAAGTAAAGCCGCCGCGCTCGCGAGGAAAAAAAACCGGTCTCTACGTCAATTGGTGGTTTCATAGCGAATGGCATCAAGACTCCGCGCGGTTCGCCTGGCCTCGGCCGCCGCATTCAATTCGACTGCCGCAAGGCCTTGGTGGTCATGCGCCGGGCGATGTATTGGCGGATCACGGGAATCTTGGATTTTCCAAGGAGACCGATAGCCGCCTTGGCATCGCGCCCCACGAGAGGTTCCGCGGCATACCAATACATCAGTGGAAGGTTGTGATCACCGGCATCATCCGCCCGTGCCACCAAGGCGCTTAGCACGTCGAATCGATCCTCGGGAGAAACCCTCTGCATTCCAGCCGCCAGATAGAGTCGCACGACTGGGGACGGCTCCCGTTCCGCCAATTGGCCGAGGCCGGACAGGAACTCAGCGGAAGGCTTCTTCTCCTCGAGCCCGAGCTGGATGGCCCATGCGCGCACGTACTCGGAAGGATGCGACAACAGCCCGCGAATCTGTTTCTCGTCCAAAGCGCCTGTCACGTGCAGAGTCCACAGCGCGCGCAGTTGGCGGGTCTCGTCCTTGTGGTCTCTCAGTATTTTCCCAAGCCCCGCGGATGCTGCAGGCGTGAGCCGCCCCTCCGCCGCCCGCTCCTGCAATAATCGCCGCGCATGACGAGAATGGAAATCGTTCGGGCTCAAATGCAATTGAACGAGCTCTTCGTCCGTCCTCCTCGCCAAGTCCACGCGCGTCGATGGGGTGTTGCCATACGTGAGTTTGAAGATTCTACCATTCGAACGGTCGTGCCCGTTGACATTGTTGTGATGACACTGGTTCTTGTCGTACCAATCGATGATATAGACGGCCCCATCCTGATCGTAGAGCATGTTTAAAACTTGGGACCAGCGGTCGTTGAAATTCACGAAATCGGGCCCGTGCCGGCCCACGTACCCGGACCCTTTGCGCTCGACGAAATCCATGTTCAATCGTTGGCCGTGAATGTTGTTCATGAATAACGTCCCCCGATACCTCTCGGGAAAGGCGCCCCCCAGATACACCATCATTCCAGCATGCGCGTGGCCGCCGCCCATCGCGTCGGAGCGGCCGTTGGCCGCGTGGGGGCCTTTGTTGCCAGAGTAATGAAAATGGTCGGCGATGGTCTTGATGTCATCGTAAATGAACGGATTCACATACCACTGGCTCGCGGACTGATAGATCGCATTCGCCTCGGTCTCCTGGCGGCTGATGCTGTAATGCTGTCCGCCCTGGCGCTGATACCTCCCTCCTTGGACCATGTGCCATAGGTGCGGAATCACGCAGGCCTCGATGAGGCACTGGCCACGCTCGTCGAAGTCGATGCCCCAGGGATTGCTGGTTCCCTCAGCGAACACCTCGAATGTTTGCTTGACCGGATGGTAGCGCCAGACCGCGGCGTCCACCCGCTGGCGCTCCCGCAACGGTGTGCCCGGCTTGCCGACAAACGAGGGACAGAAAACGCCGTGACATCCATACAACCAGCCGTCCGGACCCCATGTGAATGTGTTCAACGTCTCGTGCGTGTCCGCTCGGAAATCCCATCCGTCCAGAAGAACCGTCGGAGGACCGTCGGGCTTGTCATTCCCGTCCCGGTCCGGGACGAACAAGAGATCGGGAGCCGCCCCCACGAACACACCTCCGAAACCCACCTCAATGCCGCTGACCAAGTTCAAGTTCTCCATAAACACCGTGCGGCGGTCAAATTTGCCCGATCCCGTGGTGTCCTCAAAAATCAGGATTCGATCTTTCCCTTGTCCTTCCGCCGCCCGCACGGGATAGGTGTAGGCCTCCGCCACCCACAAACGCCCCCGATCGTCCAAACAGAACGCGATGGGCTGGCTCACGTCCGGTTCCCCGGCGAATAACTTCATGGAAAACCCGTCAGGAACCGTCGCTTCCCGGGCCGCCGCCTCGGGATCAAGCCCAGCGAATTTCACAGAATCAGCCTCGGCCACGATCGTCTGCTTCGAGATTTCAGCGGCCGTGATTTCACTGTCGAAGCGAGGCCTGGCCTCGTGCAGGAGGAAGTGGTCGAAGTTCGTGTGTCCCCAGCCCCCGATCTGTTGATCAACGACTCGAATAAAAATATCCTTTCCCAAATGAGGTTCCAAATCGACCACCACTGGGCGCATGTTTTCGGTGTCGAAGCCCGAGATTTTGAAAAAGACATCCTGTGTATCCACTCTCACCAATTCCACCCGGTTGCCTTCAGACGAGCCGCCGCCAACGAGGAAACTCGCGTATCGCCGGGTCACTTTAAAGGGAGTCGACGCGAGGGTTCCTGTCGCGTCATCGCCGAAGATTTCATAGGTTCCAACCCAATATTCCCCGGCGTGCCTGCTGCTCATGTCGGGCCGGCGCTTGGCGACCAGATCGCCCTTGACGGGTTGGTTGCCAAAAGCTCTCCCGGCCGCCGTCCAGTCGCGCAGAGTGCCGTCCTCAAAGCCCAAGTTGAGCGGCCTGCCGTCCGCGGCCAGTGGCGGGCCGCTTGAGGGCCGCTGCGCCAAGGCCGACGGCGGCAAGAAGTCACCAGCCGCGAAGCACAACGACAACGCAGCAATACACCCCAAACGGCGGCGAAGCTTCATAGGGTTCGGGATTTGGCGCGCTTCTTGGGAATGGAGGCCTTGACTGGGATCGCCTTGAACCGGCGCGTCAGATTGGTCAACGACTCCTCCACCGCGAGGCGTTCGAGGCTGGAGGCCCCCACAAAGCCCACGGCATCGGTGCGTTCATTGATGTAAGCCGCGTCCTCGGGCGTGCAGATCGGGCCGCCATGAGACAGAAATACAATGTCCCGCCGCACCTTCCTGGCGCCGTCGATGATCGCTTGGGTGCGCCTCACGGCATCATCCAAAGTGCACGTGGCGTCGGTGACGCCGATGGAACCGCCGATGGTCGTCCCCACATGCGCGATAATGGCGTCGGCTCCCGCCGCGGCCATGGCCTCGGCTTCCTCGGGCTGCGCCACATAAACAATGCTGAACAAATCCATCTTGCGGGCCAGGGCCACCATCTCCACTTCCTTCTTGAAGCTCATCCCCGTTTCTTCGAGCACTTGGCGGAAGTGGCCGTCCACGATGCAGTGAGTCGGAAAATTGTTCACGCCCGAGAATCCCATCTCTTTTACTTTCAGGAGCCAGTGCCACATCCGGCGCCGCGGGTCCGTCGCATGGACGCCGCAGATCACCGGGATTTCGCGCACGACGGGCAGGACTTCAAATTCCCCGATTTCCATCGCCACCGCGTTCGCGTCCCCGTAAGCCATCAATCCCGCAGTGGAGCCATGTCCCGCCATCCTGAAGCGCCCTGAATTGTAGATGATGATCAGGTCAGCCCCGCCGCGCTCGATGAATTTGGCACTGATGCCGGTGCCCGCACCGGCCGCGATGATCGGCTCGCCCCTTTTGAGAGTGTCGCGAAGCCGGTCCACGACTTCCTTGCGCGTGTAGGGGTTTCCTTTTCCAGTCCAGGGGTTTGGCATAATCCTTCGAACTATAGAAAGCTGACGAACCAGGAAAAGACTTTTGTTGACCGTGAATGTTTTTCCGATAGCCTTGGTCTATAGAATTAGCCCTTATCGAGCAGCAGGCATTAGAATCCTTTAAACATCCAATCTAGGCTTATGGAAAACACTGACAAAATCCTTCCCTCAACGGAGACCTCCCGAAGGGACTTCATCAAGACGGCCGCAGCGGCCGGCGCCGCGGTCGCCACGACTCAAATTTTCAAAACTCCTGTTTATGGACAGAACCAAGCGCCTTCGCCCGGCCGCGTGATTGGCGCGAACGATCGCATCGTGGTGGGGTTCGTCGGCGTGGGCGGTCAAGGCATGGCCCATGTGCGTAGCCAAAAGGAAAACATGGCCGCTACCAACGTGGTTTTGGCTGCCGTGGCCGACGTTTCAAAGACTCGGGTCAAGGAGGCGAAGGCATACATCGGCGGCGACTGCCAGGGTTTCGCGGACTACCGGAGGCTGCTGGATCGGAAGGACATCGACGCCATTGTTTGTTCCACCGTCGACCATTGGCACACGCCGGTCTGCGTCGATTCCATGAACGCCGGCAAGCACATTTACGTCGAGAAACCCATGACCCGATATTTGGGAGAGGCGTTCGAGATTTATGACACGGTCAGGAGCACCAAGAAAATCCTTCAAGTGGGATCCCAAGGCTGCTCTGATGCCAAATGGCACAAAGCTGCGGAACTCATCCAATCCGGGAAGATTGGAAAGGCCGTCCTCGGCCAGGGTTCCTATATGCGAAACAACCCCAAGGGTGAGTGGAACTACGACATCAAGAGCTGGGCGACATCCGAGGATATCGACTGGCAGGGGTGGCTGGGCAAACAGATCAAAGTGCGCCCCGAATTCAACGCCGACCATTATTTTCGCTGGCGCAAATATTATCCTTACTGCGCCGGGTTGCTCGGCGACTTGTTCCCGCACAAACTTCATCCCTACATGCTCGCGACAGGCAACCCGGAGTTTCCCTCCCGGGTTTGCTCGCTCGGAACGCGCAAGGTGGAGACCGACAAGGCCGGTGGCAATCCGCCCCGCGATGTGCCAGAGAACGTCCAAATCCTCGCCGAAGTCCCTAGCGGCTACACGCTGATGGTGTGCAGCAGCACGGTGAATGAAACGGGGACCCAGGAAATGATCCGGGGCCACAAAGCATCCCTCTACATGGGCGGCAATCGGATCGAACTAAAGCCCGAGAAAGCCTTTTCCGAGGAAGTCGACCCCCTGGACATCACGGGCATCAAGCCCGGGGAAAGTGTCGCCGTCCACGAAGCGAACTGGTTTGATTGCATTCGCAGTGGCAAGGAGCCGAATGCGGGGATCGATCTCGCCGTTAAAGTTCAAACCGTGATTTCGCTGGCGGAAATATCCGATCGCATGAGCATTATGTGCCTCTTCGATCCCAAGACCCGCAAGGTCACCACGGGCGACGGGCGCGCGGTGAAGGTGCCCACTTACGGCACGCTCCCGCTATCCTAATCCGAAGGGTCGATTTGAAGGGGTTTCGCCGATTTGCCGTCGGCGGAACCCCTTTTTGTTTGGCATTCGAGTCCTCCACATGAACGCAGAGCCGCCTGGGGCTGAAATCCGCCTGGCTCGCCACGCCATGGCCACTCGTTTCGAGATCTGGCTCCATGGCCAGCGCGTGGACGCCATGCGCGCCGCCGCCGAGGAGGCCTTCGATGGCATCGTGGAACTGGATCGATTGTTGAGCCTCTACCGGCCGGAAAGCGACCTCTCGCTCATCAATCGCGAGGCATGCTCCAGAGCTGTTCGCGTCGATCCCCGCGTCTTTAAGCTGCTGGAGCGAGCCAAGACGTTGAGCCTGGGGACCCGGGGCGCCTTCGATCCATCCGTGGCGCCCGTCCTGTTTCAGTGGGGCGTTATCGGCGGCCGCTGGAGGATCCCGGGCGAGGACGAGCTCCGGGAGGCGCTATCGAAGGTCGGAATGCAATCGGTCGAGCTGGATTCGGACGAAGGAAGCGTCCGTTACGCGCGTCCTGGCATGTGGTTGGACTTGGGCTCGATTGCCAAAGGCTATGCCTTGGAGTGCGCGGCAGAAACGCTTCGGAACTGCGGCATAGAATCTGCCCTGATCCATGGCGGGACAAGCTCTGTGTGCGGGTTGGGACGGGGGCCGGATGGTCTCCCTTGGTCGGTGGCGGTTCGCCCCCACAACGGGGAAGATTCGAAGGAGAAGCAGCCGCTCGTTTGGTTTAGAACCGTTGCCGGGGCGCACACGGCACTCTCGGGCCCTGTCCCTCCACCGCCGAAGTCGTTCTCAAGCGACGAGGTTGCCTGGCCGAAGGTCCAGTTGGAAGACGCGGCGATGTCTGTCACGGGAATTCGAGGCAAATGCTTTGAGCTTGAAGGAAAGGTTTTTGGTCATGTGATTGATCCGCGCTTTGGCAGGCCCGCACAAACGGCCGCGATGGCGATCGTCAAGGGGCATTCGGCGACCGATGCCGACGCGCTGTCCACCGCGTTGCTGGTCTTGGGACGGGAAGGCGCAGGTTCCATTTCGAGCCACTTTCCAGGCTATGAGTTGTGGCTTGGTGATTGGGGTTAGACGGGCGGCGAGGCGTCCCGGGAGATGATTCTCGTGGATGGTTTTTCTTGGAATCGAGCGAAGCCCCGGTTTAGCATAGCGCCTTGCTTTTCATAAAGACCGATATGCCGCGCGTGTGCTTCACTGCCTGTTTTGCGCTCATTTTTAGTTGGGTTTGCGCGTTCGCGGTAAGGGCTGCGGATCCATTTGGGGAAGGGGTCCGACCGACCGATCCTTTGGACCCGGAAGCGGAACGTAAAGGATTCCGGCTTCCGCCGGATTTCGAAGCGACCCTCTTTGTCGCCGAGCCCAGAATCGCCAAGCCCATGAACATGGCTTTTGACGGCAGGGGACGGCTTTGGGTGACCACCACTCTCGAGTATCCATTTGCCGCCCCATTGGACAAAAAAGGGAGGGATTCCATCGTCGTGCTCGAGGACAAGGACGGCGATGGCCATGCGGAGTTCGCGACGACGTTCGCGGACGGGTTGAATATTCCGACAGGCGTTTATCCTTACAGGAATGGCGTGATTGCTTGGAGCATCCCTAACATTTGGTATTTTGAGGATACCGACAATGATGGAAAAGCCGACAAACGGACCGTTTTGTACGGACCTCTGGGTTGGGAGCGGGACACGCACGGGATGAGTTCCTCGTTCCGGCGCGGGTTGGACGGCTGGCTTTACATCACCCACGGGTTCAACAACGATTCCGTCGTTCGTGGGAGGGATGGTTCCGAGATCAAGATGAACTCGGGCAACATCTATCGGGTGCGGGTCGATGGGGCGAGCGTTGAGCAATTCTCATGGGGTCAGGTGAATCCATTCGGGCTCGGCTTCGATCCGCTGGGGAACTTGTTCTCCGCGGACTGCCATAGCTCGCCGATTTATCAAGTGCTCCGCGGAGCCTATTATCCGAGCTTCGGCAAGGGCCACGATGGCCTTGGGTTTGGTCCAACCCTCATGCAGCACAGTCACGGATCCACGGCGATCGCGGGATTGGTTTATCTTTCTGACGACCGATGGCCGGCGCCGTTTCGTGACAACATCTTCGTCGGCAATGTCATGACCAGCCGCATCAACCGCGACACTCTCGAAGATCAAGGCGCGTCCAGAATAGCCCGCGAGGCACCCGACTTTCTCGTCGCCGAGGATCCCTGGTTCCGGCCAGTGGACTTGCAGTTTGGTCCTGACGGCGCCCTTTATGTGGCGGATTTTTACAACAGAATCATTGGCCATTACGAAGTCCCATTGACGCACCCTGGCAGGGATCGTGACAAGGGCCGCATTTGGAGAATTCGATACAAACCCGCAAGCAGCCGGCCGCTCAACTTGCGCAATGCATCGGTGGAAGACTTATGGGCTGAGATAGGGGACTCGAATCAAACCCGGCGTTACCTGGCGACGGAAGAGTTGGTGGAGCGAGGCGCCCCAAAGGTCGTGGATTTGATTCAAGAAAGGTGGCGTGGTGGTGTGGCTCACTGGCGACAAAAGGCGCACGGTTTGTGGATTTTACGCCGGCTTGGCGGGCTGGATTTAGCCATGGCGAGGGCTGGATGCACCGATGCCAGCCGGGATGTTCGGACCCATGCCCAAAAGATTCTCTCTGAAATTCCTCATTCCGAGTGGCGGTCCGAACATCGAGATCTGGCGGTTGCAGGCTTGTCGGACCCGGATGCCTGGGTGCGAAGAGCTGCCGCCGATGCATTAGGGCAGCACCCGGCGTTGGAGAATATCGAACCATTGCTGAGACTCCGGGCGCTGGTGCCGGATCAGGACGGGCATTTGCTCCACGGAGTTCGCATGGCACTGCGAAACCAGATGAAGGTTCCAGGGAGTTTTTCAAAGTTCTTTGGAACTGACGTGCCGGCGAAGGATCGCGCGGCTTTGGCCGATGTCGTGGTGGCGGTGCCGGGCGCCGAAGCAGCCTCATTTTTGGTTGACCAGTTAAAGCGGGGCTCCGCGGCGCGTGCATCCCAAGAGGACATGTTCAGACATGTCGCGAGGCATGGCCGCGAAGCCGACCTGGAGACCTTGGCGGAAATGGCGACGGTTCGGTTTAGTGATGATCTCACAACTCAGGTCTCCTTGTTCCAAGCGTTGCAGGCCGGGGTGGGGCAGCGGGGAGGCGCCCTCGGTCCCAGCGTCCGCCATTGGGGGGGCGCGCTGGCTCGGGCTTTGCTGAAATCCACGGATGCCGGCGTGGCTGCCTGGTCAAACCAGCCTATTGAAGGCGCCGCCAATCCGCGCAACCCGTGGTTTCTACAGTCACGAGCTTCAAGCGACGGAGATCGGAGCGCTTTGTTTCTTTGCAGCCTGCCGACTGGCGGCGAATCATTCACAGGCGTCCTTAGATCGCCCTCTTTTGCGGTGCCCGAGAAACTCGCTTTTTACGTCGCTGGACATGACGGATTTCCTGACAAGCCAGCCCAAAAAAGGAATGGAGTACGCTTGAGAGACGCGGCTTCCTCCGAAATCTTGGCGGAAACATTCGCCCCAAGAAATGACCTCGCACAGCCTGTTTCGTGGGACCTGACAGCTCACATGGGAAAGAAAGGCATTCTCGAGATTGTGGATGGCGACAACGGAAGCGCTTTTGCCTGGATCGCGGCTGGCCGGTTCAATCCCGCGGTGGTCCCCATGCCCGCCATCAGCCCGAGCCTGACCAGCCAACGGCAGCAGGCGTCCGCGGAGCTTGCCGGAAGTTTGCGAATCGAGGATCTCGCCATTCGCTTCCTAGAATTGCTTGCCAGCGATTCGACCGAATTGGAAGCGCGCGCGGCGATGGCTCGGTCGTTGGCCGTGCTTCGACCGAGCGAGAAGTTTGCCACCCTGGCACCTCTGGTTGGAGATGCGACCCTGCCGGCCTCGGTGCGGAGCCGGATCAGCGCCGCGCTCGCCAATCCTAACTCGGGCGACCCGCACTCCATTGTGATCGAAGTAATCCAGACCGCCCCATACCGGGGTCAGGTGAAGCTCGTGCAAGCGGTGGCAGGAAACCCGCGCGGAGCCGAACGCATTATTGGAATGACAGAAGCAGGCCAGCTTTCTCCGAGGCTCCTGCAGGAACGCTCTGTCGCGGAGAAGTTGAAGGCCACATTGGATCCATCGGCTTCCGGTCGTTTGGCCAAACTGATGGCTAAACTGCCTCCTATGAATCAGGAGATTGCGAGGTTGGTGGAGAACCGCCGGGCGGGCTACAATCCCGTTTCAGCGAAGCCGGTTCAGGGTGCCGCCCTGTTTAATCAACATTGCGCCGCATGCCATCAAATCGATGGCAGAGGCGGTTTGGTGGGGCCTCAATTGGATGGCATCGGCAACCGGGGGCTCGAGCGGCTTTGCGAAGATATCTTGGATCCAAACCGCAACGTGGATGTGGCTTTTCGAAGCCAGTTGATTGTATTGAAAGACGGGGATGTGATCTCAGGTCTTCTCCGCAGGGAAGAAGGAGAAACGCTCGTGGTCGCGGACGCGACGGGAAAGGAACAGTTGGTTCCGAAAAAGTCCGTTCAGGAACGACGACCTTCGGAATTATCCCTCATGCCTGAGAACATCGGCGAACTCCTTTCGCAAGAAGACTTCAATCACCTGCTGTCGTTCCTGCTCTCGAAGGGCTCGGTGGGCAGGTAGGCGTGCGGCAGGGAACAGGCCCAAAATCGGCCACCAAACGCCCCTAACCGGCGCCGCCCACCCTGGCCCTGTTCTGTTCTGTTCATTCAACCTTAAAACGGCAATTGAACCTTGTGGAGACTTGCAAAAGCCTGCATGAGAAAGGCTTGACGAAAAGGGAGGCGTATCCCTTGTGGATCTGGTGAGTGATTCGAAAAAACTTTATCGCCAGGATCTTGGGGAGATTCGCCAGGGGCAACCGCCAATTTAAGGTTTATTCGGCTGAGGAGTGTAGCGGAGATAGGGCTTGATCTTGCGCGATCCTTTCGGGAACAAGCTGGGCACATCCTCGTCTTTCACCGAAGTCATGATGATGCAATCTTGTCCGTTTTCCCAATTGGCCGGGGTCGCGACTTTGTGTTTCGCGGAAAGCTGCAGCGAGTCGATGACTCGCAGAATCTCGGCGAAATTTCGTCCGGTGGATGCCGGATACGTCAGAGTCAGTTTGATTTTTTTATCTGGCCCGATGATGAATACCGACCGCACCGTCAATGTGTCATCGGCGTTTGGATGGATCATGTCGTAGAGGTTGGCGACCGTGCGGTCCGGATCCGCGATAACGGGAAAGTTCACCGTTGTGTTCTGCGTTTCGTTGATGTCTCCAATCCATCCATGGTGATCCCGAAGGGGATCCACGCTGATCGCGATGCACTTCACATGGCGTTTATCAAATTGATCCTTTAGTTTGGCGACAGCTCCCAGCTCCGTGGTGCATACCGGCGTGTAATCCTTGGGGTGCGAGAACAGAACTCCCCAGCCCGTCCCCATCCACTCGTGAAATTGGATGGGACCTTCGGTGGTTTCTGCTTTGAAGTCAGGCGCGGTGTCACCCAGTCTCAGTGGCATAATTTACTTGGTAAATGTCGTTTAATTTTATCAGCCTGATCTTGATCCGGGTTAGGATCAGGACCATGATCAAGCCGTTTCTATCCCCTAACTCGGCCGCGGGCAATCCATAGCCGATGCCGTCCATAGGACCGAATAAGACCGCCAGTATAACTCGAGCCCCAAAAGGATCAACTCAAGTTTGGGAGAATCCATTCGCTCCGCTTGACCGATGCCGGGATTATTGAGATGTATAAACCTAAACTCAGGCGATCTGGCGTTTACGGGATGGAGTTGCATGGCTCGGTTCGTGTTTACCCGGGGCCAGCCGTCAAAATCCCGGTCAACGAGCCTGAAACCGCTCGCGCGATTTTTCCGACCAAAGCAAATCACTGGCCCTTGTTTGATCCAGTCGCAGTTCGCTCTCGCGGCATCAAGCCGAGAGTCAATGAAAGGTGGTGCATGAATAGAGTTGTCTCTCATAAAACTCGGGCAGACGGCCTCACGCGGCGGGAATTCCTTGCGGCCGCCGGAGGCATGGCGGCATCTCTGGCTTGGAGCGCGCACGGACAACCCACGCCACCGACGTCGGAGCCGGTCATCGACATCCACCAGCACACCAACTACAGGGATCGCACTAACGCCCAGTTGGTGGCGCACCAGCGCGCCCTCGGGATCACCCAGACGATCCTGCTCCCCGCTGGCCGTTTGTTCGGGCTCGATGCTGGTTGCGGCGGCAACGAGTCGGTCATGCAGCTCGCACGCGAGTTTCCAAAGGAATTCGTCTTTTTCGCGAACGAAGTCGCGGATCTTCCCGAGGCTCGCCAGGAGATCGAGAAATACTTGAAGCGCGGCGCCATCGGCATCGGCGAGCAGAAGTTCAACGTCGAGTCGGATTCTTCCTATCTGGAGTCGATCGCGGGAATCGCGCGGGAATTTCGCGTGCCCGTGCTGATGCATTTTCAGTTCGGCACCTACAATACCAGCATCGAACGTTTCCACAAAATCTTGGAGAAATTCCCGGGCGTCAACTTCATTGGCCATGCCCAAACCTGGTGGGGCAACATCGACAAAAAGCATGATCAAACGGTGCTGTATCCCACAGGGCGCGTCGAGCCCGGGGGGATCACGGACCGGTTGCTCCGAGATTACCCAAACATGTTTGCCGATATGTCCGCCGGTTCTGGTTTGAACGCCCTGCTTCGCGATGAAGAACACACGGTCGCGTTCATGGTCCGGCATCAGGATAAACTCCTGTTCGGCACGGATTGCAACGACGCCTTGGGAAGAGGCCCTGGATGCCAGGGCGCCCAAACCCTGGCGGCCGTCCGCCGCCTCGCGCCCGAGAAAAAGATCGAACGCAAATTGCTTTACGATAACGCCCGAACGTTGTTCAAGCTCGGCTGATTCATTGGGTTTTCGAGAGGCTTTGCAACGCGGCTACCGCGAAGGCTTTTGGATAGAGTTTCTCGTGATACCAAAGTTTCGCGAAATACAGGCCGATCGGGGAGGGCAGCTCCAGCCCGCCAGAGTCAATCGCCTGAATCATCCAGGACTCCCCACCTGCTATGGCGGCCTCGAGAGAATCCTTGTTTTCAATGGCTTCGTGATCGCGGGCGTGGCCAAGAGCTTCCAAAGCGAGGGCCGTCTCCTCGATCGTGCAGGGGCCATTCCCCCTTTCCCCACTCCAGCCTCCAGTTGAATGCTGGGATGAGATCAAGTACCCGGTCCCCTGGTTGCAGGCGCGGCGGACTGGCGCCATCGAAGGCCATTGTCTGAGCAACCGTTCCAAGGCAAGAACGACTCGGGACGTCCCATAAGTTCTATTGACTTCATTCCGAGCGTGCTGGCAACCGAACCACAGAGGAACCCAGGAGCCCTCGGTTTCCTGAGTGCGCACCAGGTACGCGGCGGCCCTTTCGAGAGCCCTTCTCGTTTCCTCGGCGGTGCGTGGATCCTGTGAGGAGAGCCACATGAGCCAGGCTCGCATGGCGTGGGCTGTGATATCGGGGCTGCTTCGATCAAACGGCAACGCCCCCCAGCCGCGGCAAAAAGTGGGGATTCCCCCATCCCGGTTCTGAAGCCCCAGCAGCCATCGCACACCGCGCCGGCCCGAATCTTCAAACACTTTTCGGTCCGTTGCCAACCGCGTTCTCGATGAGTCGCCGACTCGAGCACCATCGAGAAGCTGGAGAGCGACAAGGGCTCCCGCCGTGTCGTCCGCGTCCGGGACCGCGCCCGGAAGATCCGTCCAACTCCATCCTCCGGGTTTGGCGAGAGTGTAGGCATGGACCGTTCCGTACTGCTGCCCCATCAACCAGTCCATGAGGGTTCTCAATTGGTCTGGATTCAACGATGTTGTCTTGCGCGCAGACAGCAACGCACTGACGCTCAGCGTCGTGACCCAAGTGCTCAAGTTGGTGTCGATCGGCCAACTACCGTCCTGGCGGGCAGACGATACCAAGAACTCAATCCCTTTCCGCACAACTGGATGATCCGTGAGTTGCATTGAGGCCAGACTCATGGTGACGAAACTCGTGAGCGGGGTGGCTTCCAAAAACCCCCCGTTGGAGGGCTGAATCTGCTCCAAAATGCCCAGCGTTCGGTGTCGAACCCTGTTTCGGAGTGCGCGGAGGAATGGGTTTCTCGTTGGAGCGTGGTAATGTCTCGCCTGGCCGATGGCGATGAGCGCGGGCAGGGCATAGCTCACGACCGGCAATTGGAGGGTGGCAAACCACTGCCGCGGCAGGGCCGCGAGTTCGAATGGCAGCGCAACGACTGCTTCCCAAGCCTTCGCGCCATCCCCAAGCCGTCCGCACAGGACGCAATGGGCGAGGATGGGAATCGAGAACGTTCGATCTTTGCCATAGCGCGCCTTGAGCGCATCGATCAGAGCGGGGGAGTCTGATCGGCCCACCGTGGTCGTGAGCCATGAACGAGCGCGGGCGACTGTTTCGGGATGCTGCAAGTCCCCATCCTCCACCACGCCGAACGCCGACCAGCACAGGGTCGTGGTGCTGATGTTGCTCAGGCTGTGAACGGTATCCCCCCATCCTCCGTCTCCGTTTTGATGCCCCGCGAGCCAATCAAGGCCTGAACGGATCAACGGCAACAGCCTTGCGTCTCTGGTCAAGGCATGACGTCGCACCGTGGCCAGAGCCACGACCGCCGTCGCGGTGGACAAAGCGCTGCTTGAAAGAAATCCGTCCCACCAACCGTGAACGTTCCTTTCGGCTAGGAGGGACTGGATCGCGAGCTCGCGGGAGCGTCTCAAATCCGCCATGACGGTTTCACTCAATCACCGGCGGGTTTGCCCTACGCTCGGTGACTCATGCTCTCTCCTTCGAGTGGGCAGAATCGCGCAGGCGTCCTTGCATCCAAAGAAACGGCTTAGCAAGTGGCGATTCCGGCTGACCCATTGGTAGATTCTTTCGGCGACCCAGATCACTCCCGGTATCCACAAGACCAGCGCCATGGGGATAAGCAATGGCAGTCGCATGCCAACGAATCTCAAGCACCTGGCCCCACGGTGGACTTTTCCGCCTAGCGCGACGCAATGAATTGCTTCAAGCAGGTCTTCCCGGTGTATCGAGGGAGCCACGAGGCTGGCTTCGGGATTGGATATGGGTAAGAGCCGCAAGGCGTCGAACCAATCCAGCCAGGTCAGCAGCTTCATTTGAAATGTGCACAGTGGGCAATCGCTGTCGAAGAGCACCACATGATAGCCGTTGTTCCGAGTCGCTTGGCTCATGATGGCACCGAAGGTATCGGGCCTTTACGACGCCGTCAAATGAGGGTCGTATTCCCACGACGGCCACTTAGGCCCTGAGGAACCTATCGACGCATCCCAACCCCCTGGCGCCCATGAAAAACGGCGTGACCAACCCATGGACCCCTGGCATCTTAAAGGCACTCATTGCCCCTATGAACGTGATTCCTGGATTGATGGCATCTTGCTTCGGCTTGTTCGCGCTCGCCGTGTCTCCCATGTGTTGGGCCGCATCCGCCCGTCCCGATGTCGTTCCAACAAACTACCGCCTGCTTTATGAACAGCGGTTCAACCATCCAAGGGCTCTCAAAGACTTTGTGCAAACCGACCCGCAGGCCTGGCAATGGAGCCGGGAATCGCGCGGAGGCGCCATGGAACTCGCCCGCCAGAGCGGCTACAAGCCGCCTGTTCGCTCCCCCGTCAACATTGCCTTGATCGAAGGAAAGAAGTTCACCGACTTCGTGATGGAAGTCGATTTGCTGCAAACGGGCGCGGAGTACGGGCATCGGGATATGTGTGTCTTTTTTGGCTTTTCGGATCCCAAGAAGTTTTACTACGCGCATGTCGCGACCTCCGCCGACGATCACGCGCACAATGTCTTTATAGTGAACGAACAACCTCGAACCAAGATCGCCCGCGAGACAACTCCGGGAGTGAAGTGGGGACAAGGAATTTGGCACAAACTCCGGCTCGAGAGGCGGGGCAGCGACGGAAGCATCCGTCTCTTCTTTGACGATATGACACGGCCGATCATGGTGGCGTCGGACACCACCTTTCGCTCCGGTTACATTGGATTTGGTTCTTTCGACGACACCGGCAAAGTGGATAACATTCGAATTTGGGGGCCTTCGGTGGAGAGGAAGAAGAGTGGGTTCTTCGCCAACTCGAAGTGAGCGCACCGGATTGCAGGCCGACTACGCCTTGCGCCTGGCTCGTTACGGGAAGCAGCAGCAAATCGAACGCGACGGGGGACCGCTGGCAAAGCTGCAGCCGGCGATGGCGTAAATCGTGAACAAAACGACCATCATGCACAGCCCGATTCAATGCAGGGAAATCCTCGGGCGTGAAACCTCGAAGGTACTCGTAATGCTCTTGTTGCTGGGGATGGTTGGTTGCGACGTGTTCGCTCAAGCCGAAAAAGTTCTGACTCCTGAGAACGATTGAAGCTAAATGAGATGGTGCGCGATACAGGGTTCGAACCTGTTTTAAGGGGGTCTATTTCTTGCATCATAGTGCCTGTCTGTGCGGTTGGCTGCACATACATGTGCATGAAATATGCAGTGTTTGCAAGAGGTAATGCGCATCTATGTGCAGCGATAGGAAGAAAATCTTGTGCGGGACTGTACGAGAGTCTGCTGTTGTGCGGTAACTGTGCGGGAGTCGAAATCTGTGCGAAACTGTGCGGCGAGTTCGCCCACACGCCAGCGCCGGACGGTGGCGATGGTGACGACGTGGTTCGTCAGTTGGAACGTCGTGGCGGCCTTTGCCGTCTTCGTTACTGGCTTCTGTGGAAGTGCGTCAGGCCGGACGTTGTGCCACGGCGCGGGTTCGCGGTGCCCACCGTGCTTGTGGGGGTGGTGGACGAACCGTCAACGGCTGTCAACGACAGTCCACGGCAGGTCGTCCGTCATGCCGAACGTTGCCCGTCGTTATTTGGCCAGCAAGGAAAGCATTCTTTTTTTCCATGGCCCCGACCATGGGGCGAAGGCGGTCCCCCCTTTTGGGGTGGGGCTGTTTATAGATACCCCCTGTGCAAGAATTTGGAAAAAGTCCGCATGCTGGATCATGGGGCATCATGCCTTAAAATGCTTCCGCAACATTTCCAGACCTTCACCATGACGGGACTTGAACAGGAGGTTTCAGCATTGCGTCTACCACCCCGGACGGGTAGCTGGTCTTTGCTCCGCGACTCCAATTTCCCATGAATCGAATTCTCATCCTTGTGATCGCGCTTCTTTCATTTCGTTCGTTGGCCGCCGTGACTTCAGACCTGTCGATTCGAGCTTGTGCCCAAGATCACGCTGCGTGGTGAGATTGGGACAGTGCAGAAGCTGGGATGGCGTTCGTCGCTCAGGGAGGGAGCCCAGTGGCAGGTGTTGACGAACGTGACGCTGGGTGCCGAGGGGACGGTAGTTGTGGACTTGGCAGCGAGCTCAACAATGAGATTTTACCGCGTGTCGACTTCAGTATCGACCTCCTCGGAAATCTCCTTCGTGACGGTTGGGGATGCGGGGAACGCAGCGGACACGACGATGTATGGGGCGGTGGGTTATACGTTCCAGATACAGAAGTTCGAGTTCACGAATGCGGAGTATGTGGAGTTTTTGAACGCGGCGTCCTGGCACCAGTAATGACCTCCCAGATGTCCACGCACTTTTCCTTTGATGAAAGCTTTTCGTTCAGGATTTGCTTGATCTGGTTCAACTCGTCCTTGGCCCGGACGGTATCGGCCTTGGTGACGATGACGTCGCCAAACACGTCACAAGCTTTCTGAAACTCGATGTCGGTGAAAGACAGCCCGGAAAAGTTCCTCCGGAAATAGGGGTCAGTCAGGGATTTACGAAGCGCACGTGCTGATCGCGTCAGCAAGGAGAGCGGCTGGTTCCAGTTTTCATCCGGGGCGGTTGCAGTGAGGTCCGGGGGGGCGATCCGGTTGTAAACGGCGCGTGGTGTGATGCGCGCATCAAGGGCTTGGCCCAGGCGGCGTTCCACCTCGTCGAGGACTACCTTGACCTTGTCTTCTGGCACAGCGTGCCCCTGCCCAAGCTGACGATACATTTCATCCAAGTCCTTCCGAATCTGCGCCGCACGGCTGGTGATGAAGTCCTTGATGCTTTTGCCACCCAGTGCCCCGCGCAGTGCCTTCTGCCCCTCCTCATTCTTGGATTTGAGTTCCCTTTCGAGCAGACCCTTGGCCGCTTCCGGCAACCAACGGTTGCCCTGGCTCAAGGGATAGGCGAGCAGTTCCATCACATCTGTGACCTTGCGGCATTTCTCGATGGCCTTGTCCGCTGCGTCATCCAACACCTGGAGAGTGAACGACTGCTTTTGCTTGAGGGCACCAATGGTTCGCTCGGACTGCTGCCCGAGCAACGTCGCCTTGACCGGTATGGTGAGCGGTTTGATGCGACTTGCTTCGTCCACGGTCACCAACCAGCCCCTGGCATAAACCTGCTGGAAGATCTGGCCGAGCGGATCGAGGGCTGTCTTCCCTGCATCCCAATGGACAACTTTCTCGCCATTCGCGTCACTCAATATCTCGCCGGTCACCGGGTCCACTGTGGGGCCCGGACCATCCGCAGCGTTGAGTGCGCGGCAAGCCTGGGCAAATTCCTCCCAAAGCCGCGCTGCCTCCGCATCGCCCTTCGCCGGGACCAGGTGCGGTATCTGGACTGTGGCGTCACTCAGAGGAGCTGAGCTGCTAAAGACGTGCTGAAACCACTGCCGCCAGACATCGCGCATCGCGTCGTCCGGATGGAACACGAAGTTCAGGCTGCCAACAGAAAACGAGTCATGCCCCGCGTCGCCCACCGATCCGATGCTCATGACCGTCTGACCAGTGGTCGAGTCGTGGGCCTGAACGACCGTCGGCGGCAGATTCATCCTCTTGAAGTCGGGACCAAATAGTTCCGCCATCGGCAGAACATGCACATTCAGTGTCTTCTCGATCCCATCGATCGACTTCCGCAACATGTAGATGGAGCGAAGGTGCGCCTCCCGAGTCGGACCGGCCGCGAACAAGACGAGGACCATGTGGATTTGGATTTTAGGGGCGGAGCGCAGAAGTTCATCGAGCCACGTAATCGTCTCATCATCGACTCCCACGAGCAGGCCGCTGATCAGGTCCGCACCCGTGAAGAGCTGCCGCCCGGGTGGATGGTCGGCGTAGGCAGCCAGGCCAGCATGAACACGCGACTCAGGCCAAATGAAAGCCGGTTTGACGGAGAGCTTTGGCACACTGCTCTGAGAGCCCCCGAAAATCTCCTTACCGTTCATACTCCAGCCTTTGGTGCATGCCGGAACGTAGGCCGGGGCAAGGCAGTGTTGAAAACTCCTGACAACATCATGTCGTAGAGTGCCGCCCCTCCTTCTTTGATGTCGTCAAAGTCCACGATGAGGGTGAAGTCATTGGCGGCACTCGGTTGCTGAACGATGGCAACCCGGCCTCGCCCTGAAACCTCTGTGATTGCCACGCCTCCGGTGGGGAACACTGCTGAGACGTCTAACGGCTCCAAATCAATCGGGGCGTCAGTAGGGCCAATTTCAGCAATGTCGTTTAGCCAAATCGGCGTCCAAGGATAGCCGTTAATGAGGGTCGGACAGCCGCAGTCATGCAACCCAGGACGCGCGAAGAGCAGGTGATGCCAGTAAAGACTGTCGCGGCGCACAACCAACTGGCTATGGGCATCAATCTGCGCTCGGACTTTGAATGAGGCGGCGGAGGTGAACGGCGACAACATCAATGATGTCATGAGAATTGTGAGAGTAACGAGTGATTTCATTTTCAGATTGTTTTTGGGAGTTTGAAAGTGGGATTGCGATTGGCGACGGACAGTGTTTGTTCGTTTTGACAGGTGACGTTTAGTCATAACAGCGATCCACGGAACAGAAGGGGCGCGAACCTAACGCACCCTCCTCAGAGGCACCGCGAAGCGCCCATGCAAAGAAGTAACATCAAGCCGCGCCCGATTGGGCGCGTGCTCGACGCGGTCTCTTTGCATTTGAAAATTCGCGGTTTTCTGAGAAGACCCGCAGCCGAAGCTACGCAAATTGAATTTTCTTCGTTTCTGTTACATAGAAAGTATCTGAACCTTGTTAAACCGGAGTTTGCTCGATTACAAGTGCCATGCACACCCCTCCTCAGGGCAGAACCCTCCTTAAAGCTGGATGGAAACGGTTGGAATTAAAATGTCAGAATAAGTCCTTCCAGTTTGCGTTTGGGCTTTGGCTCAATAAGCTCTGCTCCACGCCATGCTCTGGATTACCCAATGCCAAGAAGAGTTGTACCCCGGCACACTATTGCTCTGGGCCGTTCCGAATTGCCAGCGTTCGAACCGAAAATGATACGTCTCGAATCCATTAGACCTGGCGTGGCGTTGCAAGGGCTTGAACCGAACGTGGTTAG
>SYMW01000028.1 GCA_005805305.1 Verrucomicrobiales bacterium
AACCTGCAAAAGACATGGCTTTTGCAGGTTCCCTAAGCGCCACTCGGAATAATCCGGCACTCGGAATGATGTCGGAATTCGCGGAGTTCTATCAATTTATTGCTTTCGCGTTTTTCCGGTCAAATCCGAGTCTTCCCATCCGCGGCGGCTGTGGAAACTCCACCAATCGAACTCGTCGAGCATCCTCTTTTCCGGCGCCGCGTGGCCGTCTGCAAACACGAGGTTCAGCTTGTCCTTGTGCGCGGATCGCAAGGGCTGCCAGTAGGGCATTTCCCAAAACAGAACGGCTCGCGTCGGACTCCCGACATCCGCTGTCGGCCGGCCGCTCACGGGGCGGAGATCCTCGAAGGTCGTGTTGTCTTTCCTGAGGTAGATATGGTTCCACACATACGTCACATGATCGTTGTCCACCATGAAGTTCCTCGTCCAACCTGCCGCCGGATCCTGCACCCGAATTCCGGACGGGCAGGCCCAGACGGCCCGGGCTGGCACCGAAGGTTTTTGCCCTCGGGGGGTGGCCGCGCTTTGATTTGTTTGGTGGTTGCGTCCCAAGTAAGGCTCGAGCAGCCCCTGGATGTACTCCTTGACCTCCGGAAACGCTTTATAATCGTTCCATCCCTTTCCCCACGTCCGCGGCCGCGGGAACCGCTCAATGGCATCGGGAGAGTACAGGTTCACAGCCAACCCGAGTTGCTTCATGTTGCTCAGGCAGAAAGTCGATTCGGCCTTGGACTTCGCCTTGGACAATGCCGGAAGGAGCATGCCTGCCAGAATTGCGATGATGGCGATCACGACCAGGAGTTCGATGAGTGTAAAACCGTGGCGGGATGCGATTGGACGATGGGTTTGCATAAAGCTGTTACCTGTGCGCCGTCCCATAGGTTCTCGAAACCTACACTCTGAATCTCCGGCAGATCAAGCGAAACTCGGGTCTCCACCAGCAGTCTCATTTTGATCGGAGCGCGACTGTGTCCACAGGACCAGTCGCAGGGTTTGAGGCGGGTGAACGCGCTGCGGCTGATGCTCCGCACACAGCCACGCTCCATAATGAGACTTCCCCGAATTTTTGTACGCGCATTGCGCCCATGAACCTATCAGGTTCATGGGCAGAACTGCTGGGGTCTCCACTTGATTCCTTTTTCGTGATTCCTTTTTCGTTGATGAGTCGGTCCTTTGATGTCTATTGTTCTGTAAACCCGGTACAAGCGTCTCGGCGAGGACTCGTGGTTGAACACATCCCGTTGTATGGACGCGGTCAAATGAAAGGGTTTGGTGCAATCACGAACCACAATGACCAAGAGTTCCAGCGTCCATCAGAGCCGCCGTCGCCCGGCCGCCTTCACCCTCATTGAACTCCTCGTGGTGATCGCCATCATCGCGATTCTGGCCGGCATGCTCTTGCCCGCCCTCAGCGCCGCCAAGGAGAAGGGAAAACGCGCGAGCTGCGTCAGCAACTTGCGGCAATTGGGGATCGCCACGCACGTGTACGCTCTCGACAACAACGATCGAGTGTTCAACGGCATTCGGGACGGAGGCGATTCGTTTTTGCTCAGCATCTCGACGGTGATGTATCAATCCATCAGCAACACTTACGGCGACAAAGTCTTTGATTGCCCCAATCTTTACCCGCTTTCCCTGCCCGGAATCACGGACAAACGCACTGGGCGGTTTCAAACAGGCACCGGATTTTATATTGGCTACCATTACCATGGAGGTCGAAACATGCCCGCCGCCGCGGGATGGCAGTCCGTCATCAAGCTCACCGACATCCCCACTCTCGTGAACACCAACGCCCTCGCCGATTCTGAACGGATGGTGCTTTTTTCAGACGCCAATAGCTGGGCCGCCAACGGGGTGGGGGGATACAACTGGGTGCTGGCCCCCCACGGAAGGGCGGGAGCCATGAAGCGAAATGGGCATGCTTACCAATACCCCTTGCGTGATCCGACAACCGCCCGCCAGGCCGGGGGCGCCGGTGGAAACGTGGGCTACTCGGACGGTTCCGTGAGCTGGAAGCGGATTGGGGGCATGTACGAAAAATATTGGACCTATACGGGTGACGGTGGCCATCGCGGCGCATGGTGACTGGCGCTCAGGGCTATAATTTCGTAACCCGTGTCGGTTTCTATTTCCATCAGGGTCTCTCGACTCGCCCCGCAACGCCCCTGGGTCGTTTGGCGTTCGATCGCTTGCCTTTTGTTTGGAGCACTGGCCGCGCCGTTATTCGTCTGCCAAAACTGGGCCGCGGACGCGGCTTCGACCGCTGTCGATGAGCCGTTCCCCACGTTCGAAAAGCACGTCCGTCCGATCTTGAAGGCGCATTGCTTCGATTGCCATGGCGAAGGAGACCAGCTTCGTGGCGGACTCGATTTGCGTCTGAAACGTTTCATGTTGCTCGGCGGTGAATCCGGTCCCGCCCTGGTTCCAGGCAGGCCTGAATCGAGCAGGCTTTTCGAAATGGTGAGCTCAGGAAAGATGCCCAAGCGCGACCGCAAGCCTTCCGCCAAGGAAGTGGCGACCATCAAGCGATGGATCGAAACCGGCGCGCTCACGGCTCATCCAGAGCCCGCCGCCCTGTCCAAGGGGATGCAGATCTCCGCCGAAGAACGCGCGCACTGGGCCTTCCAACCGCTGCGCCTTCCGGAAGTTCCGGCCGCCAAGGGCGCGCGGGTTCGCAATCCCATCGATGCCTTCCTGGCCGCTGCCCAAGCGCCCCGAAAACTGGAGTTTTCCGAAGACGCGGCTGCTGTCACCCAGGCGCGTCGAGTGTTTCTGGATCTCTGGGGAGTGCCTCCAACGCCCTCCGATCTCGAAGCGCAGGCACTCGATCCCGCGGGCGATGCTTATCCGCAGCTCATCGACCGCCTCCTCCAATCGCCTCGCTACGGAGAGCGATGGGCGCGTCACTGGCTCGACATCGCGGGCTATGCCGATTCTGACGGCTACACGAACGACGACACTCCTCGCCCCTACACTTACAAATACAGAGATTATGTGATTCGAGCCTTGAACCAGGACCTGCCGTTCGACCGGTTTGTTATGGAGCAGCTTGCTGGCGACGAACTCGCGCTGACCAAGCACCGGGATGTGGAGTCGGCCGCGCAGGATCCAGCGGCGCGTGAATGGCTCGTGGCAACCGGGTTCTTACGCATGCCCGCGGACGGCACGGCCAGCGGTGGCGTGGATCAGGACGCCGCGAGAAATCAAGTCGTCGCGGACACGATCAAGATCGTTTCAACCTCGCTGCTCGGCCTGTCTGTCGGTTGCGCCCAGTGTCATGACCATCGTTACGATCCCATCCCGCAATCGGATTACTACCGTCTCAGAGCCGTCTTCGAACCTGCCTACGATTGGAAGCAATGGCGCAAGCCCTCGGAGCGCCTTGTCTCGCTCCAGACGAAAGCGGACCGCGAAAAGGCGGCCGCGGTCGAACTGGAGGCCTCGAAACTGTCCAAGGAAAAGGAGGCGAAGCAGGCTGAAGCGATTGACGCGGCCCTCAAAGCACATCTGGAAAAATTCGATGCCGCCTTGCGCGACGGGTTGTGGACGGCTTTCAAGACTGCGCCGGACAAGCGCACCGCCGAGCACAAAAAGCTCCTTGCCGACCATCCCAGCGCGAACATCAACGCGGGCGTTCTCTACCAATACAATCAGAAGGCGGCCGATGAGTTGAAAGCCATGGACGCGAAAATCGCCGAAGTGCGGGCTCGCAAGCCGGTGGAGGATTTTGTGAGCGTGCTGACCGAGCCCGTCGGGGTTGTCCCAGTCACATACCGATTCCACCGCGGCGATCCCAAGCAGCCCCGGGAACCCATCCCTCCGGGCACCCTGTCAGTGCTGGTCCCGGAAGGCGCCAGCGCTGATCTCCCGCTGCCCTCCGAGTCTCCTCCCACATCCCGCCGGCGCCTCGCCTTCGCGAAATGGTTGACGAGCCCTTCAAATCCCCTCCTGGCGCGAGTGATTGTGAACCGCGTCTGGATGCATCACTTTGGGCGCGGGCTCGTCGAAACAGCGGCGGATTTTGGCCTCCAAGGAGAACGGCCTTCCCATCCCGAGTTGCTCGACTGGCTTGCTTCGAATTTCATCGCCCCGGTCAGCGATGATCCCGGGAATCATGGAATGGGATGGAGTTTGAAGCGGTTGCACCGCCTCATTTTGACCTCGACGGCTTACAGGCAATCTTCGGCGCGGAGCGCTTCGATGGACGCCGTGGATCCGGAAAACCGCTGGTATTGGCGAAAGTCGGTCCACCGCCTCGACGCGGAAGCGCTTCGTGATTCGTTTCTCGCCGCGAGCGGCGCTCTTAACGACCGCCACTATGGCCCGCCCGTGCCGGTTCGGGAAGATGCCGTTGGCCAGATCGTCGTGGGAGTGGACAAGAAGCAAGGGGACAACAAGATGCCGGTGGACGTGCCCCTGGGCGGGGAGGAGTATCGCCGGAGCGTTTATGTTGAAGTCAGAAGGAGCCGCCCGCTGGCTCTCCTGAACACATTCGACGCGCCCGTCATGGAAGTGAATTGCGAGAAGCGCCAGACATCCACGGTCGCCACCCAGTCGCTGATGCTCATGAATAGCGAGTTCACGCTGGATCAGGCCCGGTTGTTCGCCGAGCGTCTCCGCAGGGAGGCGGGCCCACTGCGGGAGGCGCAAATCGCGAGAGCGTGGCGCCTCGCTTTTGGCAGGGCGCCGTCCCCAGGTGAATTTAAGTCAGCGGTCGAGTTCCTGGATCGCCAAGCCGGGACGATCGTCTCACAGTCCAAGACGACCGGAGCAGCCGCGGGGAAGAATGATTCCGCCCCGGTGCCGCCCGAGGAGCAGGCGATGCGCAGTCTCTGTCAAACGCTTCTGAGTTCGAACGAATTTCTTTACGTGGATTAAAGTCAAGTCGCATGACACCGCACCCCTTCCTTTCACGCCGCCATTTCCTCCAACGCAACGCCCTTGGGATCGGGAGCGTCGCGCTCGCTTGGATGCGACGGGAGGAAACCGTGTTCGCGACGCCTCCCGCGGTCCCGCGCGAGCCCCTCTCATTCAATCTCAAACCGAAAGTGGCCGCGCGCGAGGGCCGGGCGCGCGCGATGATCTCTTTGTTCATGCACGGTGGGCCGAGTCACGTGGACTTGTTCGATCCCAAGCCCGAGCTCACCCGTCGCAGCGGCGAGGATTATCCCGGCGAGATCACCTTTAGCTTCGTGGATCGGGCCAGCAAAAAGCTCTTCGGAAGCCCGTGGCAGTTTCAAAAGCGCGGGCAAAGCGGGATGGAAGTCTCAGAATTGCTCCCTCATTTTTCAACGATTGTCGATGACGTCTGCCTGATCCGGTCCATGCACACCGACATCAACGGGCATGAACCATCGATTTGGTCCATGAACACCGGGAAACCTCAACCCGGCCGGCCGGCTCTTGGCTCCTGGATCACCTACGCCTTGGGAAACGAAAGCCAGGACCTTCCCGCCTACGTGGTCCTGACGGATCCGGGAGGACATCCCGTTGACGGCGCTCGCAATTGGTCCAACGGCTGGATGCCGCCGTTGTTTCAAGGCACGGTCGTGCGCTCCCGCGAGCCCCGCATTCTGAACCTCGACGCGCCCCCTTTCTTGCGCGGCGAGTTGCAACGGCAAAACCTTGATTTTCTGGAGAAGCTGAACCGCGAACACGCGCTTCGGCATCCCGGGGAGAACGATCTCGAGGCGCGGATCGCCAGCTATGAACTCGCCGCGCGGATGCAACTCGCCGCCAAAGAGGCGCTAGACCTATCGGGCGAATCCGAGGCCACCAAGAAGCTTTACGGACTCGACGATCCCGTCACACAAGAATACGGAACCCGCTGTCTTTTGGCGCGCAGGCTGGTTGAGCGTGGCGTGAGGTTCGTGCAATTGTTTGTGAACGGCCAGATTTGGGATAACCACGAAAATATCCGCAAGGGGCTTGCCGGCTGCTGCCGCAAAACGGACCGGCCGTCCGCCGCCCTTGTCCTGGATCTCAAGGCGCGCGGTCTGCTCGACACAACCATTGTCCATTGGGGCGGCGAAATTGGAAGGCTGCCCGTCACCGAAAATCATGGCCCCGCGGAGAAGGCTGGCCGGGATCACAACGGACAGGGATTCAGCACCTGGCTGGCCGGCGGAGGAATCCGTGGTGGAACCGTGTACGGCGGCACGGACGAGTTCGGCCATAAAGCGGTCCAGAACCCAGTCAGTCCCAACGATTACCACGCCACCCTGCTTCACTTGTTTGGATTCGACCACTCCGAGCTGACGTTCCACTTCAACAGCCAGGCGCAGCACCTGACCGACGGCAAGCCCTGCCGTGTCGTCCGCGAGATTTTGTCTTGAGTTTCGTTTGGTCCCGCTTGCGATTCCGCCCCGTTGTGTGGAGTCTTGTGTCGTGGCCAAACAGCGGCGCAAAACATTTTCGGCGGCCTGCCTCATCGGGACACTCCTTTGCGGGTTGCTCTGGCAATTCGGACCTATCCAGGCCGTATTCGCCGTCGTCAATCTGAGCGACCCAGATAAACTGGCCACCCTTGGAGAAAGGGGCGCCAATTCTCGTTTGAACAAGATTGTCTACTGGATGCGCATCTCAGAGGAACGGTCGCTCAATCCCGAAAAAGCCATTGGCATTGCGCAGTTTTTGAATCGCTCGACCGGCGCCCGGGCCCACTTGGTGAGGGAATCGCTCCTGCGAAATCTGAAGATCGCCCATGGCCTGGGCCTCTTCACGGAAGAGAACAAAGAGCTTTTGCGAAACGGCAAGGCGGGCGTGGTCACGCAGGGGCCTTACGCCAGGAGCAAGGTTGAGATCGATCACATCGTTCCCTACAGCCTCGCTCCGGAAGTGGGGAATGAATTGGCGAACCTGGAAATGATGCCGCAGCCGCTAAACCGATCCAAATCCAACCGAGTTGGACAGCGCCAGGTCGCGCATGCCGAGAAACTCTTCGCTGCGGGCCTTCTCTCCAAGGAATCGCTCGCTAAGGTTCGTTCCCGGTCAGCGCCTCTCCTCCCTCCAAACGATCCAAAGCCGCGCCCCCTCCGACGCCCCTAAGCCGCGACCAATCAACAGACGGTCAGACCTCAGAATTTCTGAGGCCATTTGTGGAAAACAATTGGGTGTTCGTTTCCCTCAAAACAACCCCTCTCCCCGTGCCCTCTCCCCCTCGGATGGGGCGAGGGAGCTGGTTGCCGTGAGGATTTCAAGGAAATCGAAATCGATTTGTTGGCAACAAATCCCCCTTGTTTTCTGAGGTCTGAAGGCAGGGCTGCGCTGCCGCGCAGCTTGGATCGCACAGCGGGTCGGGTCAATCGTGGGCACTACTTCGGTCGAACCATCAGGAACCCAATCAAATCGCGGATTTCTTGATCGGTCAATGGGTCAACCAATCCTTCAGGCATGAGGGATAACGACGATGTCTGGATCTCGAGTAAGTCGGCCCGTTCCAGCCGCAGCTTTTCGGTGGCCGTTTGGAGATTTATTTGCGACGCGGTGGTGGAGGTCACCACTCCGTTCAGGATTCTCCCATCTTTGAGCTTTAGGCTGGATATTCTGAAATCGACGCCTACGACCGCACTCGGATCGATCATGTTTTCGAGAAGGTAATCAAGATTGTCACGCCCAGCGCCTGTCAAATCGGGTCCAATATCGGCCCCGGCGCCATGCAGCTTGTGGCACGTCGCGCAGAGTTTCGTGAACAGCGCATGCCCATTCTTGGAATCGGCTTTGCGCAGCGATTCGTCGGTCAGGTTCAGCTTGAGCCGGGCAATTTGCTTTTTGTGCTCCTCGGATGTCGATTGAATCAAGCCCCACGTCTCGGCGAGTTTTTCATTCAAGTTGGGATTATCGTGAGACTTGATTTGGCGCGCTTGGAAGGCGGTGAGATCGGTTCGGGGAATCTTGCCGGTTTTCATGGATTCAAGCAGAAGGTCGGCGAACGCCGGGCGCGAGACCATCTCTGAGATCACGGGCGGCTTGTCGGGCGGTCGGAATGTTCGGTACTGGTTCAGGATCAGATCCGCGAACTGAATCGCGCCGAGGCTGATGAGGCCCCGCACCGCATAGGGGGAGACATCACGATGGGCAGCGAGGCCCCGGAGGAAAGGCACCAGGCTTTCGTCGCGGGTCTCTATCAGGGCATCGATCGCCGCCCGTCTCGACGGCAAATCAGCGGTCCCCGCGGAAGCCACTGCTTTGAGTTCGTCCAAAGCCCGGCCATCGCCGAAAACCAGGCTCAACTCACGTGCCTTGTCGCTGAGTTCCTTCGAAGGCTTGGATCGAACCCACTCTAGAAACTGGCCCCAACCGGCTGGCTTGGGCAATTTGCGAACCCCTCGAAGGGCTTCTGACAATCCGGACAAGAATTCGCGCGCGAAAGATTCGGATTGAGATTCGGTGGCATATCGGATGAGGGGGGCGATCAGACCGGGTTGTGACCGAATCTCCTCCCCCAACCGCCGAGTGACGAGCCTTGTGATCAGCGGGATGCGGGAGATCTGGGCCAGCTCGCGGAACGGCGCCACGGCAGAGATGGACATGGGCTCGATGCCATACCAGATCATGAGTGGGAGATTGTGGTCCTTCGCGTCTTCCGGTCGCGACACGAGGGAAGCGGCCACCTCGTAGCGGCTTCCAGGCGGGAGGGACTGGAGCGCGGAGGCGTATTGGAGCCGCACTGCGGCGGATTGCTCCCGTCGAACATGCTGGGCCAAGGTCGAGGCAAGCGCTTCGGGGGAGCTTGCGCTTTCCAAGAGGAAGCGGATCGCCCAAATCCGCAGCGGCTCGTCTGGATGGGAGAGCAAGGAAGCGAGCTTTTTTTCAGTCAAGCCTCCCGCTGAATGCAACTTCCATAAGGCGCGGACTCGTGGCAGCGCGGCGCCCGCGCCACGAAACTGCCGCTCAAGTTCGGCGATGGTCCGGCTCATGTCCTGGCCTTGGGCGGCCAGTTCCTGGAGGCGCAACCGGTTTTGCCGGTGCGCCCATTCCTCCAATCGATCGCCCGCTTCGCCGTTGCTGGAGCGGATCGGTTTTGAAAAGTCGGGATACTCAGGCTTGGGCGGATCGCCGTAAGTGACCTTATAGATGCGGCCCGAGCCGCGATGGACGCCGTCGCTCTCGTGACATTCGCCGATATCCGTCCAATCGATCACGAACACGCCCCCGTCTGGTCCGGAGCCGAGTTCGATGGCGCGGAACCAAGGCTCGTTGAATGCCATGAAATCAGGCTCGTGCCGGCCGATATAGCCGGAGCCGGACGAAACTAACCGGTCCCGATTAAGGCGCCGCCCATGCAGATTCACCGTGAACAAGGATCCCCGGTAATCGGCGGGCCAGTTGTCTTCCAGGTAGATCATCAGCCCGGAGTGGGCGTGGCCGCCCCCAAAATCGCTGTGAACTCCCTTGGCTTCGCGGGAATCGGTCCACAGTTTTGTGGCGTCCCAATGGAAGTGGTCCGCGTGCTGGTCGATCAATTCGTAGACATGGGGGTTGAGATCCTCTCCGTACATCCGGCGGTAATGGGCTCCAGGAATCAGGTGCCAGAGATGCCCAATCACCGTATTGATAAAGAAACCCTGCCCGTATTGGTCGAAGTCGAGCCCCCATGGATTCGTGGTGCCATGAGCGACGACTTCAAATTTTTTGCGGACGGGATGAAACCGCCAAATGCCGCAATTCAGCCGCACCCGCTCCGCATCGGTGGCCCCTGGCTGGCCGACCAAGGAATGGGCCAGTATTCCGTGGCGCCCGTAGAGCCATCCATCCGGTCCCCATCGGAGCCCGTTGACCACATTGTGAGCGATCCCGGACGCGTTCCATCCGTCCAACAGCACCACGGGTTTTCCCGGTTTGTCCGATCCCTCTTCGAACGGAATAAAAACCAAGTTGGGTGCGCACAGGGCGTAGACGCCGCCAAAACCAACCTCGATCGCGGTCAGCCGCTCGGCGCCGTCCCAAAACACGGTGCGTTTGTCAAATCGCCCGTCGTTGTCGGCATCTTCGAAGATCAGGATTCTGTCCTTGAGAGCCGTGTCGAAATAGTTTCCGGAGCCGGTGTAGGTGTAGTTTTCAGCGATCCAAAGCCGGCCTTGTCTGTCGAATGCCATGGCGATCGGATTCCTCACATCCGGCTCGCCCGCATAGAGGGTGACTTTAAACCCCGGCGGGAGCTTGATTTTGGAGACGGATTCCTGGGGGGACGGCAGCGGAATCAACAGCGCTTGGGTGTCGGCGGGATTGGGAAAACCAGCGGACGACTCCGCTGTCTGCGCCTCCAGTTGCCCAGCAAGCGCCAGCAGACCCACGAGCGAGAGGAGAGGCGCCGGGGACAAAGACATCTTCATGGACGAAACGGTGATCATGACAGAATCGTGTTCGTTGATAATTCAAAGGGCAAGCTGTAATCCTTATAACGCGCGGTTGTCCCTGGCGAATCTTCTCAAGATCCTGGCGATAAAGTTTCTCCGAATCACTTATCAGATCCACAAGGGATCTGCCTCCCTCGTCGTCTAGCCATCCTCATCCAGGCTTTTGCAATCTCCACGATGTCCGACTGCCGTTTTAAGGCTCATTCGAAAGACTGATCCGAGTCTGGCTGCTCACCGCCGTGTGCCGTGAGCTCGGGCGAGTTTGGATCACGTTCGATGAGCACCACGAACTCGCCTTTTGGCGGATGCTTTCTGAAGTGCTCCGCGAGTGAACTTGGGGAGCCTCGCAGAAATTCCTCAAACTTTTTGGTGACCTCGCGAGCCGCGGCGACGTTGGCATCCGGGAGAATGGAAGCGAGCTCAGCCATCAGTTTTTCGATCCGGTAAGGGCTTTCGTATAAGGCCAGCGTGCCTGGGAGTGCCAGCAGCGCGCGGAGGCGCCGGAGGCGCTGGCCGCTTTTGTGAGGGAGGAACCCGGCGAAATGAAATTCCTCCGTGCCGAGGCCGCTGGCTGTGAGGGCCGCGACCAGGGCGCAGGGGCCTGGCACCGGCTCTACTCTGAAGCCCGCCGTGACCGCGGCTCTCACGACGCGCTCCCCGGGATCGCTGATGCCGGGGCTTCCGGCATCGGTCACCAATGCGATCGAGGCGCCGGCAGAGAGCTCGCTCAGAATACGTTCGGACCTTTTTGTTTCGTTGAAGTGGTGGCAGCTGATCAATGGTTTAGAGATCCCAAAATGCCGGAGGAGCAGCCCTGTGTGCCGGGTGTCTTCGGCCGCGACCAGGGAGCATTCCTTGAGAACACGCAGGGCTCTGAGGGTGATGTCTTCCAGATTGCCGATGGGTGTGGCCACCAAATACAAGGTCGAGGGGCTCAGAGCCTTCGTCGTCATGGGGTTGATCATTCTTTGAATTTCATTGCGGTGAAAGGGGGAACTTTCCATGCTGCGCGTCCGTCTCATCATGGAATCACGGATCCGACAGTTTGCGAGTGACAATTATTCCGGGATTTGCCCGGAGGTTTGGGCCGCCTTGGAGAAGGCCAACGCCGGGCACGTGCGCAGTTATGGCGAGGATACTTGGACCGAGCGGGCTTCGGATTTGATTCGCGAGGTCTTTGAGAAGGATTGCGACGTTTTTTTTGTCTTCAACGGGACCGCCGCAAACTCGCTGTCGTTGGCGTCTTTGTGTCAGTCTTACCACAGCATCCTTTGTCACCAGACCGCCCACTTGGAAACCGACGAATGCGGCGCCCCGGAGTTCTTTTCCAACGGCACCAAGGTGCTTCTGCTGACTGGCGGGGAAGGCAAGATTGATCCGGCGGCGATCACACCCATGGTGAAGAGGCGGTCCGATATTCATTATCCGAAGCCCAAAGTGTTGAGCGTGACGCAGGCGACGGAGCTGGGAACGGTTTATAAGCCCGAAGAGTTGGGTGTTCTTGGACAGATAGCAGGGGCGCTCGGGTTGCGTTTCCACATGGACGGCGCGCGTTTCGCGAACGCGGTGGCTTCCCTGGGAGTTCGCCCGAGGGAGATCACCTGGGAGGCTGGCGTGGAGGTGCTCTGCCTCGGAGGCACGAAAAATGGGGCTCCTGTTGGAGACGCGGTGGTGTTCTTCAACAAAAATCTTGCCCTTGAGTTCGATTACCGATGCAAGCAAGCGGGGCAGCTGGCTTCCAAAATGCGCTTTTTGGCGGCGCCTTGGGTCGGCATGTTGGAGGGGGGCGCCTGGCTGAAACGGGCGGCGCACGCTAACGACATGGCCGCGCTCCTGCAGTCGAAAGCCGAAGCGATACCGGGGGTTCGCCTCCTCTTTCCACGCCAGGCCAATTCGGTGTTTTTGGAGCTCCCGCCGAGGGTCATTCAGGCGTTGCACGACCGCGGCTGGATCTTTTACACGTTCATCGGCGAGGGCGGATGCCGGTTCATGGGGACTTGGGACACTCAAGAATCGGACGTGGAGGCCCTTTTGTCCGATCTTAGGGAGTTGATGCTCGGTGAAGGCGCGGCTGTTGCGCTCAAAGGCTAAGCCGTGACTGGCAATACTCGGCAGAGTTGCGCTGCCGCGCGGGCGGCCCCCATCACTTTAGAGAGACACGAGGGCGCCCTTCCTCCCGCAGCCGAAAACACGGCTTGCCAGGCAACGTGGAGTGGGTGAATCCAGCAAGGATTTGAAGATTAAGACTTGCGCGGCCCCCACGCATTTCCATACTCCCGACAATTATGACTTCCACTTCTGCCGCCGTGGGCCAGTTGAGCGCGACTCAGTGGCTTGTATGCGCGATCGCAGCCCTTGGTTTTGCCTTCGACATCTATGAGCTGTTAATGCTCCCGTTGATCATCAAACCCGCGATCGCCGCGCTGAGCCAGCCTCTCATTCAGGCCGCGATCGCGGGTGGCGCCACACCGGCGGACGCGGCGGCGGCTTGGGCGCCGGGGGGGCGGGAATACGTCCAATGGGCGCGAACCTTGTTCTTCGTGCCGGCCATCACAGGAGGTCTTTTTGGACTGTTGGGAGGGTATCTGACCGACCTGTTTGGCCGGCGGCGCGTGCTGACTTTCAGCATCTTGCTTTACGCTTTTTCCGCGTTTGCAGCGGGCTTCGCCATGACTTTGCAGCAGTTGCTCGTGCTGCGCTGTCTCGTGTTTATTGGAGTTTGCGTCGAATTCGTGGCCGCGGTCGCCTGGCTGGCTGAGCTGTTTCGAGAGCCCAAGCAGCGAGAGGCGGTGCTGGGTTACACGCAAGCGTTTTCCTCCGTGGGCGGCTTGATGGTGGGCGGGGTGTACGTCCTGATCGCCGGCCCGCTGGCGCTGTCTCTGCCAATGATTTACGGAGGGCACGAAGCGTGGCGCTACCTGCTGATGTCGGGCGTGGTCCCCGCCTTGCCTTTGATCATCATTCGGCCATTTCTCCCCGAATCCCCCGTGTGGGCCGAGAAGAAGGCGGCGGGTCAGCTCAAGCGGCCCAGCATCATGCAGCTTTTCAGTCCTGAGCTGGCTCGCACAACGATTTTGACGACCCTGGTGTTTGCCTCGAGTTACGGGCTGGCTTTCGGGGCGATTCAGCAGTTGCCGCAGATCCTGGGTGGCCCCAAGGGCCATGCCAGCATTGTTGCCACTGCCAAGGCGGCCCAAGACAAAGCCGTGGCGGCGGCGGCGGCGGCGGACGCGCCCGCTCCCGACGCGCGGCAGCTTCGGATCGCGGCGGCCAACGCGACGGAGGGCGCCGTGGCGAAGGTCACGATCTGGCAGGAAATTGGCGGGTTGGTGGGGCGCTTTTTGCTCGCCGTGCTGGCTGTGAGGATCGTGAGCCGCAGGCTGCTCATGCGGATCTTCCAGATTCCGTCGGTGATCTTCGTGCCGCTCATGTTTTGGTGGATTTCCACTTCACTGACCGACGCGGGAACTCTCGGATTGGTGAAAGCGGGCGCGTTCGTGGCGGGTGTCCTCGTGGTGGCTCAGTTCAGCTTTTGGGGCAATTACATTCCTCGTGTTTTCCCAGTTCATTTGCGCGGCACCGGGGAAAGTTTTGCGGCGAACATAGGAGGCCGGGTGATTGGCACTGCGGCCGCGTGGTTCACGTTGACTTTTGCCGCTTCCACTCCCCCCAGCCCGGAGAAAATCGCGGTTGTGGCCGCCTGTGTGGCCGGCATCTATGGAGTGCTGGGCGCTTTGCTGACTCATTGGCTTCCCGAGCCTCCAGCGCAGGATGCCGATTGATGCTGCTTGGCGTTCGCCAAGGGATTTGGACGGTGCTTTGTCAAAAATCGGGCTGGAGTTTTCGCATCGGTCCTTTAGCTTCTGAAGGTATGAAATCCAGACTGTTGCGAGTGCTGCTAGCGTCCTTCTTGAGCGGCAATTGTCTCGCAGGAGCCACTTTGACCCCGGACCTCGCCGCTAAGTTGCCTCCGCCCGCCACGCACAAGGTTCAATTCCGAACCGAGATCAAACCCATTCTCGAAGCCAGTTGCGTGAAATGTCATGGACGGGGGAAATCCAAGGGCGGCTTTCAGTTGGACACTCGCGAGACCTTCTTGAAGCCCGCGGACAGCGGCCCCGCGGCGGTTCCGGGGAAAAGCGAGGAGAGTTATCTCATTCACTTGGTCTCGGCTTTGAACCCGGACGAAGTCATGCCGCAGAAGGGGTCGAAACTGACGGCCGTTCAAGTTGGTTTGCTGCGGGCATGGATCGACCAAGGATTGTCATGGGATGAAGGGGTGACGTTTTCCAAACCCCTTCCGGTGAATTTGAACCCAAGGCGGCCGGCGTTGCCGCCGGCTGCAAGAGGCGTGACGAATCCCATCGATCGATTCCTGGGCTCCTACTTTGCCTCCCGAAACGCGTCGGCATCGCCCATCGTGGAGGATCGCCAGTTTGCCCGAAGAGTGTACATGGATGCCATTGGGCTGCTGCCGCCAGCGGAGGAGTTGGGGCGATTCCGAACCGACCGCCGCAAGGACAAGCGGGAGCGATTAGTGCGGCGGCTTCTGTCGGACAACCAACGTTATGCCCAGCATTGGCTGACTTTTTGGAACGACGCGTTGCGCAACGACTACGCGGGCACCGGCTACATCGATGGAGGCCGGAAGCAGATTACCGGGTGGCTTTATTCCGCGCTCGCGACGAACCTGGCCTATGATGAATTCGTGGGGCAGCTCATCAATCCAACGCGGGAGTCCGAGGGATTCACAAAAGGCATTGTGTGGCGCGGCGCGGTGAACGCGAGCCAGACACCCCCACTGCAGGCCGCGCAGAATATCTCGCAGGTTTTCATGGGTGTGAACCTGAAGTGTGCCTCCTGCCATGACAGTTTTATCAACGATTGGTCTCTCGCCGACGCCTATGGCTTGGCGAACATTTACGCGGATGAACCTTTGGAAATGTTTCAATGCGACACGGCCACAGGGAAGAAGGCGCCCACTCGATTTATTTTTTCGGAACTGGGCGCCATCGAGGCCGGAATGCCAAAGACCAATCGGCTGGAACGTCTCGCGGAGATCATTTGCGACAAGAGGGACGGCCGTCTTTCGCGGACCATTGTGAACCGGCTCTGGGCCCGTTTCATGGGGCGCGGCCTGGTGGAACCGGTCGATGACATGGAGCAAGAGGCGTGGCATCAGGACCTGCTGGACTGGCTGGCTGAGGATCTCGTCGATCATGGTTACAATTTGAAGCGGACCATGGAACTGATCTTGACCTCCCGCGCCTATCAGATGCCTTCCGTCAGCCTGGAAGAACCCAAAGGAGGCGCGTTCGTCTTCTCTGGACCGGCCGTCCGCCGGTTGACTTCGGAACAGTTTCGCGACGCCTTGAGCGTGCTCACCGGGTTATGGCATGAAAGGCCGGACGGGGAGTTCGATTTTATGGCGGGAACAGGCCGGGACCGCGAAACCATGTTTGCCCGGGACTTAAAGCCTCTTTGGATTTGGAACAATGCGGCGGCCTTGGATTCCGCGCCCACGAATCAAACCGTCTATTTTCGACGCAGAATCTTGATCCCGGAGCGCGCGACTGAGGCCAGCGTGGTGTGCGCGGCCGATAACAAGTTCACGCTTTACGTCAACGGCAACAAGGTCGGCGAGAGCAACGATTATGAACGCCCACGGCTCTTGGATTTGAAGCCCTATTTGTTGAAGGGCGAGAACGTGATTGCCGTTGAAGCCACGAACACGGGGGACAAGCCCAGTTTCGCGGGATTACTATTTTACGCACGAGTGCGGCATGTCGGCAAAACCGGAGGGCGGGAAAGAATCATGGATTTCGCGTCGGATCAGGAATGGGTTTGGAGCACATCGAAGACCGAGGGCTGGGAGCGTCCGAATCATGACGAACAAAGCTGGGCGAGCGCCTACGTGCTGGATGTCGGCAAGCTAGGCCGAGCCGATGGCCATCAATACATGGCTGCTCGGTTTTCGCGCATCCTGTCCGGCCCGTTGCAGCATGGCAAGGCGCGCGCCGCGCTCGTTCGCGCGGATCCCCTGGCCCTGGCGCTTGGGCGCCCAAACCGCGAGCAGGTCATCACGACGCGCGCCTCGGCGGCGACGACGCTGCAGGCGCTGGAACTGACGAACGGCTTGACCCTCGACAATTTCCTGAAGCGCGGCGCGGAGCGCTTGGCTGGCGAGGGCCCGCTTTCGGCGGCAATCTTGATTGATCGGCTTTACCAGCGTGCCTTGAGCCGCCCGCCCACGGGCGAGGAAATAGCCGCGGCCCGGGAAGTCATCGGCGACCCCATTCAAAAAAGCGGGATTGAAGACTTGCTTTGGGCCGTCGCGATGCTGCCTGAGTTTCAACTTATCCAATAGAACCGATTATGCATCCCATTCATCAAACAAGCCGCCGAGGATTTTTGAAAACAGCGGGAGCGGCCACTCTTTCAGCCCTTGCCGCGAATTATCCGAGGCGAGTGCTCGGTGGCGAAGAGCCCTTGGAAAAGATCAAACCCACGGCCGACACCTTGATTGTGCTTTTCATGGGCGGCGGCATGGCCAGCACCGAAACGTTCGATCCGAAGCGTTACGCGCCCTTCGAGGCAGGCATGAAGCCGGACAAATACTTGAGCACGTTTCCATCCATCGACACGGTGGTGGATTCCATCAAGATTTCGAAGGGGTTGGAGCGTCTGGCGAAAGTGATGGATCGGGGCGCTTTGATTCGAACCTACACGGCGGGTGACCTGGGTTTCATTCTTCACACGCGCCATCAATACCAATGGCACACGGGATACGCGCCGCCACAAACCGTCGCGGCTCCGCACATCGGCGGCATCGTGGCGAGGACGCTCGGCCCTCGTGATCCAGCGCTTCCTGCATTCATCAATATTGGCCAGCGGTTCGATGTGGGAGAAGGGGAGGAACTTAAATCCTTCCACGCTTCTGGATTCCTGGGCAGTGAGTTTGGCCCGTTTAACATCCCTTATCCCGATCAAGCGGCGGAATCGGTGAAGCCGCCCGCGGGAATGAGTCCCGGCCGATTTCAGGATCGGAACAAACTTTACAGGAAACTTTTGGATTCAAGCCCGATTGGACGGCATGGCAGCGCTTACCAGCGGGATTCGCTGCTGCGATCGATGGACAACGCGCATCGGTTGCTCAGTTCTCCGGCGGCGAAGGCCTTCGACTTGTCCCTCGAGCCGAAGGAGTCCTTGGCCAAGTATGTGCCGGAGGGATTTGATCCTGGCAAGCTCGGCGCTTCCTTGATTCGAGACGGTTCTTACGAAAAGCAAACGATTGGCCGATTTGGCTTGGGATGTCTGCTGGCTCGGCGGTTAACCGAGGCCGGCGCGAGGTTTATTGAGGTCGGGACGGAGTACATCCCGTTTCTGAACTGGGACACCCACGAGAACGGCCACACCAAGCTGGTGAACATGAAGAACATGATCGACGGCCCCGTCTCGCAGTTGGTTCTGGACTTGGAGGAGCGCGGATTGCTGAACCGAACCCTCATCGTTCTCGCGAGTGAGTTTAGCCGGGATGCTTTGATCGAAGGCAAGCCGGATAAGAAAGTGAAGGATCAAGTCGATGTGCCGGAGATCATCAACGATTTGAAGAATTACGGCATGCACCGCCACTTCACGGACGCGGGTTCCGTGTTGCTTTTTGGCGGGGGCATCAAGAAGGGCCATCTGCATGGGGTGACGGCCGATGAGCGTCCCTGTAAGACCCTCAAGGACAGGGTGGTGATTGAAGATTTGCATGCGACCCTTTTCCACGCTTTGGGCATCTCGCCCAAAACGGCGTACGAAATTGAGCAACGGCCCTTTTACGTGACGCGCGACGGTTTGGGCAAACCCATCAAGGAACTGTTTGCCTGAGGCTTGGCCGGTTCCCGGCCACGGGCGCGCTTCGAAATGAACTCGCTTTGATCGAGATAGAAGCGCAGGGGCCAATCCGCGGCGACTGACAAGCCGACTCGAGCGGTGGTGATGACAGGGCCCCGGTCGCGCGTGAATTGCCCTGCTTCAGGATTCGCGGCGATGATCAGACCCGAGCCGTGAGAGGAGAGATCGGCCCCGTCGAGCTCCCGCTCGATGGCCAGCGCCATGCAAAGTTTGGACGGTCCCGAGGTGAGGGCGCGAGCCGTGCTCACTGGACGATTCTCCTTCATCCACTCGATGTTGAAGCGCGGTTCGATGGCTCGAATCAGCACTGCTTCGGGAGATTTCGCCGGAGCACACACGGCGTTCACGCAAAAATAGTTGCCGTAAATGAAGTAGACATAGGCCCGCCCCGGCGGGCCGTACATGGAGCGGTTGCGCGCTGTCTCGCGACGGAATCCGTGGCATGCCGGATCATCTGCCAGATACGCTTCGCACTCGACTATCGGACCCCCTGCCCACGTTCCGTCGGGCGCCAGGCGGAGCAGCCAGTGCCCGAGCAAACTGGGTGCGACGTGCCTCGCGGACGGTTCATAGAATGACTCCGCCAGCGATACCGGCTGGTTTTTGAATGCCGAGTTTGGGGTTGCGATAGGAGATTTAACTTTTAAACCTTAAAACGTCCCTCTGGAGACCGTTAATTGGGTGAGAGTCATCACGAACCTCGAAATGGCCTCGGAAGGGAACGCGCTGAGGCGATTGATAGCGTGGTGGAAAGCAAGCCCGGCTCGACGGAGTCTCCCTTTCTGCCCGTCTGGTTCTGATCTTGAATTCACTGAGGATATCCACTGAAAACAGCGAAGCACCCCTCGCTCTTCGTCAAATTTTTATCATCCAGGCTGTTGGGAATCAACACGAGGTTCCACTGCCGTTCTCAGGTTGAACCGTGGCAGGCTTCATTTCAGCGTCCGTGTCGCGAGTTTTCGCGATTCAGGGAAAGCATTTGAGGCCTTATTTCGATTGCTTGAACCTGGGGATTAATCCGAGACTTTGGAGGCAAACCATTATGGACACAGCACTCCTCAAGAAGTTTGACACGGCAGAACACCGGCGCCTTCGCGAGTCAGCCACTCGCCAGAAGAACTGGCAGCGATGGGGCCCTTACCTTTCCGAGCGCCAGTGGTCCACGGTTCGCGAGGATTACTCGCCTTCAGGCACTTGTTGGGACTACCTTTCGCATGATCATTCCAGAAGTCGTGCTTACCGATGGGGAGAGGACGGATTGTTGGGGATCACAGACCGGGAGTGCCGTCTCTGTTTCGCGCTCGCCCTTTGGAATGGACGAGATCCGATCTTGAAAGAGCGTTTGTTCGGGCTGACGGGGCAGGAAGGGAACCACGCAGAGGACGTTAAAGAGGACTATTTCTACCTTGATTCGACGCCGACTCATTCGTACATGAAGGCGCTCTACAAATATCCCCAGACGGCTTTTCCGTATGAGAAACTGGTGCGGGAGAATGCAAACAGAGGCAGAAGCGAGCCCGAATTCGAATTGGTGGACACCGGCGCGTTTCTCGAGAACCGCTACTTCGATGTGCAGGCTGAATATGCGAAGCAGGGGCCGGATGACATCTGTATCCGAGTCACCATGATGAACCGAGGGGCCGAGCCAGCCCCCCTTCATCTGCTCCCAACGGTCTGGTTTCGGAACACTTGGGTTTGGGGTGGAGATCAGGAGGGGGCCTCTTCAAAGCCGGTTATTTCCCTAGACGAAACGGGCTCGCTCCTGCTGAACCACGAGACGCTAGGCTGTTTTATCCTTGATATGGAGCCTCATCCGGATGGAGCAAAGCCTCAGGTTCTGTTCACGGAAAACGAGAGCAATCTGGAGCGCTTGTTTCACGTCAAGAATGCCGGGAAATGGGTGAAGGACGGATTCCACGATTACGTGATTCATGGGCGGAACGAGGCCGTCAACCCACTTGCCCAAGGAACCAAGGCGGCGCCGCATTATGTGTTCACGATCCCGCCGGGCGGATCCCGCACCATTCGATTGCGACTGCGCGCCCGGCAAGCGGATGCCGGGACGCTCGACGCGAAAGCGGTCGACGAGATTTTTTCTGCGAGGAAGCGGGAGGCGGACTTATTCTATAGGGCCATCAGTCCTGGGGAACTGACATCCGAGGAGGAGAACGTGGTTCGGCAGGGATACGCGGGATTGCTGTGGAGCAAGCAATTTTATTACTACGTGGTGGAAGACTGGCTTCAAGGAGATCCACGCATGCCGTCGCCTCCCCCGCAGCGGATGTCTGGACGGAACGCGGAGTGGCAACATGTGCACAGCCGGGACGTGCTCTCCATGCCCGACAAATGGGAATACCCCTGGTTTGCCGCGTGGGACTTGGCTTTCCACATGATCCCCTTCGCCCGATTGGACGGCGAGTTTGCCAAGCATCAACTGGGCCTGTTGCTTCGGGAGTGGTATATGCACCCGAACGGGCAAATCCCGGCCTATGAGTTCGCTTTTGGCGATGTCAACCCGCCGGTTCATGCCTGGGCGGCGTGGCGTGTTTACAAGATCGCGGGGATCGATGGGGACAGGGACCGCCCGTTCTTGGAGAGCGTTTTTCAGAAGCTCTTGATCAATTTTACGTGGTGGGTGAACCGCAAGGACGCGCAAGGCAAGAACCTGTTTTCCGGTGGCTTTCTGGGCCTCGACAACATTGGAGTGTTTGATCGCTCCAAACCTCTTCCGACGGGCGGCATGCTGGAGCAGGCTGATGGGACGGCGTGGATGGCTTTCTACGCGGCGACGATGTTGTCGATCGCGCTGGAATTGGCCAGGGATGGAGGCACGGTGAACAAGGCCTACGAGGATATGGCCTCTAAGTTTCTTGAGCACTTCGTCCAGATTTCCGAGGCCATGAACACTCTGGGAGGATCCGGGCTCTGGGACGAAGAGGACGGTTTTTATTATGATCGACTGCTCTCCGAGGAGCAAGTCCTCCCGTTGCGGACGCGTTCCCTTGTGGGTTTGCTGCCCCTCATCGCCGTTGAGGTGTTGGATCAAGCGGCCATTGACCGGTTGCCGGGCTTTAAAAAGCGGCTCGATTGGTTTTTGCAGCACCGCGTGGATCTGGCCCGGCATGTCACGGAGGGCGGAGCTGGGCGGGACTCACTGCGGCTGCTGGCCATCCCCACTCGGGAGCGTTTGGTGCGCACGCTCGGATATCTGCTCGACGAAGGGGAGTTCCTATCGCCTTTCGGGATCCGTTCGCTTTCCAAATACCACGAGCTGCATCCCTATGAATTGCGCGCGGGAGGGGAGGTTCATCGAGTCGATTACGTTCCTGGAGCGTCGAGCACGGGTTTGTTCGGGGGGAACTCCAATTGGCGCGGTCCCATCTGGTTTCCGATCAACTATCTGATAATCGAAGCGCTCGAGCGTTACCATCATTTCTACGGCGACGATTTGAAGGTGGAGTGTCCCACAGGTTCGGGCCACCTCATGAGCCTGGATGGTGTGGCGGAAGAAATTGAGCGTCGGCTGGCTTCCATCTTCTTGCCGGGGAAGGGGGGCGCTCGCGCCTGTCACGGCGAAGATCGACGATTCGAAAGCGACGCTCATTGGCGGGAGTTGGTCTTGTTTCACGAGTACTTTCACGCGGAAACAGGACAAGGCCTTGGGGCCAGCCACCAGACGGGTTGGACGGCTCTGGTCGTTCGTTGCTTGAAGAATTTAGCCCGAAAAAGGCGGAACCGCGCGAACCGGTAGCCTCCGCGGTCAATGAGTCAATAGTAATAGGCGGAATTTCCGCCGGGACCGCCGACCGCTCTTTTCAAGATCTGGGATTTAGGGCGCACCACGACGCTGCCGTCGGCTTGACCCACGGGCTGGTCGGGTGTGAGGGCGAAGGCAAGAAAGGGCTTGCTCACCGAACCCGCGTCGAACTTTCCGAGATGTCCGACATCCCACAGTTTGGTTCCAGGCGTGTCGCTGATGCGATGCGTGATGAATGCCCGGGACGAATCGCTTTCCTCAGCGTTCTTGGGCCATGCGGGCTCTTTGTCGGCGGCATTGGGGTCTTTGCTGCCGCTGAGCGATTGGAAGGTCATTCCAGGGAAGTTCGCCAACCACATGTAGGGCGTGTAGACATTGGCCGCGGGCGTGTCCCAACCGCCGTAATCCCGGGTGTTCTTGTCGGCGAAATTCGTCATGCTTGCGTAATTCAGCCACAGCCTGCCAAAGGATTTGGCGGTGATGGGGCAAATCAAGATCGTCGTGTTTTGCACGTAAGCGCCCCGCATCACGTCGACGATGCTGTCCTTCTTGCCGCCGGTCCTGTGATAATCCGGGCTTCCGTCGTCGTGATTGGGGTAGCGGCCCTTGTTGTCGTCGGAGTACAGCACTTGCGACAGGTGTTGCTGGCGGATGTTGTTGACGCAGAAGATGCGGCTGCCTCGGTATTTGGCCTTCGCTAATGCCGGCAAGAGCATGCCCGCGAGGATGGCGATGATAGCGATGACGACCAGGAGTTCAATCAGTGTGAACGCGGTCAGGCCGAAGTGGGGCGGCACGTCGGCTCCTCGGGTCATGGGCGGTTTGGACTTGGGCGTTTTCATGGAGATGTAGCGCCTGCTGCGCTGGGAATTGATGCTTTCATGGAGATAAGCGGAAACGATTGGAGAGTCAATCCTTTCGAAAGATTTCCCGCCAAGTCTGGCCATGAACCGAAGGAGCACGCTCCTCTCCCCGTCCCTCTCCTCCGCTTTGGGCGGAGGAGAGGGTGCCCGACTTGTCCGCCATAGCCCTTGTGGCGACGGCGGAAGGGCGGGAGAGGAGGCACCCGGTTCATGGCCCCAACTCACGTCCATTTTTTGGAGGTCCGGCCTGCCCATGAGCGCGGTAGGGCTGTGCTGCCACGCAGCCCGTGACTCATTTTGATCGGAGTGAGACGGCGCCCAGATTGCCGATCCAGGGTTTGCGACGGGTAAGCTCGCGGCGGTTGGTGCTCCTCCCACACGCATTTTCCAGAATGAGTTGCCGGGAATCCAGCCATTGGGGTTGTTTCGGGGAGTGAGTCAGCTTAGTGTCAATCAGCTCGAAGCGGTGGGGCATCGGCGCCTGTTCGAAAAGTGTGGTGGTTGAACAGCGGTTATAGGGCCAAGCGCGGCGAGCGCGGTTGAGTTTGATTCTATGAATAAGGCCGTAGAGCCACGAACGGGGTTGGCGGGCGACTTTCTCGAATTGCTGTCGAAGGAAGGGCTCTTGTTTCCGACCGGGACCGTGGCACGGGACGGTATGATGCCCGTGGAGACGCAAGCCACCACGGTGTTTGCGTTTCACTTCGCCGAAGGGGTGCTGATGGTGGGCGATCGCCGGGCGACGGCCGGGAACATGATTGTCAGCGATTCCGTCGACAAGGTAATCGAGCTGGATCGGACGTCACTGCTGGCGATTGCGGGTGTGCCTGCGACCGCGTTCGAGATGGCCCGGGTGCTTCAACATTCGTTCGAGTATTACCGGCGCAGCCAGTTGCAGCCTTTGAGTTTGTCCGCAAAAGTGCGCGCCCTCGCCCGATTGCTCCGGGAAAATGTTCCGATGGCGCTGCAGGGGGTTGGCATTGTGTCGCCTTTGTTCGCTGGCGCCGAATCGGGGTCTGCCGGGGAGCCTAAGATTTTCTTCTACGATCCACTTGGGGCCCAGTTTCAAGCCGTGGATTTCGCCGCCGCGGGTTCAGGATCTCAAACGGTCAGGAGTGTGCTGGGATTTCAATCCTCTTACGGACGGCCGCGGCCGTCGATGATGGGTTTGGACGAAGCGATTTTGTTTGCCCTGAGGCTCCTGCTGACCGCATCGGATTTTGATTCCGCCACGGGGGGCGTGGATCCGGCGAGGGCGGATTTCGCGACATTAAAAGTCCTACGTTCGACAGGAATCGAATCGATCGACGGCGCCCGGCAGGCGGCATTGATGGGGACGGGAGGCGCATGACTGAGGAACCTTATCGATGGTTGGAGGCGATGGAGAACCGCCGCGAGTACATTCGCGAGCAGCTCAAGCCCGCGTCGCCGGTGTTCGCCATTTCTTTAAGTGAGGGGATACTGCTCTTGGGCGTGGGGAATGCGGGCGGCGGCGGCAAGGTGTTTGAAATATTCGATCGTCACGGAATGGCCGCGCTGGGGCATGCCGCCGACATCGAGCGGGTTCGCCAGGGATTGATCGACGCGGCGCATCTGGAATCGTTCACGCGCGCTCCGGAGGACGTGAGCTTGCGCCGGCTCGTGAGCTACGGGTTGAGCACTCGGATGAAGGATCAATTCGAACAGATTTATTCCGCCCCATTGCTCGTCGAGTGCCTGATCGCGGAGGTCGGGCGCTCTGCTGACGAGGATCTCTTGGCGCGAGTGAGTTTCGATGGCTCATTTTCCTTTCAAAAGTCGGGCGCCTGCGTCGCCGCTTCCAGCGCTGCTTATGAGAAAGCATGCGCCGCATGGATGGCCGCTAAGATGGAGCCGTCGCCGCCTCTGGATCAGGCGCGGGCGCTGCTGCTCGCCGCTTGGGCCTTGGCTGATTCTGCCGAGCCTCCGGGAACAGACGCCTTCGAGGCCTCTTTGACCGGGCGGGCTTGGGCGCCCAAGCTGGCCGGAAAAGCATTGGAATCCGCCTTGCTTTCCCGTGATCCCGGCCGAGC
>SYMW01000291.1 GCA_005805305.1 Verrucomicrobiales bacterium
AAAGAAGCATATTACAGAATGATGTAAAGATAATTATTACTATAAATGTGGCCACATATTGGAAAAATCAAAATTGATGAAACCCGCATGAAATCGAATCAGAACGGCATTTTTTGACGAAAACAGGGGGGTAAAGTGCGTCTTTACACAACACTCGTTGCGGCAGTCGCGTTCAACACAAACAATGCGCCATGAAGCCTTTTGAACCCGAACAACTTCCGCCGAAGGACATCGATTTGCTGGCGCTCATGCCGTTGATCGGCAAAACCAACCGGGCCATTGCCACGCTGGAAGGGCTTTTTCTTGAGCGTCGGTGCTTTCTCAAGGACGGCGCTGTGACCATCCTCGGTGCGCTGGTCTGCGGCAATCATCCCGGGGATCGGCTGGGTTTTCGCAGCCATGTGCACGGGTATGTGGACGTGCCGCAGCAGATCGCGCAGGACAAGCAGGACTTCGTGGACAACGTGCTTCAACTCATGGAGTCGAGCCTGGGCTACCTGTGCGCAACATTCAGGTGGGCATCTCGGCGGAAGGGGGAGGCACGGCCGTGCCGCAATACCCGGAGCAGGTGCTGCGTGAGACCGTAAACAACACGCTCGCGCACCGCGACTACTCCGTGGACAAGCAGGTGATCATCTCCATCAAACCGGGCGTCCATATCGCCATCCGCAATCCGGGGCGATTCCGGCAAACCCTGATCGTCGAGGATGGAAACGCGGCCATCCCTGTCCGGCGCATCCTGCCGGAAGCCAAGCCGCGCAACCCGAAGCTGGCGGACGTGCTGCGGGTGTATCGGAAATGGGAGGGACGCGGCATCGGCATGGCCACGCTGGTGAACCTGTGCCTGGAGAACCGCATCGACCTGCCCTACTACCGGATTTATAGCGAGGAAGTGGGCCTGCATTTGTCTGCTGGCAAGCTGATGGATGAGCGGATGGAGCGGCTCTTCGGGTCGTTTGATCAACACATCGCCATCCGGCTAGAGGGAGCAAGTCTCACTGATGAGCAGAAGCTGGTGCTGGCCTACCTGGTCAAATCCGAGTGGGCCAACGAGCAACTCGGCTACACGATCTTGGTGACTCCGGACAACAATCACTTTGCCGCGCTGGCCGGCCTGGAGAAGGCCGGTTTGATCAGCAAACACGCTGTCAGCACCGCCGCGTATCCAGTCTATGTGGCCGACCGAGTGCTCGTGCAGAGGTCTTACGCCCGTGACTTGCGAGATTTGTTTGGCGGGGCCTTCGACGGATTGGCTGAGACGGCAAAGGGGGCGCTAGGCGTGGTCTATCGTCACAACCATTTTTGCAGTGTCAAGCCGGTGAGCGCGAAGCAGGCGGCTTTCGCGATGTGGTATGAGCGCAGTGGCCATGAGGGAGACATCAAGGAGTTCGACACATTCTATCGGAAAGTTCGCAACACATTCAACAAGCTCCAAAAGGCTGCTTTTGTCCAAAAGGTGGAAGGGACCCGCGGCTACCTTTTGCGGGAGGACTTCAAAGCGACTCACATGCTTTGATGGCCATGACCACCGACATCTCCCAGAAAGGCCTCGAAACGCTGATCATGCGGCACATGACCGGCACATGACCGGCACGGATGGGCTGACGGCTGGTGCCGAGGGCAGCGTCGCCTAAACGCCGGATGCCCTCGCCGGCAATCCCAAGGACTACGACCGCACCCACGCGCTCGACGTGCCGCAGTTGTTCTCGTTCCTCCACGCCACCGAGCCGGACACGGCCAAGAATCTCGGAATGGCCGATTACAAGGACGCCAGGGACATCAGCCGGCAGAAGTTCCTCGCCCGGCTTTCCAACGAGATCGGCAAGCGCGGCGGCCTCAAAACGGATTATCTCTGGAAGGAAGTCCTCACGCCGTCCGGCCTGACGAACATCCTCGAAAATTACGCGCAGGTGGTCGAGTCGAAGAACCCGAAGACGGGCGCAAGAAGCGCGTGCAGGTGTTCCCGCGTTACCATCAGCTCGGCGTGGTCCGCCAGACCCTGGCGCACGTCGCCACCAACGGTGCGGGGTCGCGCTATCTCATCCAGCACTCCGCCGGCAGCGGAAAGGCCAAGGCCTTCGTGCGAACCTACGACTTCCTCGCCTCGGTGATTCCTTACACCAACCGCGAGTGGAAACGCCTCTCCATCGTCCTGAACCTGCTCATCGCCAAACTCCCCGCGCCGCAGGACGAGGACCTCTCGAAGGGCATCCTGGAGTCCATCGACAGGGACAGCTACCGCGTCGAGAAGAAGGCCGTGATGAAGATCGCTTTGGCCGACGACAACGCGGAGATCGACCCGATTCCCGTCGAAGGCGGCGGCGGCAAGCGCGAGCCGGAACTGGACCGCTTGAGCAACATCCTCAAAGCCTTCAACGACCATTTCGACACGCTGTTCACCCATGCCGAACGCGTGTCCCGCCGCATCCGCGAAGACATCGCTCCCAAGGTCGCCGCCGATCCCGCCTATCAAAACGCTCGGAAGAACACCCCAACTCCGCCCGCATCGAGCAGGACAAGGTTCTGGCGTGGATTGCAGCGCCTGGATGACATCACCGAAATGTGCTGCATCATCCGACAAATGCCATGGATGCCCTGGAGCCACAGAGAAATAGACACCAGTTGACCACCCAAGGGGTAAGTTCCATTGATACGCTCGCTCGCGTCTCACCGACCGAGAGCAGCGAAAACTCTTTTCCCGTCAAATACCGGAGCCAGAATAACCATGGCTCACCCGTAAACTGCTGTCGATGATCGAACCTGGTCCAAAAGATTTTCACAGAACAGCATCCCCACAGCTTATCGGAATATCTCTGTCAAAAATGGAACGATCAGGAACGAGACCATGGCCAACGTCCACCAGCGAAAAACTTATGGGTAAAGTTTAGTCGTTCGAGGAGAGCGGGTCCGGGTGCGCGTTTAATTAATCTGACCGCATCCTAACGAACCAGCGCGCCCGGAGCCTTCTAGGCGTGTTTCGAAATGTCTCGGCGGCGAACCAAAGCGAGAACGGCGAGGAAAGCGGGGAGCCACCTCCACGAGTCGGATTCGGGAACCGCGGCGGTGCCTTCATATTCGATGAAGTACCCGATGACGGGATCGCCGCTGGGATCGGGAAAGCCTTGAGCGCCGGAATCATCGGCCCATTGGCCTGGAAGAATTCCGGCGAAAGCGGTGCCAATATTCATGTAAGCGTAGCCCGCGTTGTTGGGTTCGACTCCCCCCCCAACTCGTGTAGGTAAAACTCTGCCCGGTCTCCGGTCCGGTCAGCCAGCCCTCCGGAGACTTTCCCCCCAGCCAGGCGCCGTTAAACCCCGAAAACGTACCCGCCACCAAACTGAAGAGAAAATCGTTCTCGGCTTGCGAGGTGACCGTTGCAAGGTGTCCGTTGACGCTGTTGAACACACTGGCTGCGGCCGCCGCTTTGGCCGTGTCCCAGGAATTGTTGTTGCCGGTGAACGGTTGCGGAACTGGAACGAACAGGTAATGATTGGATCCGAACACCAACGGCGCGGCCAACACCCGGGGCGCTGAGGCCGCTATCAATCCGGCCAGACCCACCGTGGTTGCAAGCGCCCGAAACGCTCCGTGGATTGCTACTGCCTTCGAGGGATTCATAATGACGTTTCCTTTGAGTCCGTTTCGCGCCGGACCCTTTCCGATGATTAGAAAATGGTGGGGCAACAGGCGCATCTAAAAGAACGTCACCTACTCGGAAAACCGCGAATTCGCAATCCTTTTTTTATCCTGAGCTATCGACCCAGCGCCAATTCATGAAGTGATTTGAGAGAAGACGATTCGTCCACAAATGTTGAGCTCAACATTTGTGGACGAATCAGCCCTGGTACAGGGCCGAGGGGGGCAGCCGCGAAGGGCTTCGCCACGGCGAGGCGTGCCCGGGACTGCGTGCCGCACCTCAGAGCCGAAGATCCACGATAGTTTTCTCGGAGAGGGCTTCGCCCGCCGCCTTTCTGGAAGGGCTCGAGCTTTGCCGGAAGATGACACGAAACTGGGCGATCTCAATTTGATCCGCGTCAGTGAGCAACATGGGCTGCGTGACGCGCTTGCCGTTGAGAAAAGTCCCGTTGCTGCTGCCGAGATCCACCAGCCAGAACTCGTTCCCATGCTGGCGCTGGATTTGGGCATGGCGCCTCGACACTTTATCCCCGGTTAGGACGATGTCGTTCCCCGGCGCTCGGCCGAGTTTGCAAGTGCCTTCTATCGCCACGCGATCGCCGCCTGGCTTCTCCAATTCAGCGTCGGGTTTGTTGGCTTTAACCCAAGTGGAGTCGAAGACGTTTTGATACACGCGGTTCCGGACGCTCAAAAAGCCGTTGGAAACGCGCACAATTCCGGCGAGGCGGAGCTCGGCCACCAATGAATTCTCCTCTTCGTCGCGAGCAGGCCCCCCTTTCAAGATCAACTCGTAAAGCCCCAGCAAAGCCACTAAGTCTTTCTCCGTCCGGAGGAGCCTGTCCCGAACGAACAACAAGTTGTCGTCCCGTTCCCGGGCCCGGGATGACAAATACAAATCCTCGCACAACCGGTCTATGAATGGATCGGCGTCCAGCGCGGAATGGAGCGATGGCTCGGACTCCACAAGCGCCCGGCAAAGTCTTTGAGTCAAAAAAGGATGGCCGCCTGTCCAATAAAGGATGCGCCTCATCAAGTCTTGAGCGTGACGCCGCTTCCGCCCGGCCTGGGGCAACATTGAGTTCAGTCCGCGGGCCAGTGGGGCCGTCTCGGGCTCGCTGAAATCCGTCAACTCGATTCGCTGACCGATGTTGAAGGGCGTCATGCGGGGATCCCTGATCAAATCCGCGGGCATTGCCGTTCCCAGCAAACAAAAAGTGACTTGATGGAATTCCCGCTCGATCGCCCGCCTGTTGAAGCATTCTCGGATCGCGGCAAAAAACTCATCCGTGCTGAAGGGAAGACTGCGGACAGTGTCGATCTCGTCCACGAAGATCACGAGCTTGACGCCTTTCTGATCCGCAGAGGAAGCAGCTCGGGTCACGCTTTCTCTAGCCGCCAGTTTGGGCACCACGATCTGGTGCAAAGCGGCCATCATCCGTTGCAGCGGGCCAAGGCGGGAGTTACCGGACCAAAACTCTTCCAGTTCTTCTTCCAACTTCAATTGGTTGGCCATGCGGACCACCAAGCCGTCGTACCATTGTTCCGCCGTCAAATTGATGCCGATGGCCGTGAGATCCAGCACGACGGCGTTCAGCCCTCGATCCATCAGTTTGCTGGCTGTCCGGACCATGAGGGAAGATTTCCCCATCTGCCGTGAAGTCAGCACGTAGCAGAATTCACCGCCCAGCAGACCTGAAATCAACTGGCGGTCCGCGGGCCGCTCCACGTAGCACGACGCGTCCCGACGCAGAGTGCCTCCCGTCACGAAAAAGCCGCTCTCCGTGGTCGATGTTTGTGGTTCAGTCATCCTTGGCGATGCCGGCGGTTGGTCAGCCGAATTTCATTCGCTTGATCGCGTCAAATCAACGAGCTTCCTGGCGGCGCGGGCGTTGCCCTGCTTTGCCGATTCCCCTAGCAGTCGGAGGGCCTCGTTCCGGTCCAATCGAACGCCGTCGCCTTTGAGAAAACGCAGCGCAAGATCATATTGCGCGTAGGCGGAGCCTTCCTTGGAGCGTTGAATCTGAAACTCCAAAGTTTTTCTAGCCAGCTCCGCTTGGAATTCCGGGCTCGGGGGCTTGGAACCGGGACTCGCGCGCCTGACGAAGGAATTCGCGCTGCCTTGGGAAAACGAGTTGGGAAGCGGCAGCGGCGCCACCACGACATTCGTCACAGGCGGAAGAAAAACACCCAGCCCCGGGTGCATGCGGGTGCGCCGGGTCACCGCGTAAATGCCTTGGGCAAAGCCCACAGCGCTCCCGGTTTCGACGAGCACCGCCATCCAGCAGGCCAGCCGAAGCCACCTCTTTCGCTTTGGAGTGAACAAGGAAGCGCGCACGCTGACCATAAACTTACGATGGGTTTATTGCGCCGTCCAACCTCCGTCAATGACGAGATCGGTGCCCGTCATGAAACTCGCGGCGTCAGAACAGAGATAGAGGGCTAGCGCTCCGATGTCCTCGACACGCCCCCAGCCGCCGATGGGAATGCGCGAGATAAACTGTTTGTTGGCCTCGGGGTTCTCGATGATCGGACGATTCATCTCCGTCGCGATGGGTCCTGGACTGATCCCGTTCACCGTGATTCGCTCCGGCGCCAGCTCGAGGGCGAGAGCCTTGGTGAATCCGAGCAACCCCGCCTTGCTCGCGGCGTAGGCGGCGCGGTGAGGCAAGGCGACATGGCTCATGATCGAGGTCAGGTTGATGATCCTTCCGTAGCCCTGGCCGGTCATCAGGGGGACAAAATCACGGCACATCAGGAAAGCTCCGGTCAGGTTCGTGTCGATCACTCTCCGCCATTCGTCCATCGTAAATTCGGTGACCGGCTTTCGGACGTTGACTCCAGCGTTGTTGATCAAAATATGGATTTTTCCATATTGCCCCGCGACTCGATCGCGAAGGGCTGCCACCGAGGCTTCCGACAGAACATCGCACTCATGACTCGTCGCGGCTCCTCCTTCCGCGCGAATCGTCTTCTCGACGACTTCCAGGAGCCCCGCGTCGCGCGACGCCAGGATGCACTGGGCGCCGGCTCGCCCGAGCGCTTCTGCCATTGATTTACCAAGTCCCTTGCTCGCTCCAGTCACCAGCGCCACTTTTCCGGTTAGATTCGTCATGGGGGGCTTATCATGAGGCCATGCGTCCGATGTCTCAACATAAAATCCGCTTCCTTTCCGGATCATAGGGGGGTCGCAAGAAGACATCCGCTGGAACGTGTTCGCCGTTGACGCCGACCTCGTACGAGGCTCCTCGAATGAATTCCGGGGTGATCGTCTCCGAGTGTTTCACATAACCCATGCCCACGGCGGCGCCGAGGGTGTGGCCGTAAGAGCCGGAAGTGGTGTACCCTACGGGGCGCCCGTCCCGCAAGATAGGTTCCGAACCCCAGAGCACGGGACCGGGATCGCGGAGCACGAGCGTGACCAGTTGCCGCCGCCAGCCGCTGCGCTTCTGGGCCGCGAGAGCCTCGCGCCCCGTGAAATCGGCGCTTTTGTTGAGAGCCACGGCGAATCCAAGCCCGGCTTCCCAAGGGGTGTCCTCGGGAGATAATTCGGCGCCCCAAGCTCGGAATCCCTTTTCCAGCCGGAGGGAGTTGATGGCGTAATGGCCCGCGTCCGCCAGACCGAGGGCGCGTCCGGCTCCGCGGATCGCCTCATAAAGCCTGAGGGCCTGGCTCGTGGGAACATGCAGCTCCCAGCCCAGCTCTCCGACGTAGGTCATTCGAACGGCGAGGCCTACCGCCGGCCCTATGTCCATCCAACGGGCCGTGCCAAACGGAAAACCTTCATGGGTGAGATCCGCGTCCGTGAGCTGCGCCAGCAGAGATCTGGAATTCTGGCCCATCACGCTGATGACGGCCCGCTCCGAGGTGACGTCAAAGATTTCGGCGCGTTCGCTGGATTTCCGCTGGCGCAAGATCCAATCGGGATCGCGCACGGTCTGCGACGAGCCGCTAACCAGATAGAACTCGTTTTGGGAAAGGCGAATCACGGTGAGATCGCTTTCGAACCCTCCCCGATCGTTGAACATCCCCGTGTAGACCGCCTTGCCGATCGGCGTGTCCACGTCGTTGCCGCAGGCGCGTTGGAGCCACGCGCAGGCATCGCTCCCCTTGATCACAAATTTGGAGAAGCCGGACTGGTCAAAGACCGCGACGGCTTCACGCGCCGACTGGTGTTCGCGGGCGTGGTTATCGAACCAATTTTGGCGGCCGAAGGAATACTCGAGGGCGGGTTTCTGCCCCGGCGAGGCGAACCAATTTGGCCGTTCCCAGCCGTTCTTGACACCGAAGCACGCGCCTCGCACTTGAAGCGCTTCGTGCAATGGGCTTTGCCGGAGTCCGCGGCCGGTTTCGAACTCACGATTCGGCCAAGCCATTTGATAGTGCAACCCGAGCACCTCCGTGACTCGTTCCCGCAAAAAGCCGAGATGGTTGAAAACAGGGCCGAAACGCCGGACATCGACCGCCCAAAGATCCAGCGTGGGCTGCCCCTCGACGATCCATTCGGCGAGGTATTTTCCGGCCCCACCGGCGCTTGCGATCCCGACTGAGTTGAAGCCGGCCGCCACGAACAGCCGCTGGAGTTCGGGCGTCTCGCCAAGCAGGAAATTATTGTCGGGCGTGAAGCTTTCCGGTCCGTTCACAAACTTTTCCCAACTAGATGTTTCGAGGCACGGCAGCCGCCGTTTCCCGGCCTCCAGAGGCTCGGCATACTTCTCCCAGTCGGGTGGGAGCAACTGAAAGGAAAATCCGGGTGGAACGGGATAGGACAGCCAGGGTTTTGTGTATTTTTGAAAGGCGCCCAGCATGATGCCGTCGCCCTCGCCCCGGAAATAAATGCAAGCGTCGGGATCGCGTCCAAGAGGGAGCTCATCGAAGGCGCCCGGGATCGGGAGGCTGACGACATAATGATGCTCCACCGGATAGAGTGGAACGCTGACGCCGGCGGCCAGCGCCAATTGGCGGGCCCACATGCCTCCGCTGAGCACGACGGTCTCCGCGCGGATGGTTCCATTTGCCGTGACGACCCCCGAGGCCACGCCATTGCGGTGCTCGATGGCCTCGACGCGTGTGTTTTCGATGACACGAGCGCCCCGGGCTTGGGCGCCCTTGGCGAGAGCCACGGCGACTTCCTTGGGTTTGACTTTGCCGTCATGCGGCAGCCAGGCCGCGCCTTTCAAATCTTCCCAGCGCATCAAAGGCCACTTCTCGCCCGCCTCGCTCGCGCTGATGATGCGGGCCTCCACCCCCAACAGTTCGGCCATCGCGGTCGTGCGCCGGAGTTGGGTCAGCCGATCCTCGGAGGCGGCCACGATGACGCTGCCCACTTGTTTCCACCCGACCGGGTGTCCGGTCTCCCGTTCGAGCCCGGCGTAGAGTTCGGCGCTGTATTTGTTGATCTTCGTCATGCTGTTGCTCGTGCGGAGGCGGCCCACCATTCCTGCCGCATGCCACGTCGTGCCTCCTCCCAAGGCGTTTTGCTCCAGCAACACCACATCGCGCACCCCGAAGCTCGTCAAATGGTAGGCAATGCTTGCTCCCACCACGCCGCCCCCAACGATAACGACTTTGCACTCAGTGGGAATTTGATGAATCATAGGATGATTGTTCGAGGTTAAGCGGGAGATCATGGGGGATGCAATCGCGAACCATCTGGCAGGCGGGCGGCGCGCGGGAACCTCTGGAATCGAGTGTTGGGATGTCGGCGAAGGGGGGGATTTTGGAGATATATTGAAACACGGAGGAGGTTTTGGTGTCATAGACAGGTCCGCGGGGACGTTTCGGGTCTGAATCGGTGGGCAGTCTGTATTCTCATGGGACGAGTTTTCGACAATTTGAAGGTCATGGCCTGCTCGGGCCTCCTTGCCGCGGCGTTTCTGTGCGGCGGTTGCAACTGGCTGGGAAGTTCGTCACCGACGAAGGGCGCCTCGGACGACGACAAGAAACGGCAGGCGATCCCGGTCGAAGTCGCGGCTCTGAAAAAGGGGGAGATTGAGTCCACGATTCGAGCGTCGACGAACCTGGAAGCGGAGGAGGAAGTCAGAGTGTTTTCGAGGGCCTCGAATCGAGTGATCGAGCTGCTGGTGGAGGAAGGCGACCCGATTCGGAAGGACCAGGTCCTGCTGCGGTTGGAAAATGATTTGCAGCGAACTCAAGTCGCCAAAGCGGAGGCGCGGTTGAGCAAGGGGAAAGCGGAATACCTCCGTCAAAAGGCCTTGTTTGATCAGAATTTGATTAGCGAACAAGCCTTCAGCGAAACCCAGCACGAGCTGAAGCAGCTTGAACTGGCCGCGGACGACGCGAAACGGGATTTGGACTACACCGAAGTGAAAGCGCCGATCACGGGGACGCTGACCCAGCGACTGGTGAAGCTTGGGGATTTGGTGACCATGAACCAGCAACTGTTCACCACCGTGAATTTTCGATCCATCGTCGCGAGGGTGCATAGGCCTGAGCGCGAACTGCGAGCGCTCCAATACGGTCAGATCGCCCGGGTGATGGCCCCAAGCTTGGGGGACAGGATGTTCGAAGGAACCGTGGTTCGAATCTCTCCCGTCGTGGAATCCAGAACCGGGACGGTGAAAGTAACGGTGGGTTTCAAGGAAATCGGAGCGCTGCGGCCGGGGATGTACGTGGATGTCGAAATTGTGTTGGCGACGCGAGCCGACGCGGTCTTGCTTCCAAAGCGGTCGCTGATCTATGACCACGATCAGAGGTATGTTTACAAGCTCCTCCCCGGCCGGAAAGTGGAGCGGGTTTTGGTGGAGCCAAAGATCGAGGACAAACTGTTCATCGAGCCACAGGGGGGATTTAAAGAGGGCGACGAGATTGTCGTGGCGGGACAGACGGGATTGAAAGACGGCGCAATCGTCCGGCTGCCATCGGATCCCAAGCCCGTGGAGCAAAAGAACGCCAACGGGAAGAAGAGAGGATCCGGGTAAAACTGGACGTCGCACCGGGATTGAGCACCAGCGAACAAACAGCACGGCTCAGGCATTTCACGACGGATCGGCCGGTCGCGGTGCTCATGGTGTGCCTTGCCGCCGTGGTGTTCGGCTATTTCTCGATCCAGCGCCTTCCGGTCACTTTGATGCCGGAATTAAGCTATCCGACCCTGACCGTGAGAACCGAGTACGCGGGCTCGGCTCCGGAGGAAGTTGAGAACGAGATCAGCAGGCCGATCGAGGAAGCCCTGGGCGTGGTGAGCGGATTGAACCGGATTAGCAGCATCAGCCGCGCGGGCCTGAGCGACGTGGTGCTCGAGTTCGTGTGGGGCACGGACATGTCCGAAGCCACGCAAAACACGCTCGAAAAGCTCGACCTTGTCTTCCTGCCATCAGAGGCTCAAAAACCGCTCCTCCTGCACTTCGACCCTTCTCTGGATCCCATCATGGAATTGAGTCTCTCGGGGCACGGGCGGCGATTCGAGGGAGAGCAAGGGCTGCGTCGATTGCGCCGGTTGGCGGAACTACAGATCAAGAGAGTGCTTGAACCGATCAAAGGCGTGGCAGCGGTTCGGGTTCGAGGAGGCCTCGAGGAGGAAATCCATGTGCTGGTGTCGGAGCAGAATCTCACCAGGACGGGGCTCACCATCCAGCATGTGATCGATCGGTTGAGGCAAGAGAACATCAACGTGGCTGGGGGCACCATCAAGGAAGGGCGGGCCGAATACATGGTTCGCACGTTGAATGAGTACGAAAATCTGGATCAGATCGAGGAAACAGTCGTGCAGAGGATCGAAGGCAAGGAGATCCGGGTCAAGGATCTGGGTCGCGTGGTCCGCTCGCACAAGGAACGGGAGATCCTCACCAAAACCGATGGACTGGAGAGTGTTCAGATAGACATTTACAAGGAAGCCGACGCGAACATGGTGGCGGTGGCCAAGAACGTGATTGGGGTTCTCGGAGAGATTCGAGATGAATCGAAGCTCCCAACAAACCCCCCGGTTTGGAGCCGGCTGAAGTTTTTCAACAAACCTAAGAGGGATGGGTTGGCGACCCTGCTCTGGAGAGACGAAAAAGCCCGTTTGGAAGTCGTGGCGGACCGGTCTGTGTTCATTGAAAAAAGCATTCAAGAAGTGAGGAGCAACGCGGTGCTCGGGGGGGTGCTCGCCGTGTTTGTGCTCTACCTGTTTTTGTGTGAGGCGCGAAGCACCGTGATCATCGGCCTGAGCATCCCCATTTCACTGCTGATCACCTTCGCTCCGTTGAACCTGCTGCACGTGTCGCTCAACATCATGTCGCTGGGTGGCTTGGCACTGGGAGTGGGCATGTTGGTGGACTCTTCAATCGTGGTTTTGGAGTCAATATTCAGATGCCGGGAGGAGGGTGATGATATCGTGACCGCCGCCATCCGCGGGACGCGTGAAGTGGGCGGAGCGGTTTGGTCGTCCACTCTGACCACGGTGGCCGTGTTCTTTCCCATGGTTTTTGTCGAGGGCATCGCGGGCCAAGTCTTTGGGGATCTGGCCTGGGCGGTGGTGATCTCATTGATCGCGTCGACCTTGGTGGCCATCTACTTCATACCGATGCTGGTGAGCCGGCAGCCACCCAGGCTGGGGGGTGGAGCCGGCTCCGAAGCGGAAGTCGAGGGCGGCGGGGGATGGAATTCCATATTCACCCGATGGGTTTCGTGGACGGAATTGAAGTCCGCTTGGGACGGTCCGGCGAACCGGTGGCGTGGCGCGGCCAGGGTCTATTGGGTGTTCCGGTTTATCCTGGCCGCCGTGTTCGAGGTGGTTGGTAAAATCCTGCTCGGAATCAGCATGTTGTTGACGTGGCTTTTGATTAAGATTCTGGGAGGTTTCCTAAAGGCCATCGGGGAGAAAATGCTAACTCCTCTGCTGGGGCTTGCCAAAGCGCTTATAGAAAGGCTGCAGTGGCGTTATGGGCGGCTGATCGAATCCGCGCTGGATTCGCCTTCCACCGTGTTGCTGGGAGTGGCATCGACATTTGCCGCGTTGTTCCTGATCGGGAAGCAATTGGACACGGAACTGCTTCCTGAAGTGCATCAAGGGGAGTTCACATTCGAATTGAATCTTCCGGTGGGAACTCCGCTGGAGGAGACCGACGCGGCCCTGGCCCAAGTGGAGAAAACGATCCTTTCGGACAAAAAAGGCATCAAGTCCTTGCTGGTCACACTGGGGTATGATGTCACGAATATGAAGCGGTCCGATGAAGGCGAGCATTCGGCTCGCTTCAAGGTGTTGCTGCAGCCGGGGAAAGATCCGGTGGCGGAAGAGGCCCGGGTCTTGGCGAGGCTGCGGCCTCTGTTTGCCCAGATTCCAGGGTTGAGCGAACGAGTGACGCGGCCCGTGCTGTTCAGCTCCAAGGCGCCCATCGTCGTGGAAATTCGCGGCGATGATTTGGCCCGGTTGAAACAGCAGTCAGAGCGTGTGAAAGACGTGTTGTCCAAACTGCCGGGGCTGGCCGATGTGGAGACGTCGTTGAAGAGCGGAGCGCCCGAGATCGAGGTGGTTTATGATCGGGAACGGTTGATCCGCACCGGCTTGAACATTCAGCAGGTCGCCAAGCAGGTGCGTGACCGGGTGAAAGGATTCGAGGCGACCCGATTCAACATGCGCGACCGCCGGATACCGATTCTGGTGCGGCTGGACGAGGGAGATCGGGAGCGGATCGAGGATGTGAGCCGGTTGACGGTCAATGGGGGGGGAGATCAGCCGATCCTGCTGGGGTCCGTCGCCGAGCTGAAGGTGGGTGAAGGGCCGAGTGAAGTTCGTCGGATTGACAGGCGCCGCATGGCATTGGTGGATGCGAACATTGCCTCTGGCTCGCTGGGAACGGCCGTGGAAGCGATCAAGCGGGCGTTGGGCTCTCAAATCGAGTGGCCGGCCGAGATGGGTTTCGCGATCACAGGCCAGAACGAAGAATGGGAAAAGAGCCGGGGCAGCTTGTTTTTGGCGCTGGGTTTGAGCGTCTTTTTGGTGTATGTGATCATGGCGGCCCAGTTTGAATCCTTGATGCAGCCGCTGATCATCATGTTGACCATTCCGCTGGGCTTCATTGGAGCGTTCGTGGCGCTGCAATTCCTGGGGATGCCAGTCTCGGTCATGGTGTTGCTAGGCCTGATCATCCTAGTGGGAATCGTGGTGAACAACGCCATTGTATTGGTCGATTACGTCAACACGCTCCGAAGCCGGGGGATGCCCCGCCGGGAGGCTCTGGTGACCGCCGGCAAGGTGCGGTTGCGCCCGATCCTAATGACGACCGGCACAACGGTTCTGGGCTTGATCCCGATGGCGCTCGGCCTGGGGGACGGCGCTGAGATTCGGATGCCGATGGCGGTGACCGTGATGGCGGGGCTGACCAGCTCGACGATCCTAACTCTGGTGGTGATCCCGACGGTTTATGACCGGATCGACGCGATGTTGGAGCGCTGGTTAAAGCGGGATCTCGTGTTGGACGAGGAAAGGGCCGCGGGATGAGCGGTGGTGATCAAGGCGGCGGCTTGGGCCATGGGCTGGCTCGGTTTTCATTGGACCGCCGCATCACGGTCTTGGTGCTGGTGTTGACCATCATCGTGGTGGGCGTGGTCGCGATGCTGGGGATTCCGGTGGAACTGATTCCAAGGGGATTTCAAAGCCAGTCGCTGTATGTGCATGTGCCCTGGCAAAGCGCGCCAACGCGCGAAGTGCTGGAGAAGCTGACCCTGCCGCTGGAGGAGGAGCTGAGCACGGTGCGGGGTTTGGACGGCGTGAATTCCTACTCCAGCATCGGCCGGTGCAATGTGTTTCTGCGGTTCAAGCAAGGGACCGACATGGCCGTGGCTTACCGGGAGGTGCGCGACCGGGTGCAGCGAGCCCGGGCGCGTTTCCCGGTGGATGTGGATCGAGTATTTATCCGCAAAGAGGATGCGTCGGGCATTCCGGTCGCGGTCATCGGTTTGGCGATAGATCCCTCGGTCACGGACTCGTACAACCTGGTGAAACGCGAGGTCGTCGAGCCGCTGGAGCGGATCGACGGCGTGGCCAACGTGGGCACTGATGGGCTGGAGGAAAAGGAGATCATCATCGAGTTGGACCGAAAGCTGGCAGAGAGCAACGGACTGAATATCTACCAGCTCGCGCAGTCCATGGCCGGCGACAATTTCACCATGGCCAGCGGCTCGGTTCGCGAAGGGAGCGGGAAGTTTCTGCTCCGGTCCCAGGCTACTTTCAAAAGTTTGGAGGAATTGCAGAATTTGCCGTTGACGCCGACGGTGCGGCTCAAGGACGTGGCTCGGATTCGTTATGAGGAGGCGGAGAAACGCTATGTGGTGAGGGTGAACAGCAGGCCGGCCATCGCGGTGATCGTGATGAAGACGGGCGAGGCCAACACGCTGGAAGTGTCGGATCGCATCGCCAAGGAGATCGTGAGAATAAAGGGGAATCCCCGGCTAAACGGCATCGAGATGGAGGATTTGTTTAACCAAGGAAAAGCCGTCAGGGAGGCGATCGACGGATTGGTTCAGGGCGGCCAGCTCGGGAGCGTGCTTTCCGCGTGCATTCTATTCGTGTTTTTGCGGCGTGTCCGGCTCACGATCATCATCACGCTGTCGGTGCCGCTCGCCTTGCTCAGCGCCCTCGTGGTGATGTATTTCGCTCATGAAACCCTGAACATTCTGACTCTGCTGGCGCTGGTGATCTCGGTGGGGATGCTCGTCGACAACGCGATTTGCGTGGCGGAGAATATCTACGATTGGCATCAGCGGGGGCTGCCGAGGCGCGCCGCCTGCCTCAGAGGAACGTCGGAGATCGCGCTGGCGATAACGCTGGCGACTTTGACGAGCGTGATCGTGTTTGTCCCCGCGGCTCTGGTGGAGGGGGAGGGTCAATTCTTTCTGATCCGCCTCGCCCTGCCCATCACGGTATCGCTTTTGGCGTCGCTTCTGATTGCCCTGGTGCTGGTTCCCCTGGGCGTCTATCTCACCTTGTCGCCGCGCGCCTCCACCTACCATTCCAACCGGCTGCGGGAGGCGCACGACCGCATGGATGTCTGGATGACACGAGCGTACGAATCGACGCTGGGAAAGATAAACCGGGCATACAACATTCTGCTTGGCCACGCATTGCGGCGGCGGTTCGATGTTGTCGTCGCCTTGGTCGTCGCGTTTTCGCTCACGGGTTTCGTCGCGAAGAAGTATCTGAAGGTCCTCCCCAGCCAAGAGGAGGACCAGGCGGGCTTCGCGATCTCCGCGGAGGCCTCGAGCGAGTACTCCTTCGAAGACATGAAAGAGTATTTTTCTGAGATCGAGAAAGTTTTGGCGAAACGCAAAGAGGAGTATGGGCTGAAGGGCTATTTTTTGTTGTGCCGGTCGCGATTCGGAAGGGTTGAGGGATGGTTCGACCGGGAAAAGCCCGATCATTTGCCGGCCAAGGAAGTGGGCAAGAAACTGCTCGAGTTGCTCCCCACTCGTCCTGGCATCAAGTTGTTCCTTGGCAATGAGAGTCAATCACGGGAGTCCAGGAGCCACGAGGTTTTCGTGATGCACCTTGAGGGCGACGAATCCGAGATTCTGGATGCGCTGGCGGATCGTTTGGAGCCCTTGATTCTCGCGATCAAAGGCGTCAACGGGATTCGGCGCGGCAACGAGAAATCTCCCAAGGAGCTGGCGTTCGTCATCGACCGGGATCGAGCCAACTCCAGCGACGTGAACCCTCAAACCATCGCGGGGGTGATCGGCTACGCGTTGAGAGGCAACTCGCTTCCAAAGTACAACGATCAAGGAAAGGAGATCCCGGTGCGGATCCGGTTTCAAGAATCGGACCGGGAAAGCGTCTCGGACTTGAAAGGCTTTTCGGTGCCCACCTCCGGCGGCGGGATGGTGCCTCTGTCGGGGCTGACCGAGGCGAAGATGTTGAACTCGCCACAAGGGATTTTCAGGCGCAACAAGAGGATCACTCGAACGTTGTCGGTGGAGCTGGCCCCCGCGGAGGCAAAACCAGCCCGGGAGAGGCTGGCCGCGTTTCAGAAAGACATTAATCTGCCAGAGGGCGTGATTTTTGGAACTTCGATGTTTGACGCGAATCAAGCGAAAGAAATGGCCAATCTCATATTTGCCGCCAGTTTATCCGTGCTCTTCATTTATCTTCTGATGGGCTTTCTCTTTGAGAGCTTCCTGCTGCCGCTCTCGATCGTCATGACCATTCCCCTGGCCGGTTTTGGAGTGGTGTGGCTTCACCTATTAGCGGGCAAGCACATGGATTTTCTGGGAGTCGTGGGCATCATTCTGCTGGTTGGTGTCGTCGTGAACAACGGCATCGTTTTGATCGCGTATGTGAACCAGCTTCGGGCCGAAGGGATGGCCAGGGCCGAAGCCTTGGCGGAAGCGGCTCATCGCCGTTTCCGCCCCATCATGATGACTGCTCTCACCACAATTGTCGGCATGATCCCGATGGCACTCAGCAAACCGACTGAGATTGGGATCAGCTATTCGAGCTTCGGGCTGACATTGATCGGAGGCATGACCACGGCGACTTTGCTCACCTTGCTGGTAGTGCCGATATTCTACACTTTCTTCGACGAGCTAAGACTCCTTGTCGGCGCCAAACTGCTCGCCATCGCGCGGGGGCATGGACGCTTGGCAACGGAACCAGTGGCAGCCGATCGGCCCAGAGTCGGTGGCTCCATCTGATCGAGCTCCACGAAAGCCGGGATGGCGGATCAATCACGATGATCCAGGTGGGCTCTTGGAAGGGTTGGAGATCGATCCGGACCGTCCTCCTCGCCGCCATTCGACTAAATTCTAGGGACAGACAAATCGTCTACACTGGCGATAAAGTCTTTCCGAGTCACTCAGCAGATCCCAGATCCACAAAGGAACTGCCTCCCTCTTCGTCAAGCCTTTCTCATCCAGGGCGTTGCCAATCTCCACGAAATTCAACTACCTTTTTAAGGTTTATGCAAGGGCGCCAGGTGTGCTTTGATTCCGTTGCATGATGCACCACGGGAACCATAGTTCTTCAGACGCCGCCCAGGCCACCCGGGCTCGATCCACCGGGGAGATCGTCCGCCGGGTTTCGAAGTACCTGCTTCCGTACAAAGGCATGGCGGCCGTGACCGTGGGATGCGCGGTCTTGTCCCTGGCTTGCTCTTTCGCTTACCCGAGGTTGACCCAGTTTGTCATCGACGACGTGATCAGCGGCGGGCGAGGCGACCTTTTAGGTTGGGCGATGGCCGGCCTGATCGGAGCGTTTTTTTTGCGCGAAGTGTTCACGAGCGTGCGGATTCGAGTGAACAATTTGTTTGAGCAAAACGTGATCTATGACATGCGCTGGGAGGTGTTCGCCCGGCTGCAACGGTTGCCGGTGGCTTATTTCGACCAGCGCTCCTCGGGGGATTTGATGACACGGGTGATCGAGGATGTGAACGCGGTCGAGCGACTGTTGATCGACGGCACCGAGCAGGGCACCGTGGCTGTGTTAAGCATTGTGGGCGTGCTCGTGATCTTGTTTTCGACCAGCCCGCTGCTGGCCCTGGTGGCGCTGGCGCCCATGCCCATCCTCATTGGAGGCGCCTATTGGTACACGACGACGGCGCACAGGCGATATCGCGCGCAGCGGCAAGCAGCCAGCGCCATGAACGCGTTGCTGATGGACGATTTGCAAGGGGTGCGGCAGATCAAAGCCTTCGGGCGGCAGGACCACGAGGACGCGCGGTTTGCGTCCAAAGCGGACGATCTGCGCAAGGGCACCCTTGGCGTGATGCTCGCCTGGGCGTTTTATTCACCGGCCATGGCCTTCGCCGCCTCGCTAGGGACCGGTCTGGTCCTCTGGGTCGGTGGCAGGATGGTGATCGGCGGTGAACTGACCCTTGGAAGTTTGATCGGGTTCGTGTTCTACCTGAATTTATTCTATGAGCCAGTCGGCCGATTGCACGGCCTGAACCAAATGCTTCAGTCGGCCCGGGCTTCTGGCGAACGGGTGTTCGACATCTTGGACGCGGAGCCGGAGCGGCCCGATCGACCTGAGTCGCTGCCGTCGCCGTTGCGAGGCGACATCGTTTACGAGAACGTCGGGTTCTCGTATGGGAACAGCCGGGTCGTCCTGAAAAACGTGTCGTTGAGCGCACGCTCGGGAGAAATGATCGCGCTGGTGGGCCCCACGGGCGCTGGAAAGTCCACGCTGGTTAACTTGTTGCCCGCTTTTTACGAGGCGACGTCGGGCGTGATCACGATCGATGGCCGGGACATCAGCCGTGTTTCGCTGAGTTCACTGCGGTCCAACATCTCCGTCGTGAGCCAGGAGCCATTCCTCTTCAATGGCACGGTGCGGGAGAACATCGCCTACGGCAATCTGGACGCCAGCCAGGACCAGCTTGAGAATGTGGCTCGCATGGCTAATTGCCTCGAGTTTATCCAAAAATTGCCCGAAGGCTTCGATTCACGAGTCGGCGAACGCGGGGTGAAATTAAGCGTTGGAGAAAAGCAGCGGATCAGCATTGCCCGTGCGCTGCTGAAGAACGCTCCGATACTGATTCTGGACGAAGCGACGGCCAGCGTGGACACGGCCACGGAGAAGTTGATTCAGGAGGCGCTCGAAAGGTTGATGACGGGGCGCACCAGTTTCGTGATTGCCCATCGCCTGAGCACCATTCGAAACGCGGATCAGATCCTGGTGGTTTGTCACGGGGAAGTCGTGGAGCGTGGAACACACGAGGATCTAGTCTCCTCAAATGGATTGTACGCGAAGTTGGCTCGAATCCAAAACACAACGTTCATCGAGGAAGGATTCGAGAAACTCGCGGCGGACGGCGATGCCTCCTCCGAGCGTTTGCGAGTCCGCGTTTGACGGGCGCCTTCCCCACGGCACCACCAAGGAGGGCAGGGACGGGCGGGGCGCCGGCGCTTCGAACAATTGAGCGCTGCGGCGCCCAAGATCCCGATGACGATCACGATACGAATGGGATCATCTAAGGGTCCGTGCAAAAACAATTTCGGGCTTTGCTGGCGGAATCATGACATTATGGCGAGGCACGAATGAGGAGCATACCCTCCCGGTCTGTGACGAATGAGTCACAAAGGAATAATGTCATGCTGTCATGAGGCCCCAGCCCTCCGGGGCGGGGCGGTGCCAGGCCATCTGCCGCGTTGCTCGCCTGCCTGCCGTAGCCGCCACGGCGCAGGCAGGTCAGTTACAGCCCCACC
>SYMW01000292.1 GCA_005805305.1 Verrucomicrobiales bacterium
GCGCCTGAGGCGTCGAAGAAGTGCCAAAACCTATTTCCGATGGACACTCAGACAGGCTTATTAATTCATGAAGATGCCACTGCCGCGACGCCCTCGCAAGCCCACAATCGAAGCTCATGAAAGAGCGGTGTATCCACGCGTTGTCGGTGGAACGCTACTGTGCTGAAAGCCGGTCGCAGCAGTTTCTCAGGCTCGCAGCCACGCCGAACCTGCTGCGGCTGGTGCTTCGCACACAACCGCGCTCCGGGCTGCCAGCCAAATTCACCGACAATTTGTGGATGCACTGTGAAAGAGCGCGGGGCCGATCGCTTCGCACCCAACCAGTTCCGGACGCCGTGTCATCGCGCCGGGAGCACCTGCAGCGTCAGCGACGAAGGCGCGCTCGCGCTCCGATAGACCCGTTGAGTGGCCTTCCGAAAATCTTCCGGCTTGGCGGCCGGTATCGTCACGAATGTCTGGGGGTTGCGGTCGACGAGCGGAAACCAGGTGCTTTGAACCTGCACCATCAACCGGTGGCTTCGGCGAAAATTGTGGCAAACGTCCGGGATCGTGAACTCAACCAGCGCCACCTTGCCCGGCTCAAAGGGCTCCGGCCGCTCGAAGCTGTTCCTGAATTTTCCCCTCATCACATCGCCGCGGACCAACTGCTGGTAGCCCCCCATCCGGACATGCGCCGGATTCGGTTCGGGATCCGGAAAGTCCCCGTGATACACGTCCACCAGCTTGACGACCCAATCCGAATCGGTTCCGGAAGTCGACACATGCAATGAAGCCTTGAGGGGGCCCGCCAGTGTCAGATCTTCCTCCAGCGGCTCCGTCTCGTAAACCAGCACATCCGGCCTGGACGCGGCGAAGCGCTGGTCATGGAGGGGGTACGAACGTGGATAATCCGTCGTCACTTCCATCGTGAACGGCACGGGCTTCTCCGGATCGCTGACGTACTCGTCGAACGCTTGAGCCTCTTCGCCCGGCCGTTCGAATCGCAACGCGCCGCGCGCATGAAAATAAATCGTCCGCGGGACCGCAGTCTTGGGCGGCCAAGAGTCAAACCGCCGCCATCGATCCGTGCCGGTCTCAAAGATTCTCGCCTCCGCCGGCGTATGGTTGGTGTCGCCTTTCAAGTAATGACGAAAGAAGGGCAGCTCGATTTTCTCCCGGTAATAGGACCCTGTTTTCACGTGAAATTTCACGTCACCAAGCGAGTCGCCCTCCTTGCGGCCCCAGTCGCCGTGAGCCCAGGGCCCCATCACCAGGGTGTTCGCGATGCCGGGATTCTGACTCTCCGTCCATCGATACGTCTCCAGCGGACCGAACAAATCTTCACCATCATACCATCCGCCAACGGTCATCACCGCGCATCGAACATTCTTCAAATGCGGCCGAATATTGCGCGCCTGCCAATAGGCGTCATAGGTCGGATGCGCCAGAAATTCAGTCCATGCGGGCACAGCCCCTTTGAAATGCATGCTCTCCGAATTCCCCAGAGGACCCATGCGCAGAAAAAAATCGTAGCCATCAGGGGTGCCAAAGACGAAGCGTCTCCCTGAGTCGCGCAACGGATCGTCCGACTTGGACTCGAACCAATAAAAAAAACCGAAGTTCTGGGCGAGAAAAAACGCTCCGTTGTGATGCACATCGTCCCCCATGAACCAATCGGTGATGGGGGCCTGCGGCGAGGCGGCTTTCAATGCTGGATGCGAGTCGATCATCCCCATCGACGTGTAAAACCCCGGGTAAGAAATCCCGAACAACCCCACTTTTCCATTGTTCCCGGGCACGTTCTTGACCATCCAGTCGATGGTGTCCCACGCGTCGGAGCTTTCATCGGCATCCTTGGGCCCTTTAGCCATGGTGAACGGCCGCATGTGGACAAAGACGCCCTCGGAGGCGTGGCGTCCGCGGACATCCTGCGTCACCAAGATAAACCGATCCTTGGCAAGTGTTTCGAAAGTGCCTGAGGCGGCGGCGGCGGGGTAATTGTCGGGTCCGTAAGGTTTGAGCGCGTAAGGGGTTCGTGTGAGAAGGATCGGCCAGGTTTCCGAATCGTCCTTGGGCACATAGACCCTCGTGAAGAGCCGCACGCCGTCGCGCATCGGGATGCGATGCTCGTACTTGGTGTAATGCTCCGCCAGCCAACCCGGCGTGACGGCTTCTTTCTGATCCGCTCCCAAACAATGCGAGGGAAATCTCATCCAGGCACTGAGCAAGATCCCGGCGATCAAGAATTTTAGGCGCATCAGCCTGCCAGCGTACGCGCGGACGGGGCGGCATCTCAAGAGAAACTTTCCTTCGGGCCGAGATGCCGGGATGCGAAGCAACTCCTCCAAGGCCCGCCAGCCAAAACCGGAATTTACTTTTGCGCGGTCCCTTAGGAACCTCGGAACTGCTCCAGATCGGCTTGGGTCTTCAGCAGCGCCCCGAGGTAAGGAAGCCTGGAGAGATCGGAATCTCCAAGCTGGGCCTCCTTCACCTTGCCCGCGGCTTCCAGCAGCCGAAGCCAGACCAAGAACTCCGCCGTGGACGGCGGCTTCCGCAGGCTCGAATCCCTGAGGTCCAAAAACCGTTGAATGGCGTTCTCGATGAACTGATTCGATAGTTTTGTGTAATTCCCGGCCCTCTTCTTGGCCTCGACAACACTCTTGAGCAAGTCCTTGTCAAAGCGGATATGGTGATAAACGCAGCGCCGGAGGAACGGTTCGGGCAATCGCCGCTCGCTGTTGGACGTGATAAAAACCAGCGGCCTGCACTGGGGAGTCATGTCGACCCTCAAATTGATTTCCTTAACTTCGAAGTTCATTTGGTCCAGCTCGTGGAGCAAGTCGTTCGGGAAGTCGCGGGGCGCCTTGTCGATCTCATCCAAGAGCAGCACGCAGGGGTGTCCGAGTTCTTTTCCTTTATCGTAGGCCTCCCAGAGCTTTCCTTTCTCGACAAACGGTTTCTTGTCGAGCTTCGCGATGTTGGTGTTTTCCAGCTTCGCGATGTTGGCCGCGTGAAAGTAGCCAACCGTGTCGAAGTGATAGAACAAATCGCGCGCCTGGGAATCGGACTTGACTTGGAAATGAAACACACGATCCGGACCCGTCCCGATCCCCAATTGATGAGCCGCGAAGTACGCCGTTTGGGTTTTGCCCGTGCCCGGCTCTCCCGTCAACAAGAGCGGCTCTCCGACGCACAAGGCGGTGTTGATGGCATCCGCAATCCCTTGCGTGGGGCAAAAGGCCCCGGCATCCTCGCCCAACGAGCGGGCCGCATTCAAACAGGCGCGCTCGTTGAGAACGGACGGCTTCAGCGGTGGGAATCCGGGGAGGCTTGGGATGAGTTCAAAAGTCTGGGACATACGTGGCGCCGGCTAAATGTGGCATTGTGGCGGGGGAGTTACAATTTCGTATCGGCCTTTGGTCATTGATTTCCTTGACTCGATTCGGACTCCAACCACCGATCCTCACCCAACGCCATGATGCGGACGAGTTCGCGGACCACCTTCTCATAGACTCCCCCGGTTCTTCGAATAAGTTCCTTCACCACACGCGCTTTATTCGCACTGGACACGTTGAATTCGGCGCGCTCGATAAAGTCGAGCAAATCTTCCTCATTCAGCAACCCGAACTTCTCCAGCACTCGAACACTTCCGTACGCGCACGGAAACGCTTTTCGACCGAGCTGTGTGGCGAGGGTTTTGGAGATCTGAATTCCTTGCGCCTCGACTGGGAAGCCGAGCAGAAAAAGTATGTTTCGTTTCTTGAGATTCGATTTCAACAACAACGGCAGGAACCGAGTCTCCCACCAGACGAGATAAGCACGAAGAAAGGCGCGGAGTTCTTTGGAAGGAAGGTCGATGGGTTCATGCCATAAATAGGCGACGGTCTTTCGCTTTCCGGGACCTTCATTCAGCCAGCGTAAAACCTCCACCACGAGTTGCTCGATGCTGGTGGCACGGGATGGGGAGTGCGCTGCGAAGGCGTGGCCGAGCGCCTCCACAAACCTGGCATTCGGATCGCTCGGGTTCGAACCCGCCCCCAAAGCAACGGTCTTGGAAAGAACCTTCACGTCCTCGTTCAACCGCTCGGCGAGGTGGTGGGCAATCCGTTTCCCAAATTGGTCGAGACCCGCTCCATCATCGCCAGTCCAAACAACCCCCCGCCATTTGAATGGGGCTCCGTCTTTCCAGTGCTCCAATGCCTCGCTGACCTCTCCAACCAGATCCCGGAATTCCCTGGTCCGATTCAGCCTCGCTGCCCAATTGGGTCTCGCAATCCCCGCGGTCACCCCTTGAACCATCTGCGCATCCCATTGCCCGTACCCTACCCACCACACCGGCGTAAACCAGCAGGGATCCGAGAGGTGGCCATCGATTGCCGTCTCCAAGGCCAGCCACGAAGCCGCGCGTTCCGGCGCCTCCCCAAGACCCACGACCTTCCTTGCGAATTCGATAGCTTGTTTCTGAGCCGGAGCCACATGCGCCGCCGTGCGATTCGTGATCAAAAAACAGCACTCACTGGCAAGTTGACTCCCCAACCCCAAGGAACCCCCGGCGACGCCGTGGCAACTGTTCACATAAACCAAAGGACGGCGATGAACCCGAGCGGTTCTCAGCACGAGCGCTAACTGCGCAACGTTGATCCACCGTTCTTGGGACGCGATGGACCCCTCAAAAACCAACTCGCCCGTCCCATCATTCGCGATCTTGCCATGCCCGCAATAATACACAAAATCAGGGGGCGACGCCTTGACGGCTTCACAAAATGCCTCCCAACTCTTGACGACCCGGATGAGGTCTCCCTCATGAAATCGATCACTCTTTTGTCCGAGAACACGAATCAACTGCTCGACGTGATCAGCCGCCCCGGTGCTCGTTAGAGTCTTAGGTTCCGGAGCCACTATCAACACCTGTGGGTACGCGGGAAACAGATGGGAATCCCGCGGTTCGTGTGTTCCCCGGCACAAGGAAAACACGGCGGCGCCGTGAAGCAGGAACCGGTCGTTCCGAGCAATGAGGGTCCACGGCAGCGATTCAATCCACGGATCTTGGGTGCAAAGCCTCACTTCAACCAAATCGGCGGCGGCGAGTTTCTTGGCCTGCGCCGTAGCCAGTTCTTCAAAGAGCAAACGATATAGTGCCGCACCGATCTCGAGATGCCCCGGAGCGCCGGCGCCGCCTTGCCGCCGCCAATCCCAGGCCGTGCCTCCTGAATGGGGGTAATGGTCGAAGGCCTCCACAACCTGACCCCAGGTCAACCCTTGCGGCAAAACATCGTTGGGTCTCGGATTCCTTCCTTGTTGGATCACCAGGTCCTCGCACCGAAGTGGCAGTTCACCCAGATCCAGGAAGGGTCCCGACCCAAGCCTCGCTCGTCCTCGATAGCAGCCCTCGGGAGTCGCTTCAATGATCACAACGACTTTCATTGTTCAACCTTTCTTGGTCACTGCCTCGAGTCTCTCCGGCAGTTGTCACGGACCGAAATTAAGCGCCGGCCGGAGTCTTCGCTTGAACTCCGTCCATGCTACCAACACCAGCCGGCATAACCGTCTTCGCCATGGCGACGGAAGCCCATGGACCGGTCGTGCTCCGGGTCAGGCTGTCCGATTCTTCGATCGGCCTGAGCTAGGGCGACACGAAAACCCAGGTTGTTGTTCCGGTTGTTCCGGTTGTCCGGCTCGTTCCTGTTCCGGTAGGAGCACCGCATGTTCCTCGCGGAGTTGATCCAGCTCCCGCCCCGGCTCACGCGGTTCGTGCCCTTATTCGGACCACGCCCGAATCCCGCGGAAAACACGGCTTCGCTCCGAGGGATTCCCAGTACCATCCACAAACGCAACCATCGCCGTCAAGCGATTCTGCGCGGCGAGGCTTGAAATCTCCTCCTTGTCCAAACCCGATAGAACTCCTTTGACTGCCCGCCGCAGCCGATAACAGCCGTCGCTTGTCAGCCGCGTTGACCCCCTTCCAACGCGGTAACCCAGAAAATCGACACCGAGGGAGGTGCGGTTGATCCACACCGATGGCTTGAATTCGAGTCCCAACGCTTCGAGCGCGAAACCTCGGACCGCCTGACGGATGGATGCCAGCGCCGCCGAGGTGTCCCCGAGGATCAGCATGTCGTCCATGTAACGAACGTAGCCACGTATCCTCAGCTCCTCCTTCACAAAGCGGTCCAAGGGAGCCAGGTAGAGATTCGCGAAATGCTGCGACGTCAACGATCCGATCGGAAGTCCCTTGCCCGGTTCCGTCTGATAACTCGCCAGAATACGGCGAAAAATGGCCAAAACACCCCGATCCTTAAATCGCGTCTCCAGAATCCGCGTCAGAATTCCGTGGTCGATGCTGTCGAAGTATTTCCTGACGTCGAGTTTCAGAAACCAATCCTGGCGTCGGCAAAACCTCTCCGCCCGCCGAATCGCTTTGAGCCTTCCGCGGCCCTTCCGGCAAGCGAAGGTGTCAGAGATATGGCCTTTTTCGAAAGTGGATTCGCAGACATTCAGGATCGCATGATGGATCACTCGGTCCCGAAACGCCGGCGCATGAATCCATCGGGGTTTCGGATCCCGGATCTCAAAGGCTCTATACGGTCCAGGCGAATAAGCTCCTTCGAGCAACTCGTTCCGGGCCTCACCGACAAATTGGTCCAGCCGCCGGCCGAACTCGATCACTCCCGGGCGATCACGAAGCCCCTTCGATGCCTTCCAAAATGCCAGCCGCAGGTTGGACGGGCTGGCAATTCGCCCGAGGATGTTTCCATCCCGCTTCACTCCTTGTAAGCCTCCCGGAGTATATCGAGAAACTTCTCCCCGTACTTCGAGGTCCGGGATTCCCCCACTCCCTTGATCTTGCCGAGTTGCTCCAGCGTTCGCGCCTTAGTCTGCACCATTTCCGCCAATTGATCATTGCTGAAAACCGCAAACACAGGAACCTGCTCGCGCTCGGCGGTCTCTTTTCGCAGCGAGCGCAGCTTTGCATACACGGCGAAGTCTTCGGGCGAGAGGATCTCCCTGTAATCCAATTTCTGCCCAAACCCGCGCTCCTGTCCCCGTTCAAGTTCCAGGTATCCAACGCAAAAATTCCAACTTCCGTGATCCGAACCGGGGCAGGACACGAAATGGCGGTCGACATGGAGAACGCGGTTCGAGCGCAGGAAACGGTTCAATTCCTCCTCAAACGGACCTGGGTTCATTGCGGGAATGACAAAGACTCGATATTGCATAGACACTCCTGGGAGTGATCACGACGGATCGATCATCCTACAGCAACTGTACACTTCATCCACGTGCTTCGGCGAGTTCATCCGGATCGATTTAGGCCGAAGGACGTTTCAGCCAGTTCGCAAGTTTCGTCTAGGGAGATCTCCCGCTCCGGCCACTCGGCGCGTCGTCCCTCCTTGCCTCGCCGGCCTCCGCGTCCGCAGGACCCGCCTCCGGCTCCACCAGACCAGCCTGACCTAGGGCGACACGAAAACCCAGGTTGCTGATCCGGATGCCCCGGTAGTCCGGCTCGCCCCTGCCCCGGTAGGAGCACCGCAAGTCCCTCGCGGAGCTGATCCAGCACCCGCCCCGGCTCACGCGGAACGAGCCCTCACCGGGACCGCGAACGTCATGCGCCCAAGCCTCAGGCCGGTCATACCAACGGTCCTCATACGCATCCCAAACCCATTGCCAAAGATTCCCAGCCATGTCATGGAGCCCAAACTCATTGGGTGGGTACGCATCCACCGGCGTTGTCCCACGCTTCTTGCTCGCGTCATAGTTCGCGTGGGCCGCCGACGCGAACCGATTGTAATCCGCGCCATCACTTTTCCACGGATAATGATGCCCCTCTAACCCGCCCCGCGCGGCCTTTTCCCACTCCGCCTCGGTCGGCAAACGAAATCCCTCACCCAGCCATTCCACTTGCGACGCGGACAACGCGTCCACCTTGTCCCGCAACGGCTTCGTAAGCGCCGCGTCCGCCCAATATGCGGGCCTTCGACCCTCCATCTCGGAATAGGCGTTGCACCACAGCACCGCATCCCACCAACTGACCGAACGGACGGGCTGTCGAAGACCCGAGGCGGACTCAGCCTGTGGCAAGTCATAACCATTCCGTTTTCCCCAATCAACCACCTTTCGCCATTGTTCTCCCGTCACGAGAAACCGGTTCATCCAAAACTTCGAGACCCAGACTCGATGCCTCGGGCGTTCGTCCGAAGACCCTTTACTTGTGGGATCCCCCATCAAAAACGTCCCGGCTGGAATCGGAACAAAATCGCCTGGCACGGCGCGTCTCAAACCCACCGCGAGATCGGAAGCCGTGTCCGCGCGCACTTCCCCTTCCCATTCGATCCTTTGAAAACCTGGGGCCTCGGCTCTGAGCGAAAGGCTGCCCGCCGGAAAGATTGTTTCGGAAAAACTCGGCGGTGCTGGCGAAGCCGAGGGGCTCCCTCCTCCGGTTGACAGCGACCATGCCGCTCCCGTTACGCTCGCCAAACGCACGCGGCACAATCCCCACGCGGCCGGCGGACGGCTTCGGTCGTCCCGCTCGTCGTCCCTCCTCGCTTGACTCCCTCCGCCCCCCGCCTCCGCCTCCCACCCAGCCTGACCTAGGGCGACACGAAAACCCAGGTAGCTGTACCGGTCGTACCGGTAGTCCGGCACGAACCTGCTCCGGAAGGAGCACCGCATGAACCCCGCGGAGTAGAACCAGCCCCCGCCCCGGCTCACGCGGAGCGCGCCCATCGCAGGGCCAGTGCCGTCGCGCGCAGAAGCTGCCTTGGATGAATACCATTTTGAATCGAACCAATCCCAAACCCATTCCCAAACGTTGCCCGCCATGTCGAACAGTCCAAAGCCGTTCGCAGGGTAGGCGCCAACCGGTGTGGTCCCTCCTTCCTTTTGGTCGTAGTTGGCATGCTTGGATGTGGCCTGCTTTTCGTATCCTGGGCCTTCGCTCGGCCATGGGAAATGCTGCCCGTCCAATCCGCCCCGCGCCGCCTTCTCCCACTCCGCTTCCGTCGGCAACCGGTATCCACTGGCCTCGAAATCCACACACTCAATGCCGAGGTTCGGTTGACCCGACTTCAACACGCGCTTTTTCCCGGCATCTTCGTAATAAACCGGACGCCGTCCCTCCATCTCCGAAAGCGCGTTGCACCACTTGATGGCGTCGAACCAACTGACGTCCGTCACCGGATGCCGGGGATCCCGGGCCTTCGCATTCCCTCCCAGCTCGTAGCCGTGTTGCCGCGCCCAGCCGGCAATCGCGCTCCACCGCTCGCCGGTCACGGGAAATGAGTCCATGGCAAACTCGGAGACAAACACCCGATGTCTGGGACGCTCGTCCTCGTAACCCTCGGAGGTCGGATCCCCCATCCAAAACTCGCCCCCGGGTATGATTCGGAACGTGGGCGGCAAGGGAAGGCGTTGCGGCAGACTGAATGTCTCCCCCAGCCGCCTCGCCAGATCCCGTGGCAGGTGATCGAGAGCGCTTCCGTTCGAAAGCGGCAGCAAGAACCGGTGGCCAAACCGCGCAAGACCCTTGTTGGTCGTGCCCAAAGACGAGCACGAGTCCGCAAAGCGGGTCAAATCCGCCGCCGGGAACCCCGGATCGACCAAGGGCGCGGCGACGGCGCACAAGTCCGCAAATGGCGCCGCCGCCGACTGATTCCCGCGAAGGAATAGCGCTCGTTGCCGAAACAACGCCGAGGCCTCGCCTACCCACTTTCCAACTGAAGCGTGCGGCCGGCTTCTCAAATGCTCCAGCAATTGGGACCGGACTTCCGAGTCCAAGCGGAAACCGTCGGCCTGCTGGAAAGTCTGGGGAAGCGCGGCGATCCGGCCCACGCGGTTCGAAGGCAGCTCGGGAAAGCAGGAAAGCCGAATCTGCTCAGCCAGTCCGGGTGGGATCACGGGAAACACCGCGAGAACCGAAACCCAATCCATCGTGATCGGATCGCCAAGAATCGATTCCACTCGAAAATCTGTCCTGGAGGCCGGATACCGGGGCTGGGTGCCGAGTTCGGAGGCCAAGTGTTCCGCCATCTCCCGGACACCCCCGGGCGTGGCCTCGAACACCGGGATTCCAAGCCGTTGAAGATGCCGCGGCGCGTCATCCCAAAACCGTTTTTCCCTGGGATGAAGCCAAGCCGTTTGCGGCCAGGTGGCTATGTCCTCAAGGACCTCGCGATGGGGTTCGCCATAAACCCGCTGGCCATCCGAAACGATCAAAAGCAGGAGGTGGGCGCGATCCTCGTCCCAATCCTCCAGGAGTTGGGAATGCAAAGCGCCGGGAAGCTGAAACACAGACGGGCCGTCTGAAAAGGTCGCGTGATGCACCGTCAACCCGAGGGCCTCCAGGCCGGTTGCGAGCTCCGAGGCCGCCCGATTCCAAAGCCGATCCTCCATCTCGGTGTCCTCAAGCAGCAGCACCCGGCAGACTTCCCGCCTGGGGAGAAAGCGGAGTTCCGGGACCCCGCGGTCGATGGTCCGCTCGATCGTGCGCTGGACATCCAGCTCGCGTTTCGGGTTTTGGGTGGAGAAATAGCCCAGCGCATCGCCGGTTTCTCGTACCGCGTCGTCTGGGAGGGTCCGCCCCAATCCGGGGCAAACGTCCGAGAAAAAAAACAATTGTGGAATCCCCGGCTCCCCTTCCGGCACAACGGTCCCTTGGTCTTCAGGAGGCTCGATCAGGCTGACGGCATTCGGATTTGGGATATGCTGCGGCCAAGGGATATTTCGCAGACGAACCAACGGACGCTCGTCGGGATGCCCTCGCGGGTCTGGAGCCGGATCAAGACAGTGGGGAAACGGATCTGCTTCATCGCCGGCCGGGGCGGCGGCGGGACGGCCCGTGGCACGATTCCCGTCCCCGGGTGGATGCGCCGGATCGCGTGGCTTGCCCGGAGCTACGGTCTGTTGATGCGCGAGTCTAAGCTCTTCCAGCATGCTTCGGCTATGCTCGAGGAACTCGGCAAAATGTCTTTGGAAAGGTTCGAACCCTTCCGGGTTGCGTACGAGCAAACTGGCGAGGCACCCAGCCAGGCGGTCCAAAGGAAGCTCCCCGGCGCAAGCGGCAAGCATCAACGCGCGGTCCCGGTCCCGAGGCGTGAACCGGTAGTCATGGGCCGCCTCTAGCCATTCGAGGAGAAGCGCCAACCCCAAATCGTCCCCGACACGCTCTTGAGCGACGGATGAAGAACTCGACACGGACGCCATGCTTTAGAGTTTGACCGAAAATCGTTCGATGAAGCAAGCCGAAGCGGACCCCAATTGCACCTATCCAAAACCGCACCCTTCGGGACACTCAACGGCCTCTTCACATCGGGATTCAGCATCCCGAATCGACCCGGTTAGGGGATGGGGTTTTCCGTGGAGTTTTCACGTGCAATCGGCTCGCTCAACGCGCATAGTGGATAGAGTGTAAGTCATGAACACGCCCTGCAAACAACCCACTCGGCGGCGCTCCCACGCGGGAGCCGCGGTTTTGGGCGCGTTCGCGCTCCTGGGCGGTGTGATGTCGCTCAAGACGCTTTGCCTCCCTATCCGAGCCGCGGAATCGCCCGCGACCGTCCGATTCCTCAAGGAAATTCAGCCGATTCTCAAGGAACACTGCCACGATTGCCATGCCGATGGCGCCAGTAAGGGGAACGTCTCGTTCGACGAATTCAAATCGCCCTCGGAGTTGGTTGCCAACAAAGAGCTCTGGCTGGCCGCCCTAAAAAATGTTCGCGCCGGCCTCATGCCCCCCGAGAAAAAGCCGCGCCCCTCCGATGCGGAAAAAGGAATCCTCGAAAACTGGATTAAATCCAGCGTGTTCGCCATTGACCCCACGAATCCCGATCCTGGCCGGGTCACCATCCGACGCCTCAACCGCGTCGAATATCGCAACACCATCCGAGACCTCACGGGATTCGATTTCAAAGTGGAAGACGAACTGCCGCCAGACGACACCGGATACGGTTTCGACAACATCGGCGATGTCCTCACGATGTCCCCGATGCTGCTGGAAAAATACATGCAGGCGGCGGAGACGATCGTAGCGGGCGCCGTGCCACGGGTGCCCAGAATGATCGCCGAAAAGAATCTCCCTGGAAACAGCTTCCGCAAATCGGAGGGCGAGCGCTCAGGCGACCGGATTTCATTTTACGATGAGACGACGGTCTCTAGGGTTTTCAAGGCCGAACAAACCGGGGCCTATCGCATCACTTTGGAACTGGAAGTGGCCGGTCAATTCGATTTCGACCCCGGCCGGTGCCGTGTCGAGTTCAAAGTGGACGGCCAAGAGCTGTGGCGGGAGGAATTCGGATGGCAAAACAACAAGAAATTCCGGCCTGAATTCGAAGTCGCCTGGACCCCTGGGGATCGAAAGCTGACCCTGGAATTGCACCCGCTGACGCCGGTCGAGAAAAAGAAGAATTCCTTGGATCTCCGGTTTTCCAACGTGAAGATTCAAGGACCGCTCGCCGAGGCATTCCACGTCCGCCCAAAGAACTTTGAATTGTTTTTCTCGCGCGACGTGCCGGCCAAGCCGGCGGCCCGCCGGGAGTATGCCCGCGAAATCCTCTCGCGGTTTGCGACCAAAGCGTTTCGCCGTCCCATCGACAAACCTTCCTTGGAAAAACTGGTGGCCATCGCGGAAACCACATGGCGCGAGCCCGGAAAAGGTTTCGAGGACGGCATTGCCCAATCGCTGGTGCCGGTGCTCGCGTCGCCCCGGTTTCTTTTCCGAGTGGAGGCAGCCGATCCCGGATCACCGCCCAAAATGCATCCCCGTGTCGACGATTACGCCCTGGCCTCGAGGCTCTCGTACTTTCTCTGGTCCACGATGCCGGACGACGAGTTGTTCCGAATGGCTTCCCGCAACGAGCTGCGCGACCATCTTCCCGCGCAAGTGGCCCGCATGCTCGCCGACAAGCGATCCGAGGCGTTGATCGAGAATTTCGTGGGCCAATGGCTGCAAACGCGTGACATCGAGGGCATCGATATCAACGCGCGCGCCGTGCTGACACGCGACGCCGGAGCGGAGCGGGACATGAGCCGCGAGCGCTCTCGCTTCCAGCAGCTTCGCGATATTCCCGACGAAAAGCTCACGCCGCAGCAGCGGGAGGAGCTGCAGCGGATTCAGACCCAGTTCCGGCGCGGTGTTGGAAACCGTCCTGCCGTTGAATTGGACCGCGATCTGCGCCGGGCCTTGCGCCTCGAAACGGAGATGGCGTTCGCGCACATCGTCCGAGGCGACCGGAGCGTGGTGGAATTGATAGACAGCGATTACACGTTCCTCAACGAAAAGCTCGCGAAACATTACGGCCTCACGAACGTCACAGGCGCCGAGATGCGCCAGGTCACGCTACCCAAGGACCATCCAAGGGGCGGCGTGCTCACGCATGGTTCCGTGCTGATAGTCACCTCGAACCCGACCCGCACCTCGCCCGTCAAGCGCGGCTTGTTCTTGCTGGATAATTTTTTGGGAACCCCGCCGCCGCCGCCGCCGCCCGACATTCCAAACCTGGAAGAATCCGAGAAGGGGTTCAAAGACCGGCAGCCGACACTTCGCGAGACACTCGAGGCGCACCGCAACAAGCCCCTCTGCAGCTCCTGCCACAATCGGATGGATCCGCTGGGGCTCGCGCTGGAAAACTTCAACGCGCTGGGGATGTGGCGCGAGACGGAGCGCGGCCAAACGATTGACGCGACCGGCAAATTGATTACCGGCGAAACGTTCCAAGACATCCGGGACGTGAAGCGCGTGCTCGCCACGAACCATCGCCGCGACTTTTATCACTGCTTGGCGGAAAAAATGCTGACCTACGCCCTCGGCCGCGGCCTCCAATACTACGATGTCCATGCCCTCGATCAAATAGTCGACCGGTTGGAGCGGGAGAACGGCCGCTTCTCCGCTCTCCTGATGGGAGTGATCGAATCCGCCCCATTTCAAAGACGCCGCAACCCGGGAGTTTCCACCGCCTCGGGTTCGGTTCGACCAAAACCGCTTTTCGAAACCCCTAGAACAAAGGCCTCGCCATGAAAACTAAGTCCAAGCAACCGCTGAATCAGAACTTCGATGCCGAACGATTCGCCAGCCTGAGTCGCCGCCGATTTCTCCGCGGTCTCGGCGCCTGCATGGCTCTGCCAGCTTTCGAATCTCTGCGATCCCCCAGCCTGGGCGCCGCCGAGGCCAAAGCCGCCCAAAAGCTCGCGACGACGGCCACCGGCGCTCCTCTTCGCACCGCCTACGTCTACTTCCCGAATGGCGCGATCCAACCCAACTGGTGGCCCGAGGGAGAAGGCAAGGATTTTAAATTGGCGCGCACGATGCAGCCACTGGAGAAAGTCCGGCATCAACTGCAAATCCTCGGTGGGATGGACCATGTCAATGCCACCGCCGGCCCCGACGGCGCTGGAGACCACGCGCGGGCGAGCGGCACGTTTTTGACGGGTGTTCGAGTGAAAAAAACCGCCGGCTCGGACATCCATGCGGGGATCTCCATCGACCAGGTTGCTGCCAACCAAATCGGGCACCTCACCCGGTTCCCATCGCTTGAGCTCACCTGCGACGCGGTGCGAAAGTCCGGCAACTGCGACTCGGGTTATTCCTGCGCCTATCAATACAATTTGTCGTGGCGCTCCCCTATCACTCCCGTGGCGCCGGAACCTAACCCGCGCCTGCTCTTTGAGCGGCTCTTCGGGGCGGGAGCCCCCGGGGAACGCGCTGCCTCTCTAAAGCGCCGCCAGGCTCAGCAGAAGTCCATCATGGATTTCGTTCTCAACGACGCCCGTTCATTGCAATCCCAACTCGCCTATCGCGATCGCCAGAAACTGGACGAATATCTCTTCAGCGTCCGGGAAATCGAGAAACGGCTTGAGAAAGCGGAGCGGTTCGGGCGGGTGCCAGACCCTGCCGTCGCAACCCCGCCCGGGGTTCCCTCGAGCTTCGAGGATTACCTCCAGGTCATGTTCGACATGCTGGTCCTGGCGTTTCAGACAGACTCAACCCGCGTCGCCACCTTTCTGATGGCCAACGAAGGCAGCAACCGGGCGTTTTCAGAGATCGGCATCTCGGAAGGCCACCACTACCTCACCCACCATCAAAACAAGCGGGAAATGATCGACAAAGTCGCGGAGATTGACCTGTTCTACATGCGCCAGTTCGGCCGTTTCCTTGAGAAAATGGAGAAGGCGAAGGACGCGGACGGCCAGTCGCTGCTGCAGAACTCGATGATTATTTACGGGAGCGGCAACTCCGACGGCAATCGCCACACGCACGTGAACTTGCCGGTGCTGCTCGTCGGCGGCGGCGGCGGCACGTTGAAACCCGGGCGTTACGTGAAATCAGGAGGCATTCCGATGAGCAACCTGCTGTTGAGCTTGACGGACCGGCTCGGTGTCAAAGGCCTGGAGCGACACGGCGATTCCACCGGCCGATTCGAGTCCATCGGAGGATGATGAGCGCGCCGCGCGCGCCTGAACCGGGAGTCAGCTGGCGCCCATGCCCACATTCTGAACGGTCTGGAACAGTTTCCCCTCCGTCTTGATGCTGGGGGCGATGATGATCTCGGTTTCCTGAAACTCGCGAATCGTGGCGGCTCCCACGTTTCCCATGCACGTCGTGATCGCGCCCACAAGATTCTGCGAGCCGTCATCGACAGTGGCTGGTCCGTAAAGGATTTGCTTCAAAGAGCCCGTGATCCCCACTTTGATGCGCGTGCCTCGCGGCAGGTTTGCGTGCGGGGTCGCCATTCCCCAGTGGTTGCCTTTCGCGGGCGCCTCCTCCGCGCGCGCGAACGCACTCCCAACCATCACCGCGTCCGCGCCGCAAGCCAAGGCCTTGCACACGTCTCCCCCCTTGCTCATGCCGCCATCCGTGATGATCGGAACGAACTTCCCCGTCCTTTTGAAATGCGCGTCCCGCGCGGCGGCGCAATCCACGGTCGCGGTCACCTGAGGCACCCCCAAACCGAGAACCCCTCGGCTCGTGCAGGCCGCCCCCGGCCCGACGCCTATTAACACACCCGCGACACCGCATCCCATCAACTCGAGCGTGACCGAGTAGGTCACCGCGTTGCCGATGAACACCGGGATTGTTAAATCGCGGGTGAAAGCCGCCAAATCCAAGGATTTATACTGGGAAGAAATGTGGCGAACGGTCGAAACAGTCGATTGCACCACGAACAAATCCGCGCCCGCTTCCTGGGCGATGGCCGCAAAACGCTCCGCTTTTTGCGGAATCGAACTGACCGCCGCGAGCGATCCGGACTTTTGGAGCTCCTCGACGCGCCGGCTGATGAGCTCCTCTTTGATGGGCTCCAAATAGATTTTCTGGATGATCGTGGTGACATCCTCCTTGCTGGCCTTCACCACTCTCTCAATCGCTTCCGACGGGTTCTCGTAGCGGGTTTGAACCCCCTCCAGGTTGAGCACGCCCAATCCCCCATGACGGCTCATCTCCGCGCAGAAGCGAACATCCGTCACGCCATCCATGGCGCTGGCTATCACCGGGATGCGCAAACGAATCGTCGAACAGTCCTTCTTCGGGATGTGGAAACTCGTGTCCACTTCCGCGGGATTGATGGTCACGTCACCGGGCACCAAGGCAATCTCGTCAAAGCCATAGCTCACCCGCGCCTTTCGATTCCTTCCAATCCACATTCCCATGTTCTTCTGCTTTCTTAGTTGTTGCCTGGACCATCCCGAGAATTAAGGTTTCAGCTCTCGCCCTCGCCATCTCATCCACCTCCGAAGCGCGGCGAGGCGCCTAAAAATCAACCGCTTCGTTCATGCCGCCGCACTGGGGGCATCGGGAACAATCCACATCGGCATCGTCCGTATAAACAAACGCGCATTTTTCACAACGAAAAACATTATCCTCTGTGGGCACGGGCTCGAAGCGGCGGCTCCGAAGCTCGTAATATACTGCCGCGCTCGAAAGCCCAGCAAGCAAGGAAAGAACGTAGATAAAAATCAACCAGTCAGGAGACATTCACTTGACTTTTTCAAAAATGGCGCTTCAGAAAAACCGATTAGTCATGGCGGGAGCTTCCGAGTTGGCCCAGGAAAAAGAAACCGTGCCCCAATCCAGCACGCTTGTGCGGTTGGCCTCGGCGCCGCGCTGAAACCGCATTCGCCGGGCATGCTTGAGGGCTTCCTGATCCGCCGCCGGCCACCCGCTCGAATCCACCAGCCGGACCGAGAGGACCGTGCCAGCCGCGTCCACCCCCACCTGCACGACACTGCTCCGAACCACCTGGGGAGCCGAGAGAAGCGGAGCGGTTCTGCCACTCAAAACCTCACGTTTCGACAGCCCGCCGCCCAGGCGGACCCGCGTTTCTTGAACGGCGGCATTCGTCCCACCACCAAGACTTGAGAAGTCAGAAGCCGGACGCTCGACAACGGCCGCAGCAGGTTTCCACCCGGGGTTCTCCGATTTGGGCGGCGGTGATGGAGGCTCAAGCAGGGCCGGCCCCCCTTGCAGCCAGTTGGGCGGCTCCAGCAAGGACGAGAGCTCCGGAGCACTCGCGGGCCGCACCACGCTGCCCCTTGCCGAGAGCCCGGAGCGATGCGCCACGGCGAACAGCGATGGGTCCGTCATCCCCAATTCAGACAGAATGCGCTCCTCTTGGGCGCCGCCCATGACCATCGCCATCCGGGCAGGAACGGGCCTTTTGATGGCCGATTCCTCGCTGAACCCAGTTTGACAGAGCGCGAACACCAACAAAAATTGCGCGACCAACACCCCCACCACAGCCACGAACCATTGCCTGGGCGACCAAACTTCAGATTTGCCGCCCCCGTTCATTTGGCCTTTCCACGACCCTCTCCCAACAAAGGCCGGCTCGCGATCACAATTTCCTGGATCCCCACATCCGTGGCCAACTGCTTCAGTTCAACCAGCATTTGCAGGTCCAGGCGGCGGTCGGCCTGAATGATCAGCGTCAATTTCGAATCCGAGGAACGAATCGCCGCTTCCAACCGCTTCCTCAGAGAACCGCGGTCCACCAATAGTTGATGGTTGTAGAAAATGCGGGCATCCCGATCCACCATGATAGTCGCCGTGGCGTTGGTCACGGCAGCCAGCTCCGGTCCCTTGGCCGTGGGCAGATCGATCCTCACCCCGGGCACAAAAAACAGGGAAGTCTGAAGCACGAAAAACAGGACCAGCACAAAAAAAAGGCCCGCCCAGGGAGCCACATCGAACTGGCCCCTAAACGCCTTGCAGTGCCTCGGATACCTCATGGCGACTTGCTGCCGGAAGTCGTGTCCCCAAAATAATTGAGCATTTCGGTCGATGCCTTTTCCATGTCCAAAACAATCGCATTCACCCGGCTCACCAGAAAATTGTAGCCCGCGTACGCCGGGATCGCCACCGCCAAGCCCGCCGCCGTGGACAGCAAACACTCCCAAACCCCAGGGGACACCAGATGCATCGGAATGTAAGGGCCCTCCCGCGACATGACCTCGAACACCTTGACAAACCCGAGCACGGATCCCAGCAATCCCATGATCGGAGCGATCTGCGCGATCGTGGCCAGCAGGTTGAGCTTCTCTTCCAGCCTCGGGACTTCGGACAAGCCCGCTTCTTCCAAACCCTCGCGCATGCGATCCCTGCCGCGCTCGCGGCTTAAGATGGCGATTTTGACCAGGCGAGCCACGGGTCCCGGAGTCGCGTCGCAAATCGAGATCGCCTCCACCACATTGTCGCGCTTCAGCACGTTCCGCACGCCGCTCAGAAACTCCGCCGAGTTGATTTGGGCCCGATGATAATAGAGCAGGCGCTCCACGAACACCACAACCGCCACGGCGCTCACGACAAACAACAACCAGACCATCGGCCCCCCGTGGGCGATCAGTTTCGGCAACAACATGGTCCCCTTATAATCTGCGAGCCCCAAACTGCAAGCCGGCTTTGGCCGGTGTATCCACGCGTTGTCGGTGGAACGCGACTGTGCTGAAAGCCAGTCGCAGCAGCATCTCAGGCTCGCAGCCACGCCGAACCTGCTGCGGTTGGTGCTTCGCACACAACCGCGCTCCAGGCTGCCAGCCAAATTCACCGACAACTTGTGGATGCGCTGGCTTTGGCCGGCGCCGCGCCGCATGTGTTTAGGCTTGCTTGAACTCTTCCCCGACGGAAAGGTTCAGGGCATGGTCAACCCTAAACGGCGATTGAGGAAATGGTTCACAAATCGCGCCTGAACGCTTGCCTCTTGAAACTCATGCCATTCGGCGCCGGCGCTTCTTGACCACGGGGCGCCGGCCGCCCTCGGATTTTAAGACGGCTCCCCTCCCGGACGCGTCAGACGCGCGGTCTCGAGTCATGCCGGAAGAGAACACCTCCCCGGCGTCTCATCCGGTTCCAAGAATCTGGCGAGAGGAACTGAGCGCAGTGCTCCTCACTCAAGCTCAAATCAACACTCGAGTGCGCCAGCTGGGCGCGGTCATCACCCAAGATTTCCAGGGGCGCGAAATGACTTTGGTGGCCCTGTTGAACGGGTGCGTCGTGTTCCTCGCGGATTTGATCCGTCGATTGCCACTTCCCTTGCGGCTCGATTTCATGGGCGTTTCCTCTTATCGCGACAACGTCAAACCGGGGAAGACGCGACCCACCAAACGGCTTCAAATGGACGTCCGAGGAAGAGATGTGCTCTTGATTGATGACATTCTTGACACGGGCGGCACACTCGAGAAAGCCGTGGCCACCTTGGCGGCTCTCAAGGCGGCCTCGGTCAAGACGTGTGTCCTTCTGGACAAGCCTTCGCGGCGCACGCGGCCCGTCCGGGCTGATTACGTGGGGTTCTCCGTGCCGGACGTCTTCGTCGTGGGTTACGGCCTTGATTTTGCCGAGCGGTTTCGCAATCTCCCCTTCATCGGGGTGCTCCATCGCCCGCACCCAGGCGCCAAATGATTGTTCGAGTTCAATTCTTCTCCTACTTCAAGCAACTCGCCACCGAGGAAACCCTCAGCCTGGAACTCCAGGATGATGCCCTGCTCGAAGACTTGCTGCAACGGTTGCGGAGCCGCTTTCCGAAGCTGGCAGAGTTGAATCGATCAACCCTGGTCGCCGTGGGAATGGAATATGCCAGCCCCGGCCAAAAGCTCTCGGACGGCGCCTTGGTGTCGATCTTCCCGCCCGTGCAAGGCGGTTGACGATCCCCAGGAGAACGATCCCCAACCCAAAAGCACCGCTCACAGCGAAGCTCATGAACCGCGAACTCACGCTCACGAAGGCGCCCATTGTGGAACCCGAATGCGTGGCCTCGCGTCTCGCCTCGCCGGAGAGCGGCGCCTGCGTGTGGTTCCTGGGCTCGGTGCGCGGCACGGAGGAGGGTTGCGCCATCCGAGGCATCCATTACGAGGCCTACGAGGCCATGGCCCGACATCAGTTCCAGAGAATATTCGATGAGATCGAGGCGCGGTGGCCCATTCAATCGATCCGCCTCGTGCATCGACTCGGCCCCGTGATGGCTGGCGAGCCCTCTATTTGGGTTGAAGTGGCCTCGCCCCATCGAGCCGAGGGGTTTGCCGCCTGCGAGTTCCTGATCTCAGAAATGAAACAACGAGTCCCGATCTGGAAACAACCGATCCCATTGTGATTCACGCGGCTCCCACCGCTTTCATTGACCCCCACCGCAACTTTCTCTAGCGTTGGTTGTATAAACAAGTCGGGCGTAATAAGATTGAATGGCGTTTGCATCCATAAAACAGTTGTTGGAACAGGCCGGATTGGCGACGGAGGCCGAATTCGACGCGTTTCGAAAAGCGTGGCGCGCGGCGGTGGAGAATGGCTCCACCGACACCCTCCTGACGTTCATCAGCCGTGAAAAAGGGGTGACCGAGGATCACCTTCTCCAAAATCTCGCGAAAATACTGAACTGGCCCTATTTGGACCTCCCAAGGCTGGAGGTCAGCGCCGACGCCCGCAAAAGAATCTCCACCAAAGTCGCCTTTCAGTTCAACGCGATGCCCACGGTTTTTGAGAACGACCGCCTCCAAGTGGCCGTCAACAACCCCTTCGACACCGCCCTGCTGAACGCCATTCAGTTCGACGCCAAATGTCCCGTGGAATTTGCCCTCGCCCCCAGGGCTGAGATCGAGAAAGCCCTCAAAAAGTACTACGGAGTCGGCGCGGAAACCTTGGATGAAATCGCGCAGGACGAACCCCTCGAATTGTTAGTCGGAGAGGACAAGGAGATCACGGAGGGCGACCAGGAGGCCAGCGTCATCAAATTCGTCAATCAGATCATCTGGGAAGCGTTCAAGGACCGCTCCACAGACATTCATTTCGAACCCGCTGAAGACGAACTTCGCATTCGTTACAGAGTGGATGGGATTCTCCACCAAGCCCCCATGCCACCACAATTGAAGCGTTATCAATCGGCGATCATTTCCCGCATCAAAGTCATGTCGGGAATGAATATCGCCGAAAAACGCCTCCCCCAGGATGGGCGCATCAATGTTCGCATCAAAGGCGAGGAAATCGACATACGCGTCTCCACCGTTCCCACGGTCTACGGCGAAAGCGTCTCCTTGCGCCTGCTGACGCGCGGCAAGATCTTCCTGACGCTCGACCGCCTCGGCTTCTCGGAGCGCGAAGAGGTGGCGTTGAGGGAGATCATCCTCAAGCCTCACGGAATCGTTCTGGTCACGGGCCCCACGGGTTCGGGCAAATCCACGTCTCTCTACGCGTTTTTGAGCACCATCAATTCGGTCACCAAACGAATCATCACCATCGAGGAACCGGTCGAATACGAGCTCAAAGGCATCAACCAGATTCCCGTGCGCGCCGACATCGGATTGACGTTCGCCGTGGGCCTGCGCCACATCCTCCGGCAAGATCCCAACGTGATCATGGTGGGCGAGGTCCGCGACCTCGAAACCGCGGAAATCGCCATCCGGGCGTCGCTCACGGGCCATTTGGTTTTCAGCACCCTCCACACCAACGACGCCCCCAGCGCCTTCACCCGGTTGATTGACATGGGCATCGAGCCGTTCCTGGTCGCCTCCTCCGTCGAGGCCGTGATGGCTCAGCGTCTCGTCCGCACGATCTGCAAGCATTGTTCCAGGGAGCAGAAGGTCGAACGCGACTACTTGCTGCGCGTCGGATTTCCGGAGGAAGATATCGAAACCACCCGGTTTTGGAAAGGCGTCGGCTGCGAGGAATGCCGCCAGCTCGGGTACCAGGGCCGGACGGGAATCCACGAACTGCTGATCGTCACGGAAGCCATCCGCCCGCTGATCATGAGCCGCGCCCCCGCCTCCACGATCGCCCAGCGGGCCCTCGAACAAGGCATGCGCAGCCTGCGATCAGACGGCTGGGAAAAGGTCAAGAAAGGCACGACCACGATCGAGGAAGTCTTGCGGGTGACGCAGACCGAGGAACACCTCAACTCCCTGCTCGAGTCGGAGCGCTGATGCCCATGACCCATCCAAAGCTGGCCCGGATCAGCCGGGCGCCCCGCTCGGCCGCCGGACTCCAGCCTCGGTGGCGCCTGCTCGGCAAACGTCCATCCGCTATCAATCCGTGAAGAAAAGAAACTGGAACCTCTGCAACGTTCTCTCGGGCGCCTCAGGGTCGCGAGTTCTCTGGCAATTCAATCCAGAGCCGCGGGGCGCCAAATTATCGGGTCAACGCCAACTCCAGGGCACGGACAAACTTCCCGCCGATTGGGTGAACAAGGGCCTTTCAACCTTGTTCGGGCAGTCCAAACTCAACGTCGCGTGGATGCGCGCCGACCACGTCTTCCTGCGCGTCCTCAAACTCCCCACCGCCGATCTCTCGGAAACGCAGTCCATGATCGAGCTCCAACTCGAGAAACTGTCCCCGCTCGCCGTCGGCCAGCTCGCTTGGACTTTCGAGCCTTGGGGCACGCCCGTCGAAGGGCTGCAAACGGTGATCGTCATCATCATCGAGCGGCAACATGTTGACCACCTCCTGACGGCCTTGCAAACCAGCGGTTTCCTGGCCGATAAACTCGAATTCCCCCTCCTCCGCCAGCTGGCCGCCACGGATTTCGACGGCGACGGAACCTGGATTTATCTATCGATCGATGGCAACCCAGCCCGCGCCCTTGCGGTCTGGCACTATCAAGGCAGCCTCCAATCGATCCACATGATGCATCTCGGAGATGGGGACTCGCGTCCACAACGGTTGTTCGAGCAACTCACCCAAACCATCTGGGCCGGAGAAGTGGAGGGTTGGATGACCCAGCCAATCCAATGGCGCCTCGTCGCCCCTGAATCTTCCCTTGCTTTTTGGCAGCCCCAATTCACGGCCTGGGCCAACGTCCCGCCCAGAACGTTTCCATCGCTTCAGGACGAGGAACTCGCCGCCCTCACTGCCCGCCACGCCGGGAACATGCCCGCCGAAATGACGGTCGTGCCGCCCGATTACACGGCCCGCTACCGCCAGGATCTCATCGACCGCACATGGATGGGCGCCTTGTTCGCCGTCGCCGTCGTCTACATGGTGGCCGTGGGGTGTTATCTGGCCTTCTTGGAGTTTCATCGGTTCCAACTCGCTGCCGCGGAAAAACAAGTCGCCTCACTCCAGGATAATGAGCGCGAGTATCAGAAATTCTTGGCCAAGGAAGCGTCGTTTCAACGCCAGGCCAGCCTGCAAAAGGCCAGCATCAGAGCCTTCCGCGCCGCGGCCGAAAATCTGCCCGCCGATCTCACACTCACGAAACTCAACCTCCAGAACGGGAAAATGCTGACGCTGTTCGGAACGGCGCCAGCCGATCAACAGCGGGCCGTGACGGATTACGCGGATGCCATGGGCAGCGCCATCGACGAAACAGGCGCTGGGAAGCTTTTTGCCTCGGTGCAACCTCCCAACTCCCAGACGCGGCCCGGAGCCGGCGGCCAAATGATGGTGACATGGAATTTTGTGTGCGAATTGAAGACCGGCAGCGATAGGGAGGAAAAACGATGACCAACTTCCTCGACCGCCTCGGCCTTCAACCCCACGAGAAACGGGTCGTCGTCGTGGTTGCCGCCATCGTGTTCGCCGTTTTGAACTACTTGTTCATTTGGCCGCGAATGGCTGATTACCGAACCGTCGTGCTCAAGAAGGAGGAAGCCGAATCCAAGGCGGCCTTCTTTAAGTCTCATGTTGAGGACTTCCCTAAACTAACCAACCGAGTCCACCAACTCGAAGTCAGCGGCGCTGGAAGCCTCAAGCACGATCAGGGCAGCCAGTTCCTGAGCACCATCCAAACCGAGGCGAGCAAAGCCGTGCTGAACATCACCCAGACCAGGAACCTGCCGTCGCTCGGAGGCGCCACCAGCACCAACGACTTCGTGGAGGACCGAGTCATTATGATCAGCTTCAACGCGTCCGACTCGAGTCTCGTCGATTTCCTGTATGCCTTTTCGCTGCCAAAATCCAGCCTCCGGGTACAGTCGTTCGACATTGGGCCCGAGGCCCCTTCGCATCAACGATTTTCGGGAAGTTTGACACTGGTTGGCAGCATCGACCGGCCGCCTGCCCCGAAAGCCGACCTGACCAAGCCCGCCGCCAAAAACGCCGCTGTTTCAAAAGATGCCAAGACCGCTCCCCCAGCCAAGGGTGTGCCCAGCAAGACTCCGGGGTCGGCGGGTGCGCAGAAAAGCGACGGCAAACAACCGGTTGGTTCAAAACCAGTGAACCCAACCCCTCAGAAGCCGGGCGCAACGCCCCCAGGAAAATCTTCAACGCCCAAGACCAATTCCATTTCTCATAAAAAGTGAAAACGGCTGCCCTTCCCCCCACTTGGTTCCTGATTTGCGCCACCATCGCCACACTAGCCCAAGGCCAGGCCCCTCCCGCGCCCGGTGGCGCGCCCGGCGCCACGACGGCCGACAGAGAGGCGGTGCTCAGAAGTTTTCTTCAAGCTTCGACCAATAAACCCGCCGCTCAACCTCCTGCGGCCCCGGGAACCCCGGCAGCTGCCCCAAATGCCGCGGCGCCTCCAAGCCCCCAGGCCCAACCGCAAACAGCCCCCCCTCGCGCCGCTCCCACTGCTCCCCCGGCTTTTCCTCAGTTGCCGGCGACACCCCCTCCGAGAACGCCGCGCGCGACCCCTGCATCGACTCCTCCCGCACCAGGAGCGCCGGCCAGAGCGCCGGCCAGCCCAGCCGCCGCGAATCCCGCGGCCAAGACCGATCCCGCCGCCGCCGCCGAGGAACAGTTGAAAGATTTCGATACGGACAACCCGCCGACGGCGGAGGACGACCCGGAAGGGTTCATGGCATTGTTCAAGTTCAACAACATGCCCATGGAGCAGTTCTTGGACGTCGTCTATGCGAGTTACACAGGCAAAACGATCCTGCGCAGCGCCACCCTTCCTTCCGTGCAAATCAACCTGAAGGCGCAAACCCTTCTGACCCGCAAAGAAATCATCGAAGCCCTGGACAGCGTCCTCGCCCTGAACGGAATCAGCATGATCCCCACGGGTGAAAAATTCATCACAGCGGTCCCGGTCGCCCAGGCGGTTCAAGAAGGCGCTGCTTTCAAGGATCGCAAGCCGGAAGACCTCCCGGAGGCTTCCCAATATGTCACGCAGATCGTCCAGCTCGAACACGTCAATCCCGTGGACGCCCAGGCGATCATCGCCCCGTTCGCCAAGAACCCGGCCGGCATCGTCGTCATCGAGCAAAGCCGGATTCTGGTCCTCCGCGACTACGCCATCAACGTCAAACGCATGCTCGAGCTGATTAAGAAAATCGATGTGTTTGTTCCAGTCGAGATCAACCCCGAAGTGATTCCCATCAAATACGCGCTCGCCGATGACATCGCTTCGGTGCTGAGCAGCCTCACGGCGGGCGGCGGCGGCGCTTCGGTGGGAGGCGCCGGGGGTGTCGGCCGGAGCTCGCGCTCGCGCGCCGGCGGAGCCTCACGGACTGGCAGCGCGTTGGGAGGCGCCTCCGGACAGGTAAATCAATTCGGCGGCCAACAAACCCAGTTCGGCGCTCAAGGAGCCACTGGCGCCGCCGCGGGCCGCGCAGCGGGCAGCACTGGGTCGTTCAACCAACGGTTGCAGCAAATCGTCAGCCGCGCCGCCAATGCGGGCGAGCTTCAGATTCTGGGCGACGTCAAGATCCTGCCCGACGAACGCACCAACTCGTTGCTCGTGTTCGCCAATAAGACCGACATGGCCATGATCACCAACATCATCGGCAAACTCGACATCGTTCTGCAACAAGTGCTGATCGAGGCGATCATCATGGAAGTGTCCACGGACAGCGGCAATTCCTTCGGTGTCAGCTACCGTCAGAAGCCCAAAAACTCGGGCAAATTCACGGGGGTCGGCGGGGTCAACAACGGGCAGGGATTCCTTCCCAACTTCCCAAATGTCACCGGGACGGATGCGGCAGCCGGTTCATCACTGCCTTCCGGATTCAGTTATTTCGGGGAATTCGCCGGAAACATGGATGTCGCCCTCCAGGCCATCGCCGATGACAGCACCATCAACATTCTCCAACGCCCTCGCATCCAAACTTCACACGCCGTTCCAGCCAGCTTCTTCGTGGGCGAGACGGTGCCCACCATCACCGGGAGCACTTACGGCGACTTCGGCTCCTCGTTCGGCGGTTCACGAAACAGCTACCAACAGTTGCGCGTCGGGGTCCAGCTCGACGTCATCCCGCTCATCAATCCGGAAGGCCTGGTCGTCATGGATATCATCCAGAAGATTGATCAACTCGGACCGCCCGTGAAAATCGACGGGAACGATGTGCCCACCACGACCAGCCGCGAAGCCACCGCCACAATCGCCATCAAGGACCGGGACACGATCATTCTCGGTGGATTCATCAAATCGGACAAGCAAGGCAACAAATCCGGAGTTCCCTATCTCAAGGATATCCCGTTGCTCGGCGGCTTGTTCAGGTCCTCCGCCAACCGAAGGCGTCAGACCGAAATGATCGTTCTCTTGCGCCCCACAGTGCTGCCAACCCCGGAAGCCGCCGCTCAAGCAGCCTCCGCCGACCGCCGCATGACGCCTGAGATCCGTCGCGCCGAGATCGAGTATCAGAGCGATCGCGAACAACGGAATCGCAAAACCGACCAGGAAGCCTCGAAGGCGGAGAAGAAACGCAGGAGGTGAGGTTCCGTTGTGGAGAGACGTTCCAAGCGAGCCAGAGCGTAACCGTGACTATTCAGCTAAAGGATAGGGCTGTGCTGCCGCGCAGCCTGCAGGCTCAGCGCGGATGATCCTTAAAACGGAAGTTGAAACCGCGAAATACGCGAAACATGCGAACAGACAAAGACTTCGAAACCTCCGGCCGCTCACCCATTGGGTGAACTGTTTTGGCGCTGAGAACTCTCATTCGGGCCGTTCATTTTCGCGTGGCTCGCGTGGTTCGCGGTTCATCCCAACCGCGGTTTCTAGGTTTACGGATCTGGTGAGTGATTCGGTGAAACTTTATCTCCAGGATCATGCGAAGATTCGCCTTGGGCAACTGCCGTTTTAAGGTTCATGGCTACCGATGTCACATCGTAATTCGTGAATCCTGAAGTTGGCGGTGGAGATCAATTTCACACACAACTCGTGGATGCACCCTCTTTGTTGTCCCAGGGTTCTGTATTGCCACATTCCATCTCAGAGGTCTATCGTGGAACTGCGATACGAAACCAAAACTCAATTTGCAGGCAAAACGATCTAATCACCCATGAAAACTGTTGATACGCGCTCCTTATTGGCGGCCCTGGCCTTGTTGACACTCGCCAGCGCTGGTTGCAACGATAAACAGGAATCAGCAAGCACGCCCACGCCCACGCCCCCACCAACCGCTCCCGCGGCACAAGCTCCGCTCGCGGATACCACGAAAAAAGTCGAACAAGCGGTCCAGACTCAGAAACCGGCGGCACAGGCAGCGGTCAACGATCTGGCGGCGCAATCGAATCTCGCTATGGACGTGGCTAAAGCGCAAGCGCAGACATTAATCGACCAGGCTCAAAAGCTGGTCGCCGGGACCAAGTACGAGGACGCCGCAAGTATCCTTAAACAGCTGTCGGCGATGAAACTCACCCCGGACCAGCAAAAGTTGGTGACGGACTTGCAGGGGGTGGTCCAGAAAGCGGTCGCCAGCAAGGCCACCGGAGAAGGCGCCAAAGCGGTGGGCGACTTGTTCAAGAAGAAGTGAGCTTGCTCGAGCGAACCCCATAAACCCCCAAGTCCAAAAAAAGATTCTAGATGAATGACACCCAATTCCTTCACTGAGCCACGCGGCAATGGGGTCAGTCAATCGTTTCATGTTTTGTTGATGGTTTTTCCGGCATTGCCAATACAATAGATGCGCCAGGTAGGTCTTGGGGCCGATCCTCAAACACTCGACAATCCACTCCAACGTCGCCGTTGACTCCGCTGGAAACGGGCGGGCTGCCGTCTTGGGCAACTGCCGTTTTAAGGTTTCAGGATGAATCGCGCGGCCTCGCGCCAGAGGTCGTCTATACTCCGGGAGCGTTGGGATACAAATAGAAAGCTGTTCACTCATTGCACCAGAACGCTTTCAAAAATTTCGTTCGTGCGATGGAGAATTTGGCCCATGCCAAAACGGAGTTTGACCGCTACCACGCCCTGGGAGAAGCCGCCAAATCCCAACCAGGCTGCTCCAGCAAACGCGCCGATTGCACCCCTGTTTTAGTTCAGGCACTCTTGGCGGGGGGTCACTGAGCGACGTTCGCTAAAGAAATGAAGATACCCGCGATCACAGGCACGATTCGACGGCGTATCCTTCTGAACTACAGAGTTGCGCCTGCTGTCGCCCGCGCTGTATTGCCCGCAAGATTCCGACCGAAGCTGGTTGGCAATCATGCAATTGCTGGCATTTGCCTCATCCGATTGGAGGGTATTCGGCCCAAGGGATTTCCTAAATTTACCGGCATTTCCAGCGAGAACTCTGCTCATCGTATCGCAGTGGAGTGGGAGGACGGTGATGGAGAGACCCAGCAAGGCGTTTTCGTTCCTCGCCGCGACACGAACTCCTGTATGAATGCGCTCGCCGGAGGGCGGGTGTTTCCAGGCGTTCACCATCATTCGGAGTTCACGGTCGAGGATCGTGAGGGGCAGATTTCGATGCGGATAGTTTCAGATGACATCGAACAACCGCTCGTGGAGCTTGAAGCCACGGAGACTGAGGTCTTTTCGGCGGAATCCATCTTTCCGACACTGAGACATTCTTCCGAGTTTTTCGAGGCAGGTTGCATTGGATATTCGACTCCAGTGCATCCGCAGGTTGACGGTGAATTTGGCTGGCAGCCCGGAGCGCGGTTGTGTGCGAAGCACCAGCCGCAGCAGGTTTGGCGTGATAGCGAGCCTGAGATGCTGCTGCGACTGGCTTTCAGCACAGTCGCGCTCC
>SYMW01000293.1 GCA_005805305.1 Verrucomicrobiales bacterium
GTGCCAAACGTTGTTCCTCACCCTCCCGCGCCCTCGCGTTCGACTCAATGTCCCAAGCCACCTCTTCTCGGAAATTTAAGGGATTTGGACTTGCTCGCCTTTTTCCCCTCCAGGGGTCGGTTTACTGAGGTCTGAAGGTTCGTCGGGGAGTTTGAACCTGATCTTTCCCGCCCGCCCGTGCATCAGGCTGACCTGCCGATCGCTTTCCAATGCGGCGCGAACTTGGAAGAATGGTTCCAAGGCTTCGCGGCCATGGGGATCGTCCGAAGCGACGGGTATTTCACCTCCACCGCCCCAGCCGAGCGCCGCCGACGGGAGCAACCGTTGCTCGGCTGGGATGACTTTGTAGCTCTTGACGCTCAAAACTCTCTCCGCCTGTCCGAAAAGCCGCACTTGCGTGCCGGCGATTGTGGATTGGAACAGCCGGTCGGCGTCCTCTTGGAGAATGGTCGCGTTGAACTCAAATCCCGCGGGATCAACCAGCACGCCCAGTGAGTTCCCCCGGGTGAGCCAGCGGCCGACGTAGTCCTTGATTTGGGAGCCTATCCAGATGCCATCCTGGCGCGCCCGGATGACGAGCTCCTTTTTGTCCGTTTCCAGTTGTGCCAGGCGTTTCGAGACTGCCTCGAGCCGGCTGGTCAGGGGGCGCAGGTTGGCCGATGCCTCCTGCATGGCCTGCCGCAGCCGGGCTTCCGTCTCACTGACGCTGGCACGAGCGGCGGCGAGCTCGTGTTCCAAGGCCGGGCTTCGAAGCCGGAGCAGCTCCTGGCCCGATTTGACCTCCGCTCCGGGGGTTGCGAGCAATGCTTCCAGATAGCCTGGCGTTTCATTCACCACTTGATTCCACTGGCGGGACTCCAAGATCCCCTGGGCTCGGAAATAGTGCGGGAAGGGAACGAATTGGAGGAGAACCACCACCGAGGACACGGCCACACAAGTGGACGCGACGGCCCGGGTTCGATGACGTTCCAATTTCGGGCTAGCGGCCAAGTACTTCACGAGCTTTATACAAGGCACGGCGACCCAGGAGATGGCGCACGCCACGGCCATCAAGATCCCGATGACGAGCAGGCTATCCGCGACGAAGAGCAAAATGCCGGTGAAAACCACCACACGATAAACGCCGCTGGTGATGCCGTAGATCGTCAGCCAAAGTCGCTCGCGGACACGCTGAGCGGGACTTTCTGCGCGGCGCAACCCAAACACGTAACGCTCCACCCAATATCCAAGCTGCCGGTTCGATTGCTGCGAGAGGTTTGGAATCTCCAGCAAATCCGAGAGGATGTAATACCCATCGTAGCGCAACAGGGGATTGGCGTTGAACACGATCGTGGACACCGACGCGACGAACATGATGTTGTAGGCCAGGTTGTGGATGTTCCCGGGCGCCGTGTTGGCCCATACCACGGCTGCGATCCCAGCCACGAAGAGTTCCACAATCATTCCTGCGGCGCCCACCAGCACGCGGTGCCAACGACTGCGGAACCCCCAACTGGACGTGGCGTCCATATAAGGAATGGGCGTGAAAATCATCAGCATCACACCCATCACGTGCACCTCGCCGCCGAATTTCCGGCAAAAATAAGCGTGGCCAAACTCGTGCAGCGTTTTGACCAAGATCAACCCCGCGTAGAGTAGGAATAGATTGCCCGGGGCCAGCACGCTTTGGGTTTGATCCTTGAGTTCGGTGAAGTTTTCCCCCACCACCCAGAGCCCCATCCCCACAACGAGGATCCAAAGGAGAGCGCCAAATGGGCTAATCAATTTGCCCACGAAGGGCATTGTCTTGACCAGCCACTCGTCAGGATCCAGAAGCGGGAACCGCATGAACATCACGTTCAGAAACTTCGCTTTCAGATCGCGCTGCCGCGTCTTCTTGTAACGCTTGAACAACTGGGCGCTGTCCGTCGCCTCGTCGTACTGCAACAGATTCGCCAGATAAAGCTGGGAAAGCAGTTGGATCACCGATTCCTGCCCGGGCGCCGTGTCTGGAAATCTGGCCAGGCATTCCTCCCACGCCGCCTCGACCGTTTTGTCGGGTCGAAGCCGAGCCACGAATTCGTAGGCTTCCGGCCGGAGACGATAGAATTGGTTGCTCAGGGGATTCTCAAGGACCATCCAGCGTTCTCCCCGAAATGTTTGACGGCGGACGAGGACGCCCGGGCGCAGGGAGAGGCGCTGGTTGGCAATTCGATGCCAGGACTCGCTGAACGTTGGAGGCGCTTCAGACATGGGTGCTTGGAGTCGTCGCCAGAACGGACCGAGGTTTTACCACCAGAGCCACAGCCGCAGGAGATCGACCGTGCGATGGGTCAAGATCCAGAAAAGCGTCCGCTTCTCCACATCCAGTTTGCACAGTCCGCTCATTCCGGGACGCCACCAGTCTTGGATCTCCTTCTCGAATGAGCACCGGATCATGAACACGTTTTCGTTCGACTTCGGGAATGCAGCGGGTTCTATCCGCGTGACGCGAATCGGGTACTTAAGCTTGGGCTGGCTCACGAAACCAATTTCGCCGGAGGCCCCGTTGCGCAAATCGTGGATGTCCTTTTCATTGATCTCCGCCTCCACGTACAGCGAGTTGATCCGGGCCACCTTGAACAAGGACTCTCCCTGCTTGATCGGAGCGCCGATGCGTTCTCGAAGATCTCCTTCGGTCACCACGCCCTCGAAAGGGGATTTGAGCGTAGCCTGGCTTAGGCGATGCCGGGCAATGCTGAGCCTTGCGGAGGCCTGTTCGGCGAGGGCCTCGGCGATGCGCATTTCAGCGAGCGATCGAGCCGCGCGTGCCTTCTCGGCTTCCCGCAGATAGCGGTTCTGCTCGGCGAGAGTCGCAGCCTCTTCCAACTCCAGATCATTGGTATCCAATTTCAGGAGCACGCCCTCTTTCTTGAGCACATCGCCGGGCCGGACCGCGACCTCGCGTATGTAGCCATCGAAAGGCGCCGTGAGATAGGTGACATCGTCGCTTCGCAAGATAAATTTGCCTTCGACACGGTAGGGGAAGGGGACGAAGAAGAGCACAATCAACGCGGCGCAGCCCAGCAATGTGATCACTTTGAGCCAAGTGTGTTCAGGCCCGAAAACCTTGCCAATTTTCTCGCGGGTGAAGGCCGCCACGCGAGCGCCGAACCAGCGATCCCGCCGCTCAAGATCCGTGAGACGGCGGGAAGCGCGGTCGCAAGCCAGCCTGAATTGCTGGAGTTCGGTTGACGAGAAGGCGCCTTGTTGCCGCTCGCACGTCAGCACGCCAGCCGCCTTGTCATCTGCTCGGATAGGGATGGAGCAAATGTTTTGAATCGCTTGCTCGCGCGCGAAAATCGCGTGATCACGGGTCACCACATTCAACCCTTCGGGCCTGGGCCATACGATTTCCTCGTCCTGATCCAACGCCTCTTCCATGGCCACTTCCAAGGCCTTCGCGACCGACATGTTGCGGTCGAAGCGCTCGGTGCGGCTGATGGCCCTGAGCTTGACATACTGGTTGGAAAGCCATCCAAGGCTCACCCGCTCGCAGTGGTGCCGCGTCGCCAGGGCGTTGCAGAACGCGAGCGCGGCGGACAGAAAGTGCTTTTCCGAATCCAGCTGCGCGAGTAGATCGAGCGATTCCGCGAATTTCTCGACGTCCGTTCGCGCCTGGTGCATCGCCTGGTTTTGCAGGTAAGACAGTGGGATGTCGGCCAGTAGTTGAAGCTTCGACAAGGCGACGCGAGCAGAGGCTTCACCCGCCTCCACGAGCAGAAAAATGGCGACGCACACTTCCTCCTGTTTGCTCAACTGCAGTTTCAGCCCAATAGCCAGGGTTTCCTTTCCTGGCAAGGCAGACCTTTCGAGCAGGTGCACAGCGGCATTTTCGAGGACGCATCGGTCGGCGATGGCGACCAGGCTTTGGACGAACGCGCCGACCGAACGGTGCGCGAGGCCATTGCCAGCGTGCTCGCCAAATTTCTTCCACCCCCCGTTCGCTTGGGGCTTGGATTCCTTGAGGGCAAGAACCGCGCGCGGGGCTCCGATGAGTTCCGCCGCGTGTAGGAGGAATTTTTGCCAAAACTCGGCCGGCGTGCCCGTAAACGCGCGGAGCTTGCTGAGCTCCGCGGTGGCTCGCGTCGAGGCGTCTTCTGTGGAACTTTCGAATGGCACTTCAGCGGTCCTCCAATTTCATCCTCCCCGCCACGCCTGGACGGATGCGTTCGTCGGAGTTTTCAAAGGTGATTTTCACTTTCAATAGTCCGGAGGCGGGATCGACCACGGGGGACACAAAACTAATGACCCCGACGAACGGCACCGTCGCATTGCCGGCTTCGATCTCCAAATTCACCTGTTTTCCGACGGTCAATCCGTGGCCGGACTTTGCCTCGACGTTGGCGATGAAGTAGCACCTCTTGGCGTCGACGATTCGAACGAGGGGCTGCAAGGCTTGGCAAGCCTCGCCTTCCTTGATGAGGATTTCAACGATCGTGCCTTCGAAGGGTGCGACGATCTGGCGCCTCCTGAGTTGTTCCTTGGCGAGTTCGAACTCGACGGCGGTGATGTTGTATTCCGATATTTTCTTATCCATTTCCTCACGGCTGATGGAGAGGGCCTTTTTTTCGAACAACGCTCGGGTGCTTTCAAGGTCGCTTTTCTTGAGGTCCAGAGCCAATTTGCGGCGTTCGGCCTCGAGTTCCTCGAGGCGTTTGTCCAGTTCAACCGCCGCTTCCCCAGGTCTCAAGCGGTCGCCCTCTTTGCGGGGCCGTTTCGCCACAATGCCAGCCAGGGGCGTGCTCAACGTCACATCGTTGATCGATTCGGTGATGCCTGAGACCCAGGTGGCTGCGGTTGTGTTGGGAGGCGCGGTTTGAAGGAGAAACAAGGATATCAACAAGGCCGGGGGCGCCAGCCGGCCGCGCGCGATGGAACAACAATAGCTCATGACACGAGTGGAATTATGATAGGTCGCCAGGAAAGCGCTGGAATTAAGCAGATTCACTTCGCGGCGTCCTGCTGACGGAGTTCTTGGATTTTTTGTCGAAGCAACCTTTCGTCTTCCTGCTGTCTCAGCGGGTTGGGAGTGGGCTTGTTTTCGTAAGCCCGTTGAATCTGAACTTTCAATTGATCCAACCGTGCGCCTTGAAACCGGTTGTCCGCCACCATCTGCATGGTTTTCCGCTGCAGCTCGGATTTCTTGAGTTCGACTCCGCGATTCACCAGCGAGGAGCCCTGCACCAGCTCGAGTTCGAGGCGGGCTTTCTGAAAGCGGATCACAGCATCCAGGGTCGAGATGCGCGCTTCGAACAGCTTCTCCTCTGTCTCGAGCACCGTTCGACTGTCTGTCTTTCCAACGTCAAGGCGGGCCAGTTCGGTGTGAAGAAGTTGCTCATGGAATTTTGCCACCGCTTCGTAATTCTTGGAGCTCTCGCGCTGGTTGGTCACTTTGAGGATGGCGGTGTCGAGGGAGTTGACGATCTGAACTTCGACCTCCTTAAGCGCGAGGAGAGATTTTTGCTTGGAGAGCTTGGCCGCTGCGTATTCGTTTCTTTCCTTGATCCCGCCGGAGAGGGGAACCCTGAGCTCCAAGCCGACCGATCCACTCGGGAAATCGCCGCTGGCAATGTCGTCGAACGAGGCGCCGGGCGAGGCCCCCAGCCCATTCATTCCATAGCTTGCTTTGAGATCGAGCTCAGGGCGGCGCTGGTTCTTGGCATAGGCGAGCCGGATGTTTTCAGAAAGCACCGCGTGCCGCCGGCCAAGGTAATCGGGATTTTGGTCGAAGGCCGCGCGATAACTCTCGATGTAATCCGCTATGGCTTCATCCACCACGGGCTGGCTGACTGCTCGAACAGGGATGGCTCGGTCCGTCGGGGATGTGGAGAGCAGGGAGTTGAGCACGCTGGCGGCTTCCGCGAGTTTTTGAGCCGCTTCGCTGCGCCGGGACCGTCGCAGCGCGAGACCGGCCTCCGCTTGCATGACCTCGAGTTCGGAGGATTTGCCCACTTCGAGCCGCGCTTTGTTGTCTTGGAGCAATCGTTCGGCCACGGATACGGACTCACGGCTGATTCGTTCCTGTTCCTGGGTCAGATAAAGATCCCAATACGAGGCTTCGGCGCGCGCGATCACAGTCATGAGTTCGCGCCGGTAGTCTTGGAAGGCGATATCCGAATTGATGGCAGCGAGCCGTATCCGAGCCATGACGGCTGCCGTGCCGGCGTTCTTCAAAAGCGGTTGGGTCAGCGTCAGACCCATGGTCGACGCGAACTCATTTGCGCCTTTGTTCAGGTTGTTGGAGAGATCACGCAGGTTGTAGCCCAGCCGAAGCCGTGCGCCCGTCGGCGCTAGAAATTCGAGTCCGCCGCCATAGGTCTTGTTGCGCTCGTCAAATACTTGATTAAAAAACTGCTGCGCCTGCTGTTCCTGGCTGTTCTTGCGCTGGTTGTCCGTGGCTTCGAAACTCCCGACGACCGCCGGTTCGAATATTCCGCGCTCCGCCGAAATCTGCTTCTCGCTGATCTCCGTCTCCAGCATCTTAATCTGGATTCTTTCATTGTAATCCAGAACTCGGGCGAGAACCTCACTGATGGCGATTTCGGTGGATGTGGCAGGCTTTGGGGATTGGCCGATGATCGGGATGTGGGCCATGAAGGCGATCAGGCCAGGGACTAACAATATTTTGTTGAACATGCATTATACGGCTATTGACCCCGCCCAGTTCTCCAACTCAATGCTGCTGAGAAGCGGCCGGGGCGGCGGCGGCAACTCAAACCCAATAACTTCGCAGCCCGTTCCGCGGTCGAGTTTGGCGGAAACTCCATGGAGATTGTCGGCAACTTACTCACCACGGACAGATTTTTTGTCAAAATATTTCTCCAGCGACGGATTTCTTTGGTGTCCGGCGCTCAGGGCTTTCTCGTAATGCCATCTGGCCAGCTCAACAAACGGAGGCGTTTGGGACACATAGATCACGGACAAATTGTGGTGGGCTTCGGCATATCCTGGATTGATCTGAATGGATTTGCGCATCGCGGCCTCGGCGGGGCCCCTCATCCCTTTCCGGCTCAAGACGACTCCCAGATAATTATGAGTTTCCGCGTTGTTGGCGTCGATCTTCACGGACTTGCTCAGCAGATCGAGGGCGTCATCCAGTTTTGATTGGTGGAATCGAAGGATGCCGAAAAGCCCCAAGCTGTAAGCGTCCTGAGGTTCGGCTGCGAGCGCCTTTGTCAGGTTGGCTTCCGCGGCGTCGAGACGGCCCTGCTCGATCTGCACGAGGGCCAAATTGGCGAGAGTGTATACGTTCTCCGAATCGAATCGGAGCAGTTCTTGATATTTGGCTTCGGCTTCGTCAAAGCGCCGGGTGGAGAAGGCGGACTGAGCATCGGCCACTAGCTGCCTGGCTCCGCTTGGCAGCTCTTTCACGGACCGTTTTCCGCTCGTGGTTTCCCGTTTGGGATCCGCGGGTGAAGGCTTGGGCTGTTTGAAAAAGGCAAGCTCTTCGGCCGTGAATGGGATCTTCTTCAGTTCATACGCCTCGACCCTGGCTTGTGCCGCGGCGAGTTGGGACCTGAGCCGTTCGAGTTCGGCTCGTGATGGGGCTTTTGGGCGGGAGGCGGCGTCTTTGGCGGATTCCGCCAGCTTATTTTTCAGTTCCGCACGTTCGGCTTCCAATCTCTGAATCCGGCTGCGAGCCTCCGTTTTCTCGCTTTTCCTGGCATCCGCCAAATCTGAAGAGAGGCTTGCCACCAACTTTTCCAGCCTGGATTTGTCTCGGCGCAAAGATTCCGTCTCGCGATCCGGGGATCGCCTGGCGGACGAACCCGGTGGAGGCAGCGGCGTGGGGGCGGCGGATTCCTTGGCATCCGCGCTCAACCGATCTACACGGCTCTGCAGCGCTCGCTTTTCCGCGATCAACACTTCGTTCTGACCGAGCTGTTCTTTCAGCCGTGACGCCACGGATTCAAGTTCCTTGCGCAGAGCCTCCGCGTTCTCGGGGGTGGACGGTTTTTTCCGATTTGAGGACTTGAGTTCCGCCACCTCGTTTTTCAGTTTCTGATTCTCCCTTTCCAAGTCCCGAGCATCCGTTGGCGAGGGCTTCTCAGCCCGCCGCAATTGCCGCAACAAATTTTCTTTCTCCTGCGCGAGCGCCGCGAGGGAATCCGATTGCGCGGCCAGTTTCCTGTTGGCTTCGGCGAGTGCTTTCTTGCCCGCTTCCTCCGACGAAGGATCGACGGGTGGCTTTTCTTTTTCCTGCTTGAGCTGAACCCGCAACACGTCTAATTCCTTGTTTAAGGAGCGGATGCGCTCCTCCGACTGGAGCAACTGGTTTCGATTGTCAGTGACTGGCTGCGGACTCAGCGCCTCTCTTAACTTCGCCTCCAAGACGGTTTTTTCCGCTCGCAACCGGTCGACTTCTTCCGCAAGATTTCGAGCCCTCAACTCGAGTTGGGCTATCTCAGCGTTTGGTGCCGCCGCCGCAGTGGCTTCCGCGAGGGGAGTTTGCCGGGTCACACCCGGTTGGTCCTTGTGCTTGATCGCCAGAGGAGCGATTTTGTCGGCAACGTAGCCGAGTCGATATTTGATCACCCGCGGTTGCCACGAAGGGTAACCGAGCTGGAGGCGCTGAAGACCGTCTCGAACCTCCATATACTTCTGGTATGCCTGCCCAGTTTGCCCTGAGTCGTTGAGTTGGTCGGCTTGGAGGAGGAGATTGTAAATTTTGACGAATTGGTCGTCAGGTCCTTGGGCGTGGAGACCGCACACCAGAAAGGTCAGGGCCGCCAGGATCCCGTTGCGGATGATTTTCATTTCGCGATCCTATCCAAGGGCCTGGCTGTTTGGCAATCGGCATCGGCAAGCCGGGGCAAGTCCAAAGAAGCCAGCCAAGTGGTCGATCGCGCATCGAGATTTGCCTGCTGCGGGACGATCTCCCGTTCCGGGACTCGCACGACCTCCCGGCCGTGAGGGTTAAGGAGCACTGGGCGAACAACCAAGGAGGCGCGCGGTTGGGCTGGCTTGGGTTTCATCCAACTGAACAAGTTGAATCCGGTCACAAGCTGCATCCCGGCGAGGAATGTCAGAATATAAACCCACCGCACAAACGCTTTCTCGGAAATCGTGCGGTTCAAGGCAACCCCCAGACGCACGCCGATGGGGATGAGGATCAAATAGAGCGCGCCCGTCCGTAGGGTTTCCAAAGTAATGATCCCTTTCCAGATGAAGAAAGGCATTTTCACCCAGTTGATGCAGGTGAAAACCAAGATCATTGTGCCCATATAAATTTCCTTGGGCATTTTCTGCGGAATCAAAAACATGGTCATCAAGGGGCCCGCCCCATGAGCAAACGTCGAGGTGACGCCAGCGGCGATTCCGAACACGACGCCCTCGGTTCGAGTCGGCCGGGAGGCGGCGGCGTTACGGAAAAGGCGCTCCTTGGCGAGCTGAAACAAGAGGAAGGCGATGGCGAGGGAACCGATGACGATATTGAGTTGGGGCGCACTGAAGCGAGCCAAGCCTTGAATCCCCAGGATCACTCCTAAGAACACGCCCGGGAGCAGGAGGATGAGGTTCTCCATCCTCCATTTCCTCCAGAAATGGAACAAGGAAAACACGTCGCCGGCGCACAGGAGCGGCAGCAAAGTTCCAATCGCGAACGTGGGAGGATGACCGCTGGCCCCAAACGCCAGGACGCACAATGGAGTCGTCAACATGCCCAGCCCACCCCCAAAGCCTGCCTTCGAAATGCCAATGAAAAGAACCGCTATCGAGGCCAGGGCGTGTTCAGAGTAGGAAGTCATGATGCGACGATCCGCAAGCTAGCAAAACCGGAAACTGAATCAATGACGTTTCCTTGACGCCACAATATGTCGTGTGTTACGTGTTTCAAGCACACAATCCGCTGTATGCTCAAGGTTCGCTTATGCGTTGTCCGAAGTGTGGATGTCTAGAGGATCGCGTCATCGATTCGCGTTCTTCGAGGGACGGCGCGGCCATCAGGCGCCGCCGGGAGTGCATGAGGTGCGAGCATCGCTTCACCACCTATGAAGAAGTGGAGCGAGGGGGGTTGTTGGTGGTTAAGCGGGACGGACGGCGTGAAGAGTTTTCACGGGAAAAGCTGCTTTCCGGCATGCTCAAGTCGTGCCAGAAACGCCCCATCAGCCCTCAAATAGTGGAAGAACGCATGCAGCGGATTCTCGATCAAATCATGAGGGAGAATGAGAGGGAGATTCCGTGCGTGGTGATCGGCGAAATGGTGATGGAAGCGCTCCGGGACATCGATCCCGTGGCCTATGTGAGGTTTGCGAGCGTCTACCGCCGATTCGAGGAGGCGGGCGACTTTGTTCAAGCGGTCAAGAAACTGGAGATCAAAAATGATACAGCTACGATCCGATTGCCTGGTTTTTGAGACATCCGAAGGGGAGTGCATTCCCTGCAGTGCTGAGGAACTCACGGTTGAACTGATTGGAGTCGGCGCCAAATTATTGACTCCAGAACTGATCCACAACGCCGCCGTCGCGTTGCTTCATTATTTTAAGAACGAGCTGGGTCGGGAGAAGGTTTCGATCGGCGAGTTTACAAGCGAGTTGGTCACGCTGTTGCGTAAGCTGGGGTTTGAGGTGACGGAAAGCGCCGAGCCTCCCCCGTTGCCACGCGAGGTCGTGGAGTTAGATCTCTGCGGCTTCATCGGCGGTTCGAACGACGGACTGGAGATGCTCTTTTTTTCGCGCCTTCGAGATGAGGTTCGCCGCAACTGTGGATCGCACCCTTCCCGTCTGCGGTTCGTGGGCTTGAGGACCTGTGTCAAGCAGCTCTCCGGGGCGAGACGGTGGAATGGGCGATGCCAGGCACTGCGGGATCAAATCGTGGACTATTTAAGGCAATGCGTGTGCTTGGATGTGCATTCTCCACATTGTGAACTAATTATTCAGTGATGAGTGTCTTATGAGCGAAACGCTTTTTGAACGAATCGCCTCTGGGCAAATAGCGGCATCGGTCGTTTATGAGGACGAAGTCGTCGTCGCCTTTCGGGACATCAATCCGCAGGCTCCGGTGCATGTTTTGATTGTGCCGCGTGATCCGATCCCGAGAATCGCAGCGGCGGTAGAGGAGGATAGGGAAGTGCTAGGCCACTTGCTGTTGAAGGCGGCGCAAGTGGCCCGGACCTGCGGCCTGGACGAGGGAGGGTATCGGTTGGTTATCAATAACGGGAGGAATGGAGGGGAGACCGTGCCCCATCTGCATTGCCACATCTTGGGCGGACGACCCATGAGCTGGCCTCCTGGCTGAAGACGAGAATCCCGAAATGGGATTGTTCACGGGGCGTAAATGGAGTTAACCTGAAAACGGCAGCCGCCCAAGGCGAATCCTCGCAAGATCCTGGGGATAAAGTTTTTCCGAATCACTCACTAGAACCAGAAGGGATATGCCTCCCTCTTCGTCAAGCCTTTCTCATCCAGCCCTTTGCAAATCTCCACGAAGTTCAACCGCCGTTTTAAATGTTAAAAATTGTTGTGGCAATTTGATTGCGCTTTGTTAGATTCGCCCGCTCTCGATTGGCAGGGACAGAAGCCGGCGTTCGGTTCTGGTGTTCACTTGAGAGCGCAAACACTCAATGAATGTGTTGTGACTACAAAGAAGACAATAGCAAAAAAATTGACTGATAACCCTCCGTTGCCACTAAAAGGTCGTGTGGTCGGAACCGCCACAGCGGCGTCGATTTTGGGCATTGCAGCGGCCCAGGCGTCGGACTGGCCTGATTCCAAAGTTAAAGTTCCGGCCGAGTGGTCGAAGTATTACAAGAACCTCCTGGAATTACGTGAGCGCCTCATGAACCAGATCAGTGGTTTGGCGCGCGAATCGGCCGAAGAGATGTCGACCTATAGCCTGCATATGGCGGATTCTGGCACCGACAACTTCGATCGCGATTTTGCCTTGAGCCTGCTTTCATCCGACCAGGACGCCGTGTATGAGATAGAGGAAGCGCTTAAAAGGATTGAAAAGGGGACCTACGGTGTTTGTGAGCTGACCGAGAAGGCAATCCCTAAGGCGAGGTTGGATGCGATACCTTGGACTCGATTCACGGTGGAAGCCCAGGCTCAGCTCGAGCGTGATGGCGCCATTCGTCAGCGGCGTTTGGGAGCTTTGGGCAGCGTAGACGCGGCTGGGAGCGTTGAGGTGGAGGAAGAAGATGAGGCCGAAGAAAGACCGGCCAAGGAGAAGGAATAGAGCACTATGCCGAGAGAAAATGTCACACTGGAATGCACCGAAGCGCGCAAGGAAGGAAAGTCTCCGTCGCGCTACATGGGTTCACGCAACAAGAAGTTGAAAACTGATAAGCTCCAAATGATGAAGTTTAATCCCGCGCTCAAGCGGCGCACTTTGCATAAAGAGATTAAGTAACCATTATGCCGCGCAAGACGAACACCGACAAGAATTCAAAAACCAAGGGGCGAAATCGCACCGGGACCATGGAGGCGCGGACACCGCGACCCAAGCCGAAGATCGATTTTACTGTGGACGCTTTGGATTTCAAGAATGTGAATTTGCTCAAGCAGTTTGTGACTGACCAGGGTCGGATTCTCCCTCGAAAATACACAGGCCTTCCGGCGCACTACCAGCGACGTTTGAATACTTCGATCAAGAGGGCGCGACAAATGTTGTTGATGAAATAACATTCTAAAGGGCGGCGCTCGCTCTGTGAGTGCCGTTTTTTTTGATCACTTAATGCAAATCACTTGCAAAGGTGGAGCGGATTAAGGATTTTGCTTTAACTAAGATGATGCGAGTGTGCTCTAGATTCCCGTTAACTGAACAAGTTGAAAGCTCCGCATTTCAAACCGGGGGCGTCACGAGGTGCAGTGGGAGTACACCTGAAACTGTCATGCCGAGAATCATTCATGTCCTGAAGCGGCTCGTACTCATGGTGGTTGGGTTTGCTTGTTTGATCGACCCCGCGAGCGCCGCGGACCAGCCAAAGCGCCTCAAGGTGGTGGCTAGCTTTTTGCCCGCCTACTGTTTCGCGGCGAACATTTCAGGGGGCCTTGCAGATGTCGAAAACCTTTTGCCGAGCGGGGTCAATCCCCACGAGTTCCAGCTTTCGTCCCGCGATCTTAAGCGACTCGAGCAGGCCGATCTGCTCATCGTGAATGGCCTCAAGCTAGAAGAATGGCTGATGAAAGTGATAAGCCGATTACCTGCTCGGAAACGCCCAAGGGTCGTCGAGTGTTCAGCCGGCATGGAAGATATGTTGATCTATTCACGTAGCGGGGCGTCGCATAGCGGGCATGGGCACGCGCACGGGCATGGTCCCGGACATGAGGAGGGCAAGCAGTCCAAACAGCCGCGGAAAGCAGGTAAGGAGGACCGAGATGCAAACCCGCATGTTTGGCTGGACCCCCGGTTAGCCATGCGCGCGGTGTCGAACATCACCGAGGCAATCGTGACTCTTGACGGAGGACGATCGGTTCAATACAGGGCAAATCGTGATGCATATATCGTTAAACTAACAAAATTGGATGAAGATCTGCTCGCTGGATTGAAGGCTGTTCGAAGTCGATCTTTCGTCACTTTGCACGATGCTTTTCCTTATTTCGTTCGCCGATACGATTTGAAGCTCACTGGGGTGCTGGAAGAAGTTCCAGAAGTGTCGCCTTCACCCAGGGTTCTATCCGATCTCATCAAACGAATGCGCGATGAGAAGTCGGTTGCGATTTTCACTGAACCCGGCAACACACCTGGCGTGGCTCGCCAACTCGGCCGGGATATGAAACTCCCCGTGATCGAATTGGATACTCTAGAAACCGGCCCTGTGGCCCCGGATAGTTATGAGATCGGGATGCGTCGAAACCTGGACGTCATGGCGCGACATCTACGGTAATGAACCACCCGTCCGATTCCGGAAAGCCTCAAGCTAACCATTCGCCACCAGTCATCGAGGCGCGCGGGGTTTTCGTGACGATTTCGGGACACTCGATTCTCAAAGGTGTGGATCTATCGATCCCTGGCGGGCAGGTCGTCGCGCTGATAGGCCCGAATGGTTCAGGAAAAACCACGTTACTCAGGGCGTTGTTGGGTTTGCAATCACTCGATCAAGGGGAGATCCGCCTCTTCGGACAGCCGCTGGATCGCAAGGTGCTCCACAGGGTGGCCTATGTCCCGCAGAAACTGGCCTTGGAATCAGGATTCGCCCTCAGTGTTCGTGAGTTTCTCGCTCTCGCTTCGGATCGAACTCGGCATTGGTTCTGGAGAAGGCACGCCGTCTTGGACGATGTCTTGATTTCGGCCGTTCAAGAAGTCCGCGTGGAGGAACTGCTGAATCGCCCGCTCGCGAAACTTTCGGGCGGACAGTTACAACGCGTGATGGTGGCTTTCGCGCTGTTGAGGCAGCCGGATATTCTGTTGCTTGACGAGCCCATGGCTGGGGTGGATGCCCCTGGCGAGGACACATTTTATGGACTGATTGGCGACTTGCAGCGAAGCCGAGGCTTGACCGTAGTGCTGGTGTCCCATGATTTGTCGATGGTCTACCGGCACGCGACGATTGTTTATGCGCTTAATGGCGTTATTTGTTGCGAGGGGAGACCCGAGGAAGTGATGAACGCAGAGTCGCTCAGGCGCGCGTACGGCATCCACGTCTCGCCGTACCAGCATCATCATCAACCGCACGGGCACCTTCATCCGCATGCTCACTGAGCCACACATGCAGCGCGCCTTTCTCACGGCATTGTGCATGGGACCGTTGTGCGCTTTGATGGGAGTGTTTGTGACAGCCAGGCGCATGGCTTTCTTCAGCGATACCATTTCCCACGGCGCTCTAGCGGGCGTGGCCCTTGGATTCTGGATGGGATTCGCAGACCCAACGGTCCCGATGATCGCCTTCAGCCTTCTGGTGGCTGGGATTCTGGTTTGGTTGCAGGAAAACACCGAGTTGCTATCCGACACGATTTTAGCGGTGGTTTTGTCTGGATCCGTGGCGTTGGGCATCGTCATTTTGTCGTCCCTAAAAGGGTATCGGGGCGAGATACAGAGTTATCTGTTCGGGGATATTCTCGCGATTGGCTGGGGGGATTTGAAACTCGCTCTGGTGTTGTTGCTGGTAGTGAGTCTGGGGCTTTTTGTAAATCTCAGTCGGTTGACCCTCGTCACGGCGCATCCGGAGCTGGCGCATTCGTGCGGGGTGCCGGTGCGATTGTTAAATTATTTGTTTGTGGTGGCGCTCACATTGGTGGTCACCCTAAGCATTCGCCTTTTGGGAATCATCTTGGTCACATCCCTTTTGGTGATCCCTCCTGCCGCCTCCCGCAGCCTCAGTCGCAATCTGCGGCAACAGATATGTTACAGCGTCATTTTGGGGCTTGTCTCGAGCGTCGGGGGTGTCGTGGGCTCCTATCATTTCGACGCTCCTTGTGGTCCAATGATTGTTCTTGTGTGTCTTGGAATGTTTATTGGAGCCTTCTTGATTGGACGATTTAAGGAGAGGATCCCATCATGAACGATGGCGCGGGCGCTTTTAAGCAAAGTCCGGGCGCTGGCGCTGCCACGTGCCATGGAGATGAGGGGGATTCTTGTCATAGGGTTGGGCACTCTCCCGGAAAACGCCGTCTCTCTGAGTTGACGGAGCAACTGCGGGCTAAATCGCGCAAGATTACCGGCCCAAGGCAGAAGATTCTGGACGTGCTGCGGATGAACCGTCATCCGGTGACCATCAAAGAATTATTCGCTCAAATGCCCCGTGGGGATTGCGATCTTGTGACGGTTTATCGTTCCCTGCATCTCTTGGAGAGCATGGGCATGGTCAAGAGATTTGATTTTGGGGATGGAACCGCTCGGTTTGAATTAATCGACGGTCCCGACGGGGGGCATCATCATCATCTGATTTGCACCCGATGCGAGAGCATCGTCGAGTTGGAAGACTGTTTCGCCAAGGAGATGGAATTATCCGTTGCGAAGAGGAATGGGTTTGCTTCGGTCACGCACCGCCTTGAATTTTTCGGAATCTGTCCCAAGTGCCAGTAGGCAAATTGGCTTTAGTTTTGGATCCCGGAATCGGTTGTTTAAGAAATAAGCCGCCCAGGATCCGTTGCTCCGGGGCGGCTTAAGTCTAATTTGGTTTTTTCGCTCTGATTTCTCTCAATGCAGGAAATGTTTCAACTATCCTGCCTGAGGTTCCCAATCACCTAACTTGATGTATTCCTTCACTTTTCGGCGTTCGTAGCGATTTTTGTGGGCTTTCTGGGGCCGGTCGTCCAATTGTCGGAAAGGATGCTTGGAGTTTTGTATTGCCTCAGTAATGGCTTCCAGGGATTTGCTCATAGTCAGGATTTGTCCTTTCTGTGAAGCGGCGCGGGAGAGTGAGAATGCCGTGCAGTGTCCTTGGGGAAGGATGGCTACGAGGCTTGAACTCTCGACGCGCACTCACAAAGGTCAGTTCTCTGTGTTCTAGTTTCAATTGCTGACCAACGGTGAGTAACATACCAGAACTTGAGGAAAATGCAACTCCACCGGCTACAAAGGAAACGGCAATCCGATCAACAGTCGAGCGCTAGTGCCTGACAAAGACGCCGGAAGTCCACTCTTTGGTGGTGGATTGCTTGCGGAGAAGAAGCCCTTGGGCTTCGAAGGCTTGGCGAACCCCCTGAAACTGATGTGTCAAGATCCCTGCCCCGAGTACTATTCCCCCCGGCACGGCGAACGATTTGATATGAGCGGCATTGGATTCCAGGAGTTCAGCAAGGAGATTGGCGCAGACCAAGTCATACCCCACCCGGGGGCGAACCGAAGGCTTGGTCACATCCGACCGCGCGAAAGAGATTCTATCCGAGACATGATTCGCCCCCGCATTGGCGCGGGCAATGCCCACTGCCACAGGATCAAAATCGATCGCGCGGACCGGGCGGCACCCGAGTTTCGCCGCGGCAATGGCAAGAATGCCCGATCCACACCCCAGGTCCATCATCGAACATCTTGCTTTTGTTTTCCCAAGGGCTGCAATCTCATCAAGGCAGAATCGGGTGGTCGGATGATGTCCGGTCCCGAAACTGAGCCCCGGATCGAGAATTATTTCAAGGGTGTTCCGGGGCGGCTTGCGAGTGATCCAACTTGGTTTGACGAAGAATGTTCCAGCCGCGAGAAAGGGTCTAAAATGCCGTTTCCAGGATTCGGCCCAATCTTGAGCCTCGAGCTGGAGAACCCGAACTGCAGGGATTCTAGCAAGGATATCGGCCGCCTTAAGGATGCGGAGGGAGGGGGCGAGCCTGGAAGTTGCTTGGCGACTGTCCGGCCGCTTTTCCAGATAGACTGATATCGTGCACCGCTGGGTGCGTTCGTTGGTGTAGGATGTCGACGGGACGCCGAAGACTTGCGAGAGCAGCGTGCTGGTTGCGTCCTCGGCTTGCCGAGGCACGGACAAGCTGACTCGCCACAGTGGTGTTGCGGAGTGTTTCATCCTTAACACGGCACTTGAACATCGTGGAGATGTGCAAAAGCCTGGATGAGAAAGGCTTGAGGAAGAGGGGGGTATATCCTTTGCTCATCTGGCGAGTGATTCGTAAAAACTTTACCGCCAGGATCCTGCGAAGATTCGCTTTGGGCAGCTGCCGTTTTAAGGTTCATGCGAACTCACGCCAGGGCGTGAAATTGAGATTGTGGATTTCCTGCCGAGCGCCGGCAATTTCCACGACGCTAATGCTTGCGTAGTCGATCTCCACGCACGACATCTTCGACAGAGGCAAATCCAGCAATGCAGCGAGGATCATTCGAATCACCCCACCATGGCACACGACCGCGACTTGGCGTCCGACGTTTTCGGTAAGTATTTGATCCAGGCAAGGTTCAACTCGAGCGCGAAATTGAACCGCGTTTTCCGCATTTGGAATTTCGTCCCGCTCGATATGGTGCAACCATTCAAAGGCGCTTTTTCCCCACCGTTCTGAGACTTGTTCCCAGCTCAAGCCCGTCCAAGCCCCAAAGTCGATCTCTCTGAGTCCTTCGATGGTGCGAGCGTCGGGCCGCTGTTGCCTCGCGAGAGGGGCCAAGGTTTGCCTGGCTCGAATCATGGGACTGACGTAGAGGGAGTCAAAATGGGTCTTTGAAAGGGCTTCGGCGAGGCGCCGCGCTTGTTCATGTCCCAGGGGCGAAAGCTCCATATCTATGCGCCCGCCAAATATGCGATGGTATTTTTCCTCCACTTCGCCGTGACGGATGAGATAGAGTCGGGTCTTTTTAACTTTATCCTTCATGGTGTTTGGGTGAGAGCCTGGGACTGAAGTTCGAACAATCGCATCAACCCCGCCTTGCCGATGTCGAGCATTTGGTTGAACTGCTCGGTGGAGAATGTCCCGTTCTCTCCGGTGCCCTGGATTTCGACCCAGCGCCCCGCCGCGTTCATGACCAAGTTCATGTCCAGGTCGGCCGTGGAATCCTCGATGTAATTTAAGTCCAAGCAGGCCACCCCGCCCACGAGGCCGACGCTTACCGCGGCCACGGGTGAGGTCAGAGGGTTGGCCGCGAGTTCGCCATTTGCAAAGAGTTTTTGGATGGCCAGGCCAAGCGCCACGTAGCTTCCCGTGATGGCGGCTGTCCGTGTGCCCCCATCAGCTTGCAGAACATCACAATCAATCCACAAGGTACGCGGTCCCACTTTTTCCAGGTCCACGCAGGCTCTCAGAGCTCTGCCGATGAGCCGCTGAATTTCTTGTGAGCGTCCGTCCAGTTTTCCTTTTGAAATATCTCGCGGTTTTCTCTCCAAAGTGGAATAGGGCAGCATCGAATACTCGGATGTGAGCCATCCTCCCGAGACCCCTTGCTCTTTCATCCATCGCGGCACCTTGTCCTCGATCGTGATAGCGCAAATCACTCGGGTGTTTCCCCACTCGATCAAGGTCGATCCCGAAGCGTGGGGTGCGATGTGGTTCTGGAATCTGAGCGGCCGGAGCTGGTCGTGGCTACGGCCGTCGGACCGCGTGACCGTCGATAGAGTTTGATTGGTCATGAGGGCGCGGACTTTATGAGGAAGGGAGGTTTTTGGGAATGACTAAAATCGCCAGCGTGCTTCGACAAGGCGCCCCACGACTACGCCAGGGATGAGTCCATATTGCTCGGGACGCCCGCACCCGAGGAAGAGCCCCCCGATCTTTCCGTCCCACCCTTTGATCTTAAACCTTAAAACGGCAGTTGCCCAAGGCGAATCTTTGCAAGGTCCTGGCGATAAAGTTTTTCCAAATCGCTCACCAGATCCACAAGGGATATGCCTCCCTCTTAGTCACGCCTTTCTCATCCAGGCTTGGGCAAATCTGCCCGCAGTTCAACTGCCGTGGTAAGATCTGAAGTTCCCTTTGGTGGATGGAGGTGCTGTTGGCCCGGATTCCGGCGATTCCACCGGGCTTGAGGCCGAGTTTCGCGTGTTGACTGTCCGTTCCTTTGTCCGAGGCTGGGGCCAAAGCGGCCTGGGTGATCTCACCAGCCTCGCGCCGCCGAATCGGGATCTCGGCGATCCGATGCTCCTTCAAGCCATCCGGAATGAGGATCCACGCGAATGATCTGAGCGGCGCCTTGAGAGCGAACTTCCTTGGTTTTGTGCCCCATCGTCTCCAGGATTCGAAGAGTATCTGGCGAGAAGCCGTTCGACTCATAAGCGATCTGATCCGGCAGCCATTGATGGTGGAATCGAGGGGCGTCGACCGCCTGTTGCGCGTTCATGGCGAAGTCGACGGTGTTCATGATCGTTTGGAGCACGGTGCTTATGATCGTGCGGCCTCCGGGGCTCCCGGTGACGAGCAGGAGTTTGCCGTTCTTTGTCACGATGGTTGGGGACATGCTGGAGAGCATGCGCTTGTTTGGCGCTGCCAGGTTGGGCGGGGTGCCAATGAGTCCGGCCGAGTCGGTTCGCCCAGGCTCCGCGTTGAAGTCGCCCATCTCGTTGTTCAACATGAAGCCCGCGCCTGGCACGACAATCCGCGATCCATAAGAATCCTCCAAAGTGTAAGTCAATGCCACCGCATTGCCCTCCTCGTCCACGATCGAAACGTGGGTGGTTTGAGGACTCTCGTTTGACCAAACGAATGTGGCCGGGGAGGAAATCGACGCCTTCGCTTGTGAAATGGAGTGCCTCAGGGTTGTCGCGTGATCTTTGGAAATGAGGGTTTGGATCGGCATGCCTGGGTTTGAATCTGGGTCTCCAATGAATTGGGCCCGATCACAGAAGGCCCTGCGGAGGGCTTCGGCCATCTGGTGGATCGCGCGGGCGCTTCCGAAATCCTGAGGCCCGAATTCCCAGCCCTCGAGGATATTTAAACTCTCGATAATGGCGACGCCTCCCGAGCTGGGAGGTGGCATGGACAGGATTTCATGGCCTCTATAGGAACCTGAGAGGGGAACGCGAGCCTTTGCCCGGTAGTTGCGGAGGTCAGCCATAGTCATGATGCCGCCGCCACGTTCCATCTCTTTGATGATGAGAGACGCGGTTTCGCCTTCGTAAAATCCTTTCGGCCCCCTTGCCGCGATCCGTTCGAGGCTTCGCGCCAAGTCTGTCTGGCGAAGGATCTCGCCGGCGATGTAGGGTTTTCCTGACTTGCTGAATTGGTTGAGTGAAGCGGGATAAGCCTGCATGGCTGGCAACTCGCGGGCCAGGGAATCAGCCAGGGACGGAGAAATCACAAACCCGGCTTTCGCGAGCCGGATCGCTGGAGCCACCAAACTTTTCCAAGGCAGCTTGCCGTGCTGACTCCAGGCGAGGTGCAGGCCCGCGACCGTTCCAGGGACTCCAACGGCAACATGGCTCGAGTGGTGACGTATCGGATCATACTGGCCAGCGTTCAAAAACATGGTTGGAGATGCCTGGGAGGGGGCTGTCTCCCTGAAATCATACGCGACCGCGCGGCCTTCGTGTGAGCGGTGCAAGAGAAATCCGCCACCTCCAATATTGCCCGCCGCCGGGTGCGTCACTGCAAGAACGAACGCAGTCGCGACGGCGGCGTCCACGGCACTGCCCCCGGCCTTGAGGACGGAAAGGCCAGAGTGCGAGGCGTGCCGTTCTTGGGTGACCACCATCCCCCGTCGTGATCGCTCTGGATAGGTTGCTCCGCTCGCCACGACGGCGGTGGACAGCAAAACGAAGAGAAAAAAGCCACGCATTGGGGATGGGTGGATTAGGAGGAGGCGGGCATTGGCGATTCAGCCAAGGCGAGCAGTCGTCGAAATTGCTGGAGGTCGAGCGAGAGGACCGACAAGCGAGATTGCCGGACCAGTTTCATCCCCGAGAGGAGGGAATCCTCCTTGATGGTCTGCAAGGTCACTGGTCGTGAGAGAGTTATGTAAGGAGCGAGATCCACGGCCACCCAATCGCCTTCCTTTGATGTGGGATCGGGGTAGGCCTCTGTTGTGACGCGAGCGATGCCGACGACTTCTTTGTCCGTCACACTATGATAGAAGAAAACCAGGTCGCCCCGCCGCATGGATCTCAGATTGTTTCTCGCCTCATGACTCCTGACTCCTGTCCAGGCGGTTATTCCATCCTTCAAAAAGCGTTTCCACGAATACGCTGCGGGCTCCTGTTTCACCATCCAATAGCGGGTAGACATGGAGGGATTGTAACGGAGTTCGGGATTGTGGGAAAGTATCGCTTTATAAGGGCTCAGTCCTCGGAGGGGCCACTTTCTGATTTTTTTTCCCACTGGCGTTTTGGCTTTTCCGGAAGAGCGGTGTCCACTTTGACATAGTAAGCATCATCGCCCAGCAGTTGCACGACTTCGTCTTGAAGTTCCTTTGACGGGAGGACGAAGAAGCGCTCGTTGGCTTCGATGAACAAGGTTTCGCCGGTGGGCCTCATGAAGCAGAGGTAAAGAGGGCACTGGCCTCTGTGTTTGCCGGTCAAAGCGAGGATGGATCGCAGGATGTCCGATGTGAGGTGCGCCGTATGCAGGCGGAGGTGAACTTGGCGTGTGAATAGCCTTGGCGCGTCTTCCAGCGGCATGATCTCCTGCGGGAAGATCTTTGGCTTGTCTTCGCCGTTGGAGACCTCGCCTATGACGAGGATGGCACGATTCAGGACCAGCAATTCGCGGCTCTTCTCGTAGACTTCGTTGACACAAATGATGCTGACCGATCCCGTTAAATCCTCCATCGTGAGCATGGCATAAGGCTTGCCGGATTTTTTTGACAAACCTTGTTGGATGCTCGTGATCATGCCACCCAGGCGGGTCATGGATCGATTCGGCGTTGCGAGCAGGGAAGCCGCGGTGGAAAGTGAATACTTGTTCAGCAACCAGGCAAGGGGGGTCAACGGATGTCCCGTGACGTAGAATCCGAGCAGTTCTTTCTCATGAGCCAGCATTTCGCTCTGTGGCCACTCCGGGAGCTTGAGCGCTGACTCAGAGTTGGCCTGGATTGGTTCCTCCATGAGGCCAAACAAAGAAGCTTGGCCGCGCGCTCGATCCTGCGCGTCGTTGGCCGCCCGCACGAGGGTCTTTTCGATGGAGGCGAAGAGGGTCGCGCGGGTTTCTCGGAGCCCATCGAAGGCGCCGGATTTAATGAGTGCTTCAAGCGCTTTCTTGTTGACGGAACGTCCGTCCACGCGTTCGCAAAAATCTTCCAACGACTTGAATCGCCCCCCGGATTCACGGGCTCTGATGAGGCTTTCCACGGCAGCTTCGCCCACTCCTTTGATGGCCGCGAGGCCAAACCGGATCGCCTTGCCATCGGGCGATGGCGCGAACGTGACCCGGCTTTCGTTCACGTCCGGTGGCATCACGTCGACTTGGAACGTTCTCGCTTCCTCGATCAAGATGGAAACTTTCGCGGTGTCCCCCATGTCGTTGGTCATGAGAGCGGAGAGAAATTCAATCGGGAAATTGGCTTTTAGATAAGCCGTTTGATAGGCGA
>SYMW01000294.1 GCA_005805305.1 Verrucomicrobiales bacterium
CGCGACGTGATCGTGGTCGCCAGCGTGTCGTGCATCTATGGGATCGGCAGCAAGGAAGACTACGAATCCATGGTGATCCCCATCCACGCCGGGCAGGATTTGTCTCGCGACCAGTTCCTGAGCCGCGTCGTGGATCTCCAATACGCCCGAAATGACGTCGAGCTTCAGAGAGGCGCGTTTCGGGTCCGAGGCGACACGATAGAAATTCATCAGGCATCCAGTGAGGAAGGCCTCCGCATCGAGTTTTTCGGCGACCAAATCGACCGGCTCACGCGATTCGAGATCCTCACCGGGAACGCCATCGAGACCCTCGACGCCGCCACCATTTATCCAGGGAAACAGTTTGTCACCCCGGTCGACAAACTCCGGTCGGCCAGCCTGACCATCCGGGCGGAGTTGAGCGACCGCATCGCCGAGTTCGAAAAACGGGGCAAGCTCATCGAGGCCCAGCGCATCAAAATGCGGACGGAGTACGACCTCGAAATGATGCAGGAAATGGGGTTTTGCTCGGGCATAGAAAATTACTCCCGCCACCTCAGCGGGCGTCCCCCTGGCTCGAGGCCTTACACCTTGGTGGAGTTTTTTCCTTCCGATTTCATTCTGGTGATCGATGAGTCCCACGTCTCCATCCCACAGATAGGAGGGATGTACGCGGGCGATCGCTCTCGCAAAACCGTGCTGGTCGAACACGGATTCCGCCTCCCCAGCGCCCTCGACAACCGTCCGCTGAACTCGGACGAATTCAAGGAGCTGCAAGGCCAGACGATCTATGTCAGCGCGACCCCGGGGCCGCAGGAGCTCGCGTGGTCTTCCGGGCACATCGCCGAACAGATCGTGCGCCCCACAGGCCTCGTCGACCCCACGATCACGCTGCGCCCGTTGAAAGGGCAAATCGATGACCTGATCAACGAGGTCCGGATGCGCGTCGAGAAGAAAGAGCGGATCCTCGTGACAACTCTCACCAAGCGCACATCAGAGGAACTGGCGGATTACCTCCGCGAGCTTGGGATCAATGTGCGCTACCTCCACAGCGAGATCGACGCCATCGAGCGCGTCGAGATTCTGCGGTCGTTGCGCAAGGGCGACTTCGACGTTCTCATCGGCATCAACCTCCTGCGCGAAGGGCTTGATTTGCCCGAAGTCTCCCTCGTGGCCATGCTGGACGCGGACAAGGAGGGATTTCTTCGATCGACAACGAGTTTGATTCAAACGGCTGGCCGCGCCGCCAGGCACATCAACGGCGAAGTCATCCTCTACGCGGACCAGCGCACCCGCAGCATCGAACAGTTCCTCGCCGTCTCCAAGTATCGCCGCGAACGCCAGCTGGCCCACAATCGCGAGCACGGAATCACTCCGCGAAGCGTCACCCGTCCCGTTGAAGAAAGCCTGGCCATGCGCCCCGGCAATCAGGATCAAAACCGCGCCGCCTCTGTCATACACGACGCCGGCGGCGACTTCGATGTGTCCGAAGCCCTGCTGGAATTGGAACGGGACATGATCGAGGCATCCAACAACCTCGAATTCGAGCGCGCCGCCCTCTTCCGTGATCAGATCAGGGAGCTAAAAAATCGCTTCGATCCCAGAGTCGGAGGAACCGCCTCCACTGGCCCGAAAAACGGCGGTGGGGCTCCCGCTGCCCGGAGGCGCCCCGCGAAGGGCGAACCGAAAAAACGCCGGCATTGATCCCCTCCGCCTGATTTCTGATTTGAGACTCCAAATGGCTCGGCGGGTGGCCCGTGGAGAATAACCACGCCGAACGGACCCTTAACCGCGGAACTCCTTCTCAATGGCTCGCTCCAAAATCGCGAGGGCCTGGGTCATCTCCTCTTCCCGAATTTGAAGCGGGGGTGTCAATGTCACGATGTTCCCCATGGTCAGTTTGAAGTTCAATCCATCCGAAAGGCATCGGTACATCACCCGTTCCGCCAACTCGTTCGCGCTTGCTCCAGCCGCCTTGCCGCCGGCCAATTCCAATCCCATCAACAACCCTAACCCCCGAGCATCGCCGATCGCCGGGCTGCGCGCCCGCATTCCTTTCAAATACTCCAAACCGAAAGCCCCCACCCTCCGCGCGTTCTCCAACAAGCCCTCCTCCTCGATCACTTGAATCGCCGCCAGCCCGGCGGCGCAGGCAACCGGATTCTTCTCGTGGGTGTAGTGCCCCAGGGCTCGATGCTGCATGACATTCAAAGATTCCCGAGCCAGGATGGCCGCCAGCGGGAACACGCCCCCGCCTAGCCCTTTTCCGAGCACCAGAATGTCTGGAACCACGTCGTAATGCTCGCACGTGAACATTTTCCCAGTGCGCCCCAAACAATTCGGAATTTCATCCAGAATGAGCAGCGCCCCGTGCTTGTCGCAAGCCGCTCTGACTTTTTTCCAGTAATCCTTCGGCGGAATGAAGGGCGTGCATCGAACCGTTTCCGCGACCACCGCCGCGACGTCGCCCTCCTTCTCGAGAACATACTCGATGTAGTCGGCGCATCTCAAGTTGCAGGCGGGCCCGCACGCGAAAGGGCAATGGCGGTTGTCGGGCGGAGGCACATGCTCGCATCCGGGCATCAAAGGACCCGCGCCCTGCCTGAAAATGGCTTCGCCACCGACTGAAATGGCGTCCAGCGACGCGCCATGGAAGGAGTCCCACATGGAGATGGTCTTGTGACGCCCCGTCGCCGCCCGCGCCAACTTAACGGCCATGCCCACCGCGCTCGTCCCCCCGGGAGCAAAGAGCACCCGGCTCAGATCCCCAGGGGCCAGCGCCACCAGTTTTTGGGCGAGCCGGATGGCCGGAACATTCGTGTAGCGCCGGGTGCAGAAAGAAAGCTGCCTCAACTGATCGGTGATGGCTTCGATCACACGAGGGTGCGCGAACCCCACCTGATGAACGTTGTTGCCGTGGAAATCGAGAAGCCGGCGCCCTTCCCAATCTTCGATCCATCCCCCTTGCGCCCCTCGCAACACGTTGAGGCACGGTGTCGAAAGGGATTGGTGAAGGAACACCGCCGCGTCGTCCTCAAGCAACCCCCGGGTCTCGGGTCCAATGGCTGCCCGCGACCATAATTCGCGGGCTGGCGAAATGTTCAAATCGCCCTCCGATTTAAATCGATCCAGATCGTTCATCCCAAAATGCGGTGGTTCAACCGATGCTCATGAGAGCCTGACAAAATCGAAAATTCGAAACGGGCTCCAACAAACCCGCAGGCGGCGAAGCCATCGACCGAGGCCCGGCGTGCTTTCGGGAGTCGCCTCTGCTTCGGCCAGCCGACCAGTCTTTCGGAACTTATCACATCCGTTCCGGCATTTCAGGACGGTCGAGGTAATCGCCAGGCGGCAGCCCCTCGTACTCCGCGAAATGATCGGGGCGCAAGGGCTCCGAGATCTTGTTCTCTTCATTGAACCACTTCCCCAAATCGACCAGTTTGCATCGCCTCGAGCAGAAGGGCCCAAAACCGCTTGAAAACCAGTCGCCCACCAATTGGCACGTCGGACATTTCACTTTCATAAACTCCAAACTCGCCCGCGGCCCAACTCATCAGCTTAAAACGCGTGGATGTCCACCGTTTTCTTGGCAAAACCACGAGAAAATAGTACCCTCCCCCTGAATGCCCGATATCGTCCTGGCCACCCTCAACGCGAAATACGTCCATTGCGCGTTTGGACTGCGCTATCTGATGGCAAACATGGGCCCCCTCCACTGCCGCGCCCACCTGGCCGAATACGACATCAATCAGCGGCCCGTGGACATTCTCGAATCCATCCTGGCCCTGAACCCGCGCATCGTGGGCCTCGGTGTTTACATTTGGAACGTGGCGCAAAGTTTCGAAGTGGTGTCTCTCCTGAAGCGCCTCCGGCCGGACATCGTGATCGTGCTAGGCGGGCCCGAGGTCAGTTACGAAACAGAAGACCAGGAAATCGCGCGCCTCGCGAATTACGTCATCACCGGAGAGGCGGACACCGCATTTGCGGCCCTCTGCGAGTCGATTCTCGGCGGGGATCCCCCCCCGCAAAAAATCATTCATGCCACCCTTCCACAACCGGCGCAACTACGCCTCCCCTACTCCCTCTACAGCAACGAGGACATTCGCCACCGTGTTCTTTACGTCGAAGCCTCCAGAGGTTGCCCTTTCACTTGCGAATTCTGCCTCTCTTCTCTCGACATCCCTGTCCGCCAGTTTCCCGTCGAACCCTTTCTGCAGGAACTGGACGCCCTGATGGCCCGGGGCGCCCTGCAGTTCAAGTTTGTCGACCGCACGTTCAATCTCAACCTCCAAGTCAGCGCCTCCATTCTCCAATTCTTCCTCAATCGGCTGCGCCCCGGGCTGTTCCTCCACTTCGAGATGATCCCCGATCGCCTTCCGGAAGCGTTGAGATCGTTGATCACCCAGTTTCCGCCGGGATCGATCCAGCTCGAAGTAGGCATTCAAACTCTCAACGAGTCGGTCGCCAGCCATATCAGCCGCCGTCAGGATGTCGCGAAGCTCGAGAACAACTTTCAGTTCCTGAGGCAGAAGACCGGAGTGCACATCCACGCGGATCTCATCGCGGGCTTGCCCGGCGAAACCCTCGATTCATTCGCCGCGGGATTTAACCGCTTGATCGCCCTCGCGCCGCAAGAGATTCAGGTCGGCATCTTGAAAAGGCTGCGAGGCACTCCGATCGTCCGCCATGATCTCGAATGGGAGATGATCTACAGCCCCGCGCCTCCCTACGAAATACTCCAAAACAAGCTCCTGGACTTCGCGACGCTCCAGCGCCTCCGCCGCTTCTCACGGTATTGGGACTTGGTTGGGAACAGCGGCCACTTTTTGCTTTCGACGCCGAACATTTGGTCCCGGTCCGGGAAGCCTTTCGAATCGTTTTTGGAATTCTCTGACTGGCTTTTTCTTCAAACAAAGCGCACCCACGGAATCGCGCTGCACATCCTGTCAGAGCTGTTGTTTGAATTCCTGACGCGAATCCAAAAATGCCCTCCAACCGAGGCGGCGAACTTGATGTGGCAGGACTTTCTTCGTTGCGGAAGAGCCGAAGTCCCTCTGTTTCTGCGACCCTTCTTGCCGGCAGACGCCACAACTCGGGCCCGCCAAAAACAGATCCATAGCCCCGCCCCCGCCCGGCAAGGCCGGCATCTGACGCCGCTGGCGTCAGGATAGCCACAACTGGGACATTTGGCTTGTGTCACGATCGGCGGCAACGCAATGTGAACGGGAACACTCTCTTGAAACCCCAGGATGGGAGCACCCAACGACAACGTTCCCAAGCAGCCGGAGAACCCACTCATCACCAAGGCTTCGATGCTCTGCTCAGAAGCCATTGGCAAGGCTGAACCTCCATCGAGTTCCTGGCCTGCGGCTCCCTCCAACCTCAAGGCCTTTCTTGCGGGCGTCCGTCATCAACTCCGAACGCCCTTGAATCACGTCATCGGCTACAGCGAAATGTTGCAGGAAGAGATGCAACCCGAAGCCGAGCCTGAATTGCTCAAGGGCCTTGAGGAGATCCGGTTTGGGGGCAGACGGCTTCTCGAGCTGATCTGCTGCCATTTTGATGAGGACACGCAAGACTCCTCTCGGCAGGATCCGCGCGAATTGCTCCGGTCCCTGGAGTCCCCGGTGGAGGACATCGTGCGGAGTTCCGAACGTCTTAAAGCCCAGGCCACGAAAACGGGCCGGTCTTCCATGCTGCCGGATTTGGATAAGATCCAATTCGCGGCCACCGAGTGGCTACGGCAGACCGAAGGTTTCTTGGAGGATAAGCGATACCATGAATTCTTGACACAATCCGGAAACGAAGTCTCGGGACAAATTCCCGGGAGTAAACTGGACACTTCCTTTTTCTTCAGCAAAAGCACTCCCCGCGATTCGGCTGGCGCGGTTCCAGTGACCGGCGCTGTCCTCATCGTGGACGACGATAGCGGCAATCGAGAGATCTTGTCCCGCCGTCTCATCCGTCAAGGGTTCACAGTGACGACCGCCCAATCCGGAGAGGAGGCCCTGTCCTTATGCGCTGAATCTTCATTTGATCTGATCCTCTTGGACATGGTCATGCCGGGCTTGGACGGTCATGAGGTGCTACAACGACTGAAGTGCGACAAACCGCGACGGCACATCCCCGTGATCATGATCTCCGGGTTGGATGACATGGACCGCATCGCCACCTGCATCGAGCAAGGCGCCGAGGACTTCATTTCCAAACCGTTCAACCCCATTTTTCTGAGAGCGCGCATCGGCGCGGTGATGGAGAAAAAGCGATTGCGCGACCAGGAGCGAACCCATTTGCTGCAACTTCAAGAGGCGCAAGACAAGGCCGAACGTCTGCTGCTCAACGTCCTGCCAGCGCCCATCGCCCACAGGCTGAAGGAGGGGGAGCACGCCATCGCGGACAGTTTCCCGGATGTCACGGTGTTGTTTGGAGATTTGGTGGATTTCACAACGCTGTCAATGTTTAGGGTGCCAGCGGAAATGGTGAATCTGCTCAACGAGGTTTTTTCAACCTTCGATCATCTGGCCGGGAAGCATGGGCTCGAGAAAATAAAGACCATCGGGGACGCGTACATGGCGGTCAGCGGCCTCCCCACCCCAAGGCCGGATCATGCGGCCGCCGCGGCGCGCATGGCGCTGGAGATGCAGAGCGAATTGACACGTCTCAACGAGCGGCTCGGAACATCCATCCAAATTCGGATCGGACTTAACTCCGGCCCCGTCATCGCGGGCATCATCGGCACAAAAAAATTCATCTACGATCTTTGGGGAGACACGGTCAACATCGCCAGCCGCATGGAATCCCATGGCGCGCCAGAGCGAATACAGGTGACCCAGTCAACGTTCGACCAGCTTCGGGATCAGTTTAAGTTTGAAAATCGGGGGGAAATTCAAATCAAAGGCAAGGGCACTATGGTGGCTTATTGGCTCGTCTCGGAAACGGGCAAGTAATGACTTTGCCCCAAGCCTCAACGGTTCGATGGAGTCTCGCCGGCGTCTCGGCGATCAATTGCCCGAGCTCGGTTTCGAAGAGGATTGGCTCTTCCGGCGCGCCACCGCCTGTTTCAACAGGAACTCGATCTGCCCGTTGACGGAGCGGAGCTCCTCTTGCGACCAGGATTCCAGTTCCGACCACAGATTGGGATCGATGCGCAACAAGAATGTCTTTCTGGATTCGTTCGCCATCAACCACGCTCCTTCCCGCGTTGGAGCCGGCGTCGAAGATCGGCCACGAAACGACCCGGATTTTCCGGCGAAATGACGATGATGTCGCCGGGAACCCGGATGACCACCGCGTTTTTGCGATCCGTCACATAGGCTTGGAACTTGCCAAGCCTCTGGTTGCGAAAGCGCCCATGCATCGCGAACAGTCCGTCGTTTCCATAAGTCTTCCAAGCGCGTTCGCAGGCCTTGGGATCGACCTCGGCGGACTCGATGTCCAAGAGACGAATCCGATTGCTCCAAAAGCTCCGCGCGACGAGCAGTTCATCGTCAGCCAACTCATATCGGCGCACCCTCCAAAGCGAAGCGCCACCCAGAATGCCAACCACCACCAGGGTCGGAATGATCCAGATCGGCCCTCGCTGGCCCCGGCCTTCCTTCCCGAGCACGAAGGAGCTTCCAATGGCCACGGCGAGCATCAAGGCGCTCAGGATGCCGGTGATAAGCCAGGTCTGAAGGCCCCACGGCGCGCTGTAGGAACAGTGGCGCATATCGGGTCAATGATAAAGCGTGCCGGTGTTGATGACGGGAGTGACCTCCGCCTCGCCGCAGAGCACAACAAGGAGGTTGCTCACCATCGAGGCCTTTCGCTCCTGATCAAATTCAATCACACCCTTGGCCTTGAGTTCGATGAGAGCCATTTCCACCATGCTCACCGCCCCGTGCACGATCTTGGTGCGCGCGGCGATGATCGCCTCCGCTTGCTGCCGCCGTAGCATCGCCTGCGCGATCTCGGGCGCGTAAGCCAGGTGCGTGATCCGGGCCTCCTCGACGAGAACCCCCGCCTTGGACAACCGGTCTTGAAGCTCGGCTGTCAACGCCGAGTTCACCTCGTCGCCACCGCCGCGCAACGTGAACTCGTCCTCCTCCCCTTGGTCGTACGCATAAGCCGAGGCCAGATGGCGCACCGCCGATTCGCTTTGGACCTGGACGTAATGCTCGTAATCGTCCACATCGAATGCCGCTTGCGCCGTGTCGGCGACTTTCCAAACCACCACGGCGGCGATCTCGATCGGGTTGCCGCGCTTGTCGTTTACCTTAAGCTTCTCGCCATTTAGATTGCGCATCCTCAAGGAAATCTTGCACCGCTTTGAATAGAATGGATTGGTCCAGTGAAAGCCGCTGCGGCGAACGGTTCCCTTGTAAGCTCCAAACAAGATCATCACCCGCGACTCGTTGGGTTGAAGAGTGAAGAAGCCGGCCCAGGAAAAAAAAGACAGCACCAAGCTGAGGATTCCCAAGACCAAAGGCAGCGCGTAAGAGTCGCCGCGATCCCCGCGGATGCCCGCGTTGATGAGCATGATGATGCCGCCAATTTTCAGCAGCAACGTGACAAAGAGCAACGGCCAGCCACTGACGGTGGATCCGGGCTGCTCGACGGACGCTGGGAGAGTGGTCGATTTCATGTTTTTTTCTCGCGGTTGATGGATGCCAATGGAGATATCTCTGTGATATCATAATGAAATCATTTGCAATGTCAACAATCAAACTGCGGACTGGATCCGTTGGGGACCTCCCGAGTCTGAGCGCGGATCGGGTTAACCCTGCCCCGTCGAGGGCCCCCCCTCAACCCGTCAAGGATTACGGCGCTCCCCCTCTTCCCAGAAATGTTGCTCGGTCACTTTGCCCTCCAAAACCATGGATTCGGCTTTCAAGTATCCACTGGGATAGAAAGACCTTGAGCGCCCGTGGGGTTGCCCCTCTTTCATGAGTACTTCCTGCGCCAGAGAGCCATCCTCGTGCCACGCCAGAAATCGATCATGCAATCTGCCTTGAACGACAGTCGCTTCAGATGCCCTGACTCCGTTCGGGTGCCACTTAGTGCGTTTCCCATGGGAGACGCCCGCCCGGAAATGCTCGAGCACTTGCCTCTGGCCATTGGTGAAAAAACCCTCTGAGACACCCTCCAGAAAACCATTGGAAACAAACGATCGAGACTGCAAGCCGCCAAAAGCATTCGTTTCCAACATCCACCCCATAAACGGTTCAGTGGAATCTATCTGATGGAGACGGCTTTCCTTGATGATGAGCAATCGGCTGACTACTTCAGGCGGCGCTGACGAGGGAACCGGCTTCGTTCCAAAGCGGGCATACAGAATCCAAGCCAGCACCAAGGCGCCCGCCACCGGAAAGAACACCAGCGCTCGAGGGCTCATAGAAACTTAAAACGGCAGTTGAACATCGTGGAGAGGAAACACCTCCAAATTTTAGACCTGAATCAAGGCCATGAACCGGGTGCCTCCTCTCCCGCCCTTCCGCCGTCGCCACAAGGGCTATGGCGGACAAGTCGGGCACCCTCTCCTCCGCCCCAAAGCGGAGGAGAGGGACGGGGAGAGGAGGTGCTCCTTCGGTTCATGGAAAGTTGCAAAAGCCTGAATGAGAAAGGTTCGACGAAGAGGGAGTCATATCCCTTGCGGATCCGGAGAGTGATTCGGAAAAAATTTATCGCCAGGATCTTGCGAATATTCAACAGGGGCAACTGCCGTTTCAAGGTTTAAGGTGGAACCGTCTTCAAGGCTTGGACGCTCGAAATACATGGACGATTGATCGGTCAGCTCCCCATTGATTTCTTATCGCCGGCGCAATCGAAAGAATTGGGTGGAGTTGATCGGCTCCAGATGAACTACCTGGTCCCCGTCCTCGCTGCGGGGTTCGGCGAGAACGAGCGACCACAGTTCATCCGGCCCCAAGAACGGCGAAGACTCCAACGCGTAGTTTTCCGAACCAACGGAGGACCAACGAATCTCCAAACGCCCCGAACTTATCGCCACGGAAAGCTTCGGCGCCAAAGTTTCCTGTTTGGAGGCGTTTGGAGGCGTCACGCTTTCGAAGCTCCCGTCGATCGCAAAGGCGCCTCCCGACAAGGTCGGGCTCGGTTCGGATTGCCGCAGATTCCCAACTAGCGAAAACGCGCCGCCCGAACTCTCCGACGCTCCGAACTCGAACGTTTGCAATTCAATCGAGAACTCTTGAGCGCGAAGGGAGCAGATTGTGAGAAACGCGGACAGAACCAGACCCGCCACGGCCCGACGGCAAAGCACCAGGAGAACACCCTTCCGAGGCGGCAAAAAAGGTTTGGGACCTAGCTCTGGACAGTGCACCGCATCCCATCGAACGATCCTCGAACTCCGGTGAATGGAGGCTGGCAAAGACGAACTGTGAGACCTTTCCACGATGCCTGAAAAAATCGCGCGATTCATCCCTAAACGAAAAAGTGTCACCACGGCGCGTGTCATCGTTTCATGTAAAGATGCCAAGTGGGCTGTGGATTGAGCCGTTGCAATCGAGCCAGCGGAGAGCCGCCTGTCTGGCCCCCAAAGACCAGCATATCCACACCCGTCCAAATGGCGGCAAATCCGGCTCGCGCCAGGGGAGAGCCGCCATTCCCGAGCGGCCGCCATTTATTGGAAGCCGGGTCGTAGGCCCCGCCGGATGCGAATGCGCCGGCCTCTCCAGTCCCGCCCCACACGACCATCTCGACGCCCGTCCACACGGCCTGATGCTCTTTTCGGGCCTGCGGTGATCCAGCCAGCGGCAACGGGGTCCAAACCAGCGTGGCGGGATCATAGGAGGCGCCATCCCCAAGGAAAGCGCCGCCAGCAGAGCCTCCCCAAACTAGGATCCTGGAGCCTGTCCAAATCATCGTGTGCCCGCTTCGAGCTGACGGGGCGCCGCCCAGACTGGCCGCTTCCCAAAAATCTGGTTCTCCGGACGCGTTGAATCGTAATTGCGCCCCCGAATTCAATGCGCCAGCACCGCCTTCGCCACCCCAAACAAACATCCCTGTGCCCACCCATGCGGCGGTGCTCCGGTGACGCGCGTCGGGCGCCGTGTTCAAAAGCGCCGCGTTCAGAGCGCTCCACGAGTCAGCCGATGGATTGTAAAGAGCTCCATCCCGCAGAATTCCAGTGTTGTTGCGGCCTCCCCAGACGATCATGCGGCTTCCAGTCCACACAGCCGAATGCCCGTCTCGCTCGCTGAGGGCACCGGTGGTGGACACCGGATTCCAAAGTTGCAATGCCGATTGGTACCGACCTCCAGTCCCAAGGAACCCCGCCGAGCCGAAACCGCCCCAAACAATCATCTCCTGGCCGCTCCACACGGCCGTATGGGCCGCGCGCGCCGCGGGTGCAGCGATCGTTGAAATAGGGGTCCATTCATCCGTTTCGGACCGATATTTTCCACCCGATCCCAACACGGTTCCGGCATTGATTCTTCCGCCCCATGCGATCATTTCTTGGCCTGTCCACACAGAGGGAAAGTCGAATCGGCCAGAGGGTTGGTTATCAGCCCTTCCTTCGATCCAAGAAGGCCCCGCGATGTTGGCGATGCGCTGGGCACCTTGCGAAATCAGCCCGGCATCCTGCGGGTCGATGGAGGCAACGGTCACACCCTGTGGGATATAAGTCCTTGAATAGTTCGAAAAGGCCGCGAGTTCCGCGGATAGGACCGCGTTGGACGCCGCGAGTCTTAACAGAAGCGTTTCATTCAATGCGGTCAGATCCGCCAGTCGCGCGATGTTTGCGCTCAAGAGCGCATCCGCCACTGTGCCAGTCAGGCTCTGCGCGGGAATACTCGTGATCCCGGCGCCATTCCCAGTGAACGTTCCTGTATATGAATTAGCGCTGTTTCCAAACGTGTTGACCCCGGTGAAAGAGTTGTTCGCGTTGCGAAACGCCACATTTGGGGACAGATAAGCGTCGCCCACAGTTCCTGCCTGGATGGCGCTCGCGTCGGCCGGACCGGCCGGGCCTTGTGGTCCTGGAACTCCAGGTTCGCCTTTTTGAGCGAGAAGGCGCCATGTCGGGCCTTCCACGGGGGGAACGTCGGTGCTGGCTTGGAGGGCGATCCAAGTCGAACCGAGGTAGGAAACAGCGTCATCAACGGAAAACGTGGTGGCTGAACTCCAAGCGCCCCTGAAGTTGAGTCCTTTGGGCCCCTGGGGACCTGTGCTGCCAGGGGATCCTTGAGGACCTGCGGGACCAGTGGAACCCTGAGTTCCCGCCGGGCCTTGGGGACCCGCCACTCCCTGGGTGCCCTGTGGCCCCGCGGCCCCGGTGGGGCCGCTGGCTCCAATGGGACCCTGGGGACCTTGCAGTCCCGCCGGGCCCTGAAGCCCTGTCGCACCCGAATCCCCCTTTTGAGCGAGCGCTGTCCAAAAGGCTCCTTCGACGGGCGCCACATCGGTGCTAGCTTGGAGCGCGACCCAAGAGGAACCACCGAAGAAGACGGCATCGTCGGCGGCGTAAGTGGCGATGGACAACCAGGGACCTCTAAACTGCAATCCCTTCGCGCCCTGAGGACCCGTGGAGCCCGCCGCTCCCGCCGGGCCAGTGGCCCCGGCGACACCTGGCGAGCCTTGCTGGCCCGTCGCGCCCGACGGGCCAGCAGCGCCGCTGTCACCCTTCTGAGCCAGCAACTCCCACTGCGCTCCTTCCGTCGGCGGGACATTAGAGGTGGGGACTCGGGCAATCCAAGCGGAACCCGCGTGGAAAACCGCGTCATCCACGCCATAGGCAAGGGCGGAAGACCACGCGCCTCGAAAATTCAAACCTTTGGGTCCTTGGGGACCGATCGGCCCCTCGAGTCCCAACCCCACTCCGGCCTCTCCTCGCGATGCCAGCAAAGTCCAGTCAAGGCCTTCGGCGGGAGCTACTGCCACGGTCGGCCGCAGAGCCACCCAGGCGGAGCCATTATACTGAACCGAATCGTTTGCCACGTAGTTGACGGTGTTGGACCAAGCTCCCAAAAAGCTCAAACCGCGAATCCCTTGAGGGCCTTGAGGCCCTTGGACACCGCTTGGTCCCTGGCTTCCAGTGTCACCCTTCTGGGCCAGCAAGGTCCAATCCGATCCTTCGACTGGCACAGCCGCAGTGCTTGGCCGACGTGCTAGCCAAGCCGAACCCAGATAGTGAACCGCGTCATCGTTCACATAGTTTGCGGACGCCTCCCAAGCGCCGCGAAACGTCATTCCCCTGGGGCCCTGCGGGCCAGTCAATCCAATCGTTCCTTGCGGCCCAGCGGGACCTGCCGGACCAGAAGGACCTTGCGGTCCGGCGGGACCCAAAGCCCCTGTCGCGCCCGCTTGACCTTGAAGACCTGCCGGCCCCTGCAATCCCTGGGGGCCGGGGGCTCCTGTCGGACCCGTCGGACCGATAGGCCCTTGCGCTCCCTGAAGTCCCGGGGTTCCTTGGATCCCTTGCGGGCCCGCGGGCCCAGCATCCCCTTTTTGAGTGAGCAACGTCCAATCCGCGCCCTCCATCGGAAGCACATTCACATTGGATCGCAATGCCAGCCACGCGGAACCTCCCAAAATTACGCCGTCATCCGAGGCGTACGAAACGATGGACGACCAGGAACCTCGGAAGTTTAAACCTTTCGCCCCGGGTAATCCCGTGGGTCCCTGGGGGCCTACTGGACCTCCGGGGCCGAGTGGACCGGGTGGCCCTTGAGCACCCGCAGCCCCTGCGGCCCCGGCATCCCCCTTGCGGGCTAGCAAACCCCAATCCGATCCCACTCCAGGAGTCACATTGACGTTTGGCACACGAGCGACCCACGAAGATCCGTCGAACGAAACAGCATCGTCGATGGCATAGGTGTCAACCGCCGACCAGGCACCCCGAAAACTGAGTCCTTTGGGGCCTTGGGGGCCGATCGGTCCCTCCAGACCGAGGCCGACGCCCGGCTCTCCCCGAGCGGAGAGCACACTCCAGTCAGGTCCCTCGACAGGCGCGATCCCGAAACTTGCCCGCAAAGCGATCCAAGCGGATCCCCCATAGTGAACGGCATCATCCTGGAGATAGGTCGTAGCGGCCGACCAGACACCGCGAAAATGAAGACCGCGGACCCCTTGCGGCCCTGTCGGTCCCCCCGGACCCTGAGAGCCCGCATCGCCTTTCACAGCCAGCATCGCCCAGTCAGCTCCCTCCACCGGAACCTGATTGATGTTCGCCCGCAAAGCGATCCAAGAAGATCCTTGATGGGAGACGGCGTCGTCCGCCGCGTACTGGGTGGCTGAATGCCAGGCGGCGCGGAAAGTTAGTCCACGCAGTCCTTGGGGTCCGGAGTTTCCAACAGGTCCTTGAGGCCCCGACAAACCGATAGGACCAGCTGGGCCTTGAGCTCCTGGCAAGCCTTGCGCTCCCGTGGCCCCAACTGGACCTTGAGGACCGGGAGCTCCTTGGAGGCCCTGCGGACCCGTCGCTCCAGTGGAGCCAACGGGGCCGACGGGACCTTGCGGTCCGACAGGGCCTTGAACTCCAGCCGCGCCCTGAAGGCCCTGAGGTCCTTGCTGGCCGTTCGCTCCTTGCGGCCCGGTGGGGCCCACTGCCCCAGTCTCCCCTTTCGCCGCCAAGAGCATCCATGTCGCGCCTTCAACGGGCAGATTGTTAATGTTGGGCTGACGAGCCAACCATGACGATCCTCCGAACGATACGGCGTCATCCACGGAATAGGAAACCACAGAGGCCCATGCCCCCCGGAAGTTCAACCCCCTTGCCCCTTGCGGGCCAGCGGGACCTTGAAGCCCAGCCGGTCCGGTGATTCCCGGCTGACCCTGGGCTCCGTTGGCTCCGGCGGGACCCGCTGGTCCAGGATCTCCTTTCCTTGCCAGGACCGCCCAAATCGGCCCCTCCGACGGCGGGACATTAGAGCTCGGTTGAAGGGCCAGCCATGCTGATCCCTGGAAGAAAAGGGCATCATCTATCCCGTAACTCGTCTCCGAGCTCCAGGCTCCGCGAAAGTTCACTCCCTTCGGACCTTGAGGTCCGATTGGACCGACGCTGCCATCCCCGACTCCGGGTTCTCCCCGAGATGCCAAAACGGTCCAATCCTCGCCTTCAGAAGGGGCGATCCCGGTTGAAGATCGCAGGGCAACCCATGCCGATCCGTTGTACTGAACGGCGTCATCAAGCGCGTAGTTTACGGCGAGGCCCCAACTTCCCCGGAAGCGAATCCCTCGTGGGCCTTGAGCGCCTGCCGGGCCGGGGGGGCCAACATCTCCCATGCGCGCTAATATCGACCAATCCTCTCCTTCAGTCGGTATCACATTCTGGCTGGCTCGCCTCGCGATCCACGCCGAACCCAGATGGCTGATAGCGTCATCCGCCGCGTAATGGATGGAGGGATTCCATTCGCCTCGGAACAACAACCCTCGCGGTCCGATTGGACCGGTAGAGCCCACAGGGCCTTGAATTCCTTGAGGGCCGACAGGCCCAGCCGCGCCGGCGGGGCCTGGGGGACCGGCAGGACCGACACCGCCAGACGGGCCTTGGAGGCCTGCGGGGCCTTGAGGTCCTTGACCACCTTGTGGTCCCGCAGGACCCGTGGCACCGACGGTGCCCGCTGGCCCGACAAGCCCTTGAGGTCCAGCAGGTCCAGCCGGGCCTTGTGCTCCCGCAGCGCCGTCGGCACCCGCTGGGCCAGGAAGCCCCGCGACGCCAGGAGGTCCCTGAACGCCCGGAATTCCCGGAATCCCTTGCGGGCCTGGAGCGCCTGACGGACCCGTCAGCCCGGTAGGACCCGCCTCTCCCCTGCTCGCAAGCAAGGTCCAATCGTTTCCCTCGACAGGCTGGGTATTTAGGCTCGACGCGCGAGCCAGCCATGCCGATCCCAAGTGGGAGACCGCGTCGTCCACGATATATCCGGTGGCGGAATTCCACGCTCCACGAAAAGTCAACCCACGGACACCCTGGGGTCCGATCGCCCCCGCGATTCCTTGCGGACCCTGCGGACCCTGCGGACCTGGGAGGCCTTGGTTTCCTTGAGGTCCGGGCAGTCCTTGCGCTCCGGCCAATCCTGGAACTCCAGTCGCTCCCTGAGACCCTGCGGGTCCCTGCGAGCCTGGTGGTCCTTGGGGTCCGGCTGGCCCTGTCGCTCCTGGAACCCCAGGGAGGCCTTGTGGACCTTGCAATCCTTGGGGTCCCGTGGGGCCGCCATCCCCTTTCTTTGCGAGCAACGTCCAGTCCGGGCCTTCAGCAGGAGTAATGTTAGAGTGAGCCCGTTTCACCATCCACATGGAACCAAGATGGTGGACTGCATCGTCCGGCAGGTAGAACCTCAGAAAGTCCCAAGCGCCCAGAAACGTCAGACCGCGCGCGCCTTGAGGGCCTGTGAGGCCGGTCGGACCTTGCGACCCGGGCAGGCCCGCAGGGCCGGTCAACCCTTGAGGTCCAGGAGATCCAGGAGGCCCAACCGCGCCGGTGTCGCCTTTCCCACCCGCAAGACCTTGGGGTCCTTGTGGGCCGAGAGGTCCGATGGGACCGATTGGTCCAACGGGTCCAGTGGGTCCAACGAGTCCAGGAGGACCGGCATTCCCCGTGTCGCCTTTGGGACCCGCCGGGCCGGTCAACCCTTGGGGTCCAGGGGATCCAGGGGGGCCAACC
>SYMW01000295.1 GCA_005805305.1 Verrucomicrobiales bacterium
CAGAAGCCACCTCGGCGCGAAATGATCTCGGAGCCGTCTCAAGAGTTCCCCAGAGAGCCGCCTCTTTTCAGGCCCTACGGCCGTAAAGTTCCACTCCTCGCCGTCCCTGTGGTCGATGGAAACAAACGTCGGCTCCCCTCCCATGGTCAGGTGGACGCTTTGTCTGTCCAGATCGGCGTCGATGGCGTGGCCCAACGTTTCAATCTCCTCCCACTGCCCGTCCGAGTAAGGTTTGGTGACTCTTGGGGATTCGACGACCCGTGTCACGCGCATCTCGTGCGACAAGCGGATGTCACATGGATCCACGGCGCCTGAAACGGGCGCCGCACTCTGCGGATCTGGAGTGCATGCCAAAGGCAGATGGCCTTCACCAGCCAGCAGACCCGAAGTGGGATCCAGTCCAATCCAACCCGCCCCGGGGAGGTAAACTTCCGTCCACGCGTGCAGATCGGTGAAATCCAAAGCCGCCCCCGCCGGACCGTCCAAAGCCGCGACGTCCGGCTTTAATTGAATGAGGTAGCCAGAGACGAACCGAGCCGCGAGGCCGATGCGCCGCAGTATCTGGGCCAGAAGCCAAGCGGAATCACGACACGATCCCGACTTCTTGATCAGTGTTTCCTCGGGGGACTGAACGCCCGGCTCAAGTCGGACGAGGTACTTCACTTCTTTCCACAACCGAAAGTTTAGAGCCACCAGAAAATCGGTGGTGGGCCCGGTCTCCTTGGGGAGACTGGACACGAACTGGTCGAAGAGCGGACCGTGCTCGCCGCACTCCAGGAACGGGGCGAGTTCTTTGCCGACCAGCGGGTCATAATGGAACGGCCATGACTGGCCGGCCGGTTCGAGGAAGAAATCGAAAGGATTGTAGACAGCCATTTCGGCGACGAGATCCACCACGATCAAGAGTTCGGCCGTTTTTTCTGGGAACACCACCCGGGCCATGTAATTTCCGAACGGATCCTGCTGCCAATTGATGAAGTGCTTTCCGGGGAGTATCTTCTGAGAGTAGCTCAGGATGGAGGTGCGGCAGTGGGGGGCGGGGCGAAGCCTGATCAGGTGGGGGGAATGGGATACGGGCTTGTCGTAGACATAGTGAGAGCGGTGGGTGAGCGCGACGTGTATGGCCATTTTAACCCTGGGTTTGGCGGGAAGCGAGTTTAGCGGGGCCTGCCAAGCGTTTCGCGAAGAAAGTCTCGACGATGCCCGCGCCAACGCGGTTGAACTGAGTTTGGAGGTCGTCCAGATACTCGTGCAACCCGGCGCCGATGACATCTTCAAGCGTCGCGTAAGCCAAGTCCGAACAAAGCTGCCCCAAAAGCTTCTCGGCGCTGTTCCTGAAGCAGCCGGGCGGGGTGCCTGAAATCGCGTGCAACGAGTCACGGGCCGCGTTCAAACAGAATCGGATCGCGCGGGGAAAGTCTGGGTCCAGGACGAGGAACTCCACGATTTGCTTCGGCGAAATGCGCCCATGTTTCTTACGATACATCTCGAACGAGCTGGCGGACCGCAGCATGGCCGCCCATTGGATATCGTCAAACGCCGTGCCCACGTCCGCGACCGACCGGAGCAGAATATAGTACTTCACATCGAGGATGCGGGAAGTCTTGTCCGCGCGCTCCAGCTTGCGACCCAGCCGGCAAAAATGCCAAGCCTCGCCATGGGTCATCGTAGCGTCGGTGACCCCAGTGAACAAGTGGCTGGCCAGCTTCACCGAGGAAAAAAACTCGTGCGGCGATCCCGGCAGCCCTCCCAGCGCAGCCGCATCCTTGACCATCAAATACGCTTTGTTCAACTGAAGCCACATTTCCGAGGAAATGATCTCCCGGATGGACCGGGCGTTTTCTCTCGCCGTCCGGAGGCAGGACAGGATGGAGTTCGGGTTCTCGGAGTCGAAGGTAAGAAACAAGAGCGCGGTTTCTCGTGTAGCCTCGCCGTATTGTTCCTTGAAAACTTCGTGGTCGCCGGTTGTGTTGATCAACGGCTGCCCCTGCTCCTCCGCCTGGTCGGGGGCATCCAGCGAGAGGTTCAGGTTGACGTCCACGACCCGCGCCACATTCTCCGCGCGTTCCACGTAACGGCTCATCCAGTAAAGCGAATCAGCAACACGGCTTAACATGGTTTGAGGCTCCTTTCAGCGGTTGTCCGGCTCCAGTTGGGCGGGAGGGTCCTCGGACAGCACCCAGGTATCCTTGGTGCCCCCTCCTTGGGAGGAATTGACGACCAGGGAGCCCTTCTTCAACGCCACGCGCGTCAACCCTCCCGGAAGCACGAATATATCCTTCCCGTACAGGATGTAGGGGCGCAAATCCACGTGCCTCCCCTCGAAATGATCCCCGGCGATCGTCGGCACCCGGGAGAGAGACAGAGTTGGTTGGGCAATGTAGTTCCTGGGGTTCTCCTTGATCTTTGAGGCGAACTCCGCTTGCTGCTCCGCGGTGGAATGCGGTCCGATCAACATCCCATAACCTCCGGATTCATTGGCCGCCTTCACGACCAACTCTCCCAAATGCTCCAGCACGTACGACCGATCGCTGGCCTCCGAGCACAGATAGGTGGGCACATTCGGGAGAATGATCTCCTCTCCCAAGTAATACTTCACCACCTTGGGAACGTAGGCATACACCACCTTGTCGTCGGCCACCCCGGTGCCGGGAGCGTTCGCCAGCGCCACGTTGCCGCTCTGGTACACTCCCATGAGGCCGGGCACGCCCAGCATTGAGTCAGGCCGAAAAGCCTCCGGATCCAAGAAATCGTCGTCGATTCGGCGGTAAATGACATCCACTCGCTCGAACCCATGAGTCGTTCGCATCCAAACGAATCCATCAGAAACCACCAGATCCCCGCCTTCCACCAGTTCTATCCCCATTTGCTGCGCGAGGAACGAATGCTCAAAGTAGGCGGAATTGTAAACGCCGGGAGTCAGAACCACCAAGCGCGGCTGCGTGACACCGTCGGGCGCCATATGCTCCAACATGTCCCTGAGCCGCAAAGGGTAGTTGACCACGGAACGGGTTCTCGTCACCGCGAAGATTTCGGGGAACAAGCTTCTCATCAAATGCCGATTCTCCAACACGTAGGAAACTCCGGAGGGACATCGCAGATTGTCCTCGAGCACGTATATCTGACCGTCCCCATTCCGAATCAGGTCCGTTCCCGTGATGTGGCACCAAACGCCGCGAGGCGGTTTTATACCGATGCATTGTTCCCTAAAACCTTTCGAGGAACGGATGACGTGCTCAGGAACCACGCCGTCCTTGATGATCTTTTGATCGTGATAAAGATCGTCGATGAATAAGTTCAACGCCTGAATTCTCTGCTTCAACCCCCGCTCCACCCTCTCCCAGTCGGCCGCCGACACAATTCTCGGAATCAGATCGAACGGAAGGGTTTTCTCCACGCCGGCGCTTTCGCCGTAGACGTTGAAGGTGATGCCCATCTGCACCAGCGCCCGATCCGCCGCGCGCTGGCGATTCAGCAATTCACCTGGCATCAGCGACTCTATCTTTTGAGCCAGGGTCCGAGCCATCGGACGAGGCTGGCCGTCTTCGCCAAACATCTCATCGTAGAACGACTCGCGATCGTATCCGCTAAAATTCATAAGGTTCAATCATCTGGGCTCAGCCAAACGGACGCATTCAAAGCGCAGCGCACACCGCATCGTGTCTCTGTGGAGCCATCATAGCACGAGGAAAGCCATAGTCTCAACAAGCCTGAAGAATTTCTTTCCTTCATTCAAGCACCCGGCTTGTTTCACAGAACGAGCCCGTGCACCGCCTTCCGCGCCCCAAAAGGACACCGCGGGTAAGCAAAATAGACGCAGGCAAGTGGCCAAAAAGAAGCAGGGAAGGAAAAAAGAGACCTTCGGACCGCCTCGAATTGCATCCCGTCGCGCGCCGCCCCGCATGAACCATCCTCTTCCCTTTCCGCTCTTTCCATCGTTCCACCGCTTCGCTCGACCGGTCGCCGCCTCCCGGCTAGTGGCCACCGGTAACCGTATAGCCCTCGCGCCTCAAATCCTCGGCCAAGTCTTTCTCCATCAAAACCGCCGCCTCAAAAGGCATCGGGTTTAGATGTTCGTAGAGCTCCGGGAGCAGGCGGATGCCGTAACGCTTCACGACGAAAGCGTCCTTAATCCCGGACTTGTGATTCACAAACCTCTCTTCCGGAGTCAAGCCCGTCATGCCCACGTAAACGCAATCCTTTTTCGGGTCGCGTTTTGGATTCCCCGCGCGCACCCGTCTGAGCTTGCCCACGGCGGCATCGAGCAGGACCACATACACGTTGTGGTGGTGTCCTGGTTGCTGCTGGCCGCGCGTTTGCTTGAGTGTGCGACGTTTCACCCGGGGACCTCGAATGGTGTTTGCCTCTGAATCGCATCCCTCCCGGACAAACCGCCCGGAATATTCTCGCAGCCGCTCGGGACCAGGATCTTCCCAAAGTCCTGGGCTTCTCGCGGCCTTGATCGTGGCACATTCCGAGATTCATAACGCTTATCAAGAAACAAATTTTGTGGGACAACGGGTTCATGGCCAAAATCAGTCGACGCAGGTTCGTCGCCATGGGCGCCCTGGCGGTTGCGTCGGAAGTCAGTGGTCGCACCGCTTCTTCCAAAGGGGGCGCTCCTGCAATCCGCGCGGGCGACCGTGCCCGAGCAAAGCCTCGATCGGCGCTGGCGGAGGCATTCGACTCGGAGATGGAAACTTTTATGACCGCGAGAGGAATTCCAGGCGGCGCCCTCGCAGTGGTGCGCAACCACCGGCTCGCCTACTCCCGAGGCTATGGCCTGGCAAACCGGGAGCAAGCAATCCAAGCCGCGCCGAGCACCTTGTTCCGCATCGCGAGCCTATCAAAACCCATTACTGCCTTGGCCCTCATGAAGCTGGTGGAGGAAGGCCAAGTGGAATTGGATAGGCCCGCGTTGGAAATCCTCAGACCCGAAGTCCTGGCGGAAACGCGGCAGAAAAGCGCCACGGATCCCCGCCTCCACCGCGTCACCATAAGGCATTTGCTCCACCATACTGGAGGATGGGATCGCAGCCAAAGCTTTGATCCCATGTTTCAGAGCAGCAGAATCGCGAGCGCTCTTGGAGCTCCCCGCCCCGCCTCGGCGGAGGCGGTGATCCGGTTCATGGAGACCCAACCTTTGGACTTTGATCCCGGAGCCCGTTACGCTTATTCGAATTTTGGCTACTGCCTTTTGGGCAGGATCATCGAGAAAATGTCGGGCCAACCCTACGAACGCTTTGTCAAGGACCGGATGTTGACGCCCCTTGGAATACAGAAAATGCGGCTCGGGGCGACGCTTTTGACCCGTGCGGCTCCAGGCGAATCTCGATATTACGAAGCGGAAGGCCACCTCGTGGAGAGCGTTTTTCCGGATTCGGCGGAGAAAGTTCCTCGGCCTTATGGGGGATTTTGTTTGGAGTCTATGGACGCTCATGGAGGATGGATTGCCTCCGTCGAGGATCTGGCAAAGTTCGCCGCGGCGTTCAGCGTTCCGCAACGCTGGCGCCTCCTGAAGCCGCCATCGCTGCGAATCCTGGATGAACCTCCCCCTCCCCCGGCGTGGAGAAGACCCGATGGCCGTTTGGAGGCGGCTTATTATGGCCTTGGATGGATGGTGAGGCCCGTGGGAAGGGATGGGAAAGCAAACTATTGGCATGCCGGAAGTCTGCCAGGAACTTCAAGCCTCCTTGTCCGCCGCTGGGACGGTCTGAGCTGGGCGGTTCTTTTCAACAAACGCTCCGACGACCCCCTTCATCCGGACAATGCGATTGACCGGGCACTGCATCGAGCAGCGGATGCCGTCACTGAGTGGCCGATAGGCAAGGTTTTATGAAATGGAGTTTGAGGTAAGGCGCAATCCAGGTGTAGGTTCCATCCATGTTGAAGCACGAATTGATCCATCCAAAGATCAACGAGATCCTGGGCCGCGCCGGCCATCACTCCTCGATCCTGATCGCGGACGGGAATTACCCTGCCTGGAACAAGAAAGGGCCAAACGCCGAGCTCGTGAGCCTGAATCTTGCGCCAGGCATCGTGACGTGCGGCCAGGTGTTGCGGGCGATTTTGAGCGCGGTGGCCATCGACCGGGTCAACACCATGGGGATCCCCCCCGACGATCCCTATGCCCGAATGGGGGAGCCTCCCGTATGGGCCGAATACCGGCAGATTCTCAAAGAGAGCGGCTCCACGTTGAATCTGGAACCGATTTTGAAATGGGATTTCTATCAAGAGGTCGCGTCGCCTGACCATGTGCTGACCATTCAAACGGGCGATCGAGCCTTATGGGCGAACCTCCTGGTGACCATGGGGTGCCGGGTATGAGTGAGTCCTTTTTGATTGAGTCGATCTGGACGCATCCCTTGCTGGAATATTTTTGACTCGCATGCAGCCTAAACTTGATAGGTCTAACTCCGGGGTTCAACCCCTGCCGAAAGCGAGCAAAATTGGGTATGCTTTCATTGCCGCGACCCTTCTGGGCGTGGGTTTGTTAAAATTGGCGACGCCGCTCCTGGCGGTCATGTTCTGCCTGTTCCTCTTGAACAAGCTGCACGTGACGAGGAGCAAGCTGCTGGCGGTCGCTCTGTTTGTGATCGTTTTGTCTGGGATCGTATACTCCGCGGCTCATTTCGCGCGCGTGACTATCACCGAGCTGCCCAAAATGGCAGACAACTCGATTCCGAAAGTCATCGCCTGGGCGGAATCGCACGGGGTCGAATTGCCGTTCACGGATTTCAAGACCTTGAAGGAATACACGATGGATGCCGTCAAGGAGCAGGCCCATTACCTCGGCAACTTCGCGAATGTCGCGCGAGGAGTGACCACGCAGATGGTGCTGATCCTCATCGCCGCCGTCGTCGCGGTCAGCCTTTTTCTCAACAGCCAGCTCGACCTGGACCGGGGCTCGCACGCGCTGAAGGGCAATCTTTATGAACTCTGCTGCGAATCGATCAGTGAACGGTTTCGCCTCTTTTATGGGAGTTTTGTGACGGTCATGGGCGCGCAAATCGTGATCTCCACCATTAATGCCGCGTTCACTTCCATCTTTCTGTTCACAGTCAAGGTGCCCCATGCTCCGGTGCTGGTCGGAGTGACTTTCCTGTGCGGCCTGCTTCCCGTAATCGGCAATCTCATCAGCAACACGGTGATCGTCGTCATTTCGTTCACGATCTCGCCTAAAATGGCTCTCGCCGCGCTGATCTTCTTGGTGGTCATCCACAAACTGGAGTATCTGTTGAACAGCAAGATTATCGGCGATCGCATCCGCAATCCAATTTGGCTGACGTTGCTGGGCCTGATCGTCGGGGAAAAACTCATCGGCATCCCCGGCATGATACTCGCCCCCGTCATTCTGAATTACGTCAAGGTGGAAGCCTCCAGGATTCAGCTTGGGTCAAGCACCCCCGCCTCTCAGTGAAAAAGCAATGCGTGAACGCCCTCCGGGCTTGGAGAGCTCGATGACACTCGCCAACAAATCCCGAACCCTCAACAGGACATTCTTATTTATGGCCAGGAAGCCTCATCCGGAGCGACGCAGCGCCGGGAAAATTAGGCCGTCGCCCTTGGCGACGCTCGCGGCCGCCCTGATTTTACTCAGCCTCCTGCTGGTGAACCGAATGACGGCTGGAATTCTAATTCCACTGGCCGTGGATCAGTTGGTTGAAAGCAGCGAGATCGTGGTGTTCGGCTCCGTGCAGTCGAAAGTCTGTTTGGTGGACGAATTGGGCAGGCTGTACACCAAGGTGGAGATTCAAGTCGCCGAGACGTGGAAAGGCGCTCACCCCGAGGGGACTCCCATCACCGTGGTGCATGGAGGAGGATCGCTCGGAAACCGCCGCCTCGTGGTGTCAGGCCAAGTCAATTATCAGGTCGGCGAGCGGGTGGTCGCTTTCCTTCGAACGAATCCCCGAGGAGAAGCAGTGACGATCGCCATGTGCCAGGGCCGATTCGAAGTCTTCCAGGATCCAGCGTCGATCGAGCTCTATGTGCGCAACACGTTTCACGGAGGATCGCCGGCAAGCGGTTCGAACGTAACACACAGGTTTCCGACGCAGCTTCCCATCACTCTGAAAGAGCTGCGCCGGCAAGTGCAAGTGCCGAAGAAATGAACGCACCCCACACGTTCATGCACAGCCACAATGTCTCGGGAACAATCCTCGCGATCGCGTTGATTCTCTCGGGATCAGCGACTCCGGCGTCAGGTTTTGTCGCCGTGATGGAACAGGAAGGGAAAGTCTTGCATTGGGAACTGTTGCAGCCGATGCCCTCCGTGCACACGAATGTGGTGAACCCGAAAACCAAAGCGGTCCGTTACTTCCTCGCGGCGGAGGCCTTTTCCACAACAAACAGGCAAAATGAATTAAACGCCCTTCGATCGTGCTTCGCCCAGTGGCAATCGGTGCCGGGCACGCATCTCAAGTTCGAGGAAGGGGGGCTCCTGCCTCCCGGCCCAGGGGTGGATATCAACACCACTGACAACACGAATCTCGTCTTTTGGGTGAAGAATGGCTCCTTGATCAACGGAGGCAGGGACGACATGCGCGGGGCGCTCGGGTTGACTTACCAGGATTTCTTAGGGGACAGCATCCTGGTGGAAGCGGATATTGTGCTGAATGGAAACTCGACCGTTAATGGCGCCAGAAACTCGTGGTTCACAGACGTCCGAGCCACGAGCTCATCGGATCGATTCGTGGAGGCCGTGGCGCTTCATGAGATCGGCCATTTCATTGGGTTGAACCATTCCCCGGCCGGCGCTTCCTCGATGATGGTTCGAGGCACTCCTGGCGTCGGAACACAGCCCGGTCTTTCAACCGATGACAAGGCGGCGGCGGCCTGGATATACCCAGCTCCCAACGCCCCTTCCGCTGTCATTTCGGGGGTCGTTTCGATGGCGGGGAAGCCTATCCTCGGCGCTTGCGTCGTCGCTGAAAATAGCGTGGGCAGCTTGATTCAAGCGACGGTGACTCGGGAAAATGGCCGCTATGCGATCCCTTCGCTCGCTCCCGGAGTTTACAAGATCCGAGTGTGCCCGCTGGATCCTCGCGGCGCGAAATCCAGCCTCATCAGCGGGCCCGACATCGATCCTTTCGGCGCCTTTTTGGAAGCGGAAACAGGATTCTTCCCGTCCGCCGAAACCGCCGTGACGGTGCCGGCGGCTGGAACCATCACACAAAATTTCGACGTCGTGCCCGCCGAGAGCGCAGCCATCCTTCGCATCACCCGCATCCGGCCTCCAAACGATGTCACGTCGACGTTTTTCAGCGTGAACACCGCCGCTCCCATCCATTTGGGACGCCGCCAAACCTATGTGGGAGTCTACGGGCCCAATCTTCCTGTCAGCGGCGCGAGCTTGAGCGTGACCGGGGACGGCATCACACACGGTCCTGTCACGTTCATTCCCGAAGCTTTCACGGGCTTGAACTTGGTCACCGTAAGAATCGACGTGGCGGAGGATGCGACGCCTGGAATTCGATCGTTTGTCTTGAGAATGGGAGACAAAGTGGCATACGCAAACGGGTTCCTGGAGGTTTTGCCGCGATATCCAGACTGGAACTTCGACGGCGTGGATGACTTGTTTCAGCGGCAGTATTTCAATCCTTTCACCGCCCCCGAAGCGGGACCAGAATGGGACTGGGATCAGGATGGCTTCAACAACCTGCAAGAATCACTCGCGGGCACAAACCCATTGGACGCCCAGTCGGTTTTCCGGATCGAATCCGCTGCGCTGAGCACCCAAGGCTTTTCGATTCGCTGGCAAGGAGCAGCGGGGCACCGCTATCGAATTCTAAGCCGGAGTGCTCCGGAAATCTCTGGATGGTTAGTGGCGGCGGAAGTGGTGGGAGCCCAAAACGGACTAAACGAATTTGTGGACAGACGCCAAGAATCGGATCGTCAGTTTTACCGGGTCGTCGGCATCCCTTGAACAGGAGAAGCATCCTGGATTTCGAGCTCAGCGCCCCATTGCAAAAACAGCATCCTGTGTTTGCCCAAGAAAAGCGGAAAAAAACGCATCCAGATCACCACGCTTCGAGATAGAGAGAGACGATTTCTTCCTCCGACGGCACTCGAGGGTTGTTTTGGGGGCTCCCTGACGCCAGCGCGTCAGCCGCCATTTTTGACAGGGACGCACGGAACCTGATTTCATCCACCCCGCGGCAATCCCGGAGCCGAGGCAATTTTAGATCCTCGTTCAACCGGAGCAATCCATCCGCCAGCGATTCGGAAGCGGCGGCGTCCGGGGCGCCAGGCGGGCAGCAGCCGAGCAAGCGAGCGACCGCCGCGTAACGCTCCACGGCGCCGCCGCGTGAATACCTCGTCACGGCCGGCAGCAGGACGGCGTTGGACAAACCGTGCGGAACATGGAACATCGCCCCGATCGGACGGCTCATGCCGTGAACCAAACCCACGCTGCTATTGGCGAAAGCCATGCCTCCCTGGCATGCCGCCAGCATCATGCCAGCCCGAGCCGCGCGATTGCCCGGCTCTTGGTGCGCCGTTCTCAAATGCGCCGCCACGAGACGAATGCAAGACAACGCGAGGGGATCGGTCAAGCCGTGCGCTTTTCGCGAAACATAGGCCTCGATCCCGTGCGTCAACGTGTCGACCCCCACCGCCGCCGTGAGGGCGGGCGGCATCGAAAGCGATAATTCGTAATCGACCAAAGCCACGGTCGGGACCAGGTGCTCGCTCAAGATCATCATCTTCACGCCCCTTTCCGTGTCCGTGATGACCGTCACTTGCGTCGCTTCGCTGCCCGTGCCAGCCGTCGAGGGAATCGCGATCAATGCCGGACCCGGCCTCGGGATTTTGTGGTAACCCGCGTAGTCCCGGAGCGGTTCGGGATTCGTGGCAAGCACGCGAATCGCCTTCGCGGCGTCGATCGCAGAACCACCCCCAATGGCGACGATCGCATCGCACTTGTGTTGGCGCCATAAAGCCAGCCCCGCGAGCGCATTGAGATCGCTTGGATCAGGATGCGCCTCGTCAAAAACGGCCACCTCGATCCCATCGGCTCTCAACAACTCGGGGATCTCCGAGGCGGGGGTGACCCGCATCACTTCCGCGTCAGTGACGACCAAGACGCGGGCCGCCCCCAACCGCCGCGCATGAGCCACCACTTCCCGGCGCACGCCCCCTCCGATTTGGATGGTGGGAGGCACGCGGAGACTGCCCGCGCGGCCCGGCAAGCCATCAGCGATCTCGCCCATCTTGTCGAATGGCGCCAGGCCACGCCCTGCGTTGCTGACTCGAACTATCTGCCATCCAAATGCGGTGTGTTGTCCACGTTCCAACGACGAGCGACCCGCTCCTTCTCGGCTTTGTCCTTATGCAGCTGCGCGGCGAGATCGACGCGCCGCTCCGCGGATACATGACCGTCGCAGAACAAAATGTTCGCCCGTCGGTTGTGCAGGTCCAGCGGCCATTGGCGCTCCTCGTACATGCCTATGAAACCACTCCAATCCGGATCTCCCTTTTTCTTGAGGTTCCAATTGCTGTCGCCCATGGCGATCATTTCGGTCGGACGCAGCACGGCCGATTCCTTGGTTTCGCCCGCGGCGGGATCCCCTTTGAAGACGCCCAGTCCTTGATTGGGTGCAATGCCAGCGTAAGCCCCCCAGACGTTGTAGCCGTAACTCATGAAGCTTTTGCCGCCTGGAACCAGTCGCACTTCGTCCGCCAGGTAGCCGTCCTCCGCGGGCAGCTTGCTGCCGAAAGTGATCTTCCACTGCGCTTGAGGCGGAGCCGACGGGCATTTGAAAAGCTCAACATTTTGACCGGTGCCGATCAAAGCGCGGAGCTGGGTGGGCCAGATCCAGGAAGAACCCTTGGCCCCATTGATGCCAACCGGATAGTGACCGTTTTCATCAACGAAAATCATCATCCCCAGCCCGAGTTGCCGGAGGTTGCTCATGCATTTAACGCCTCGCGCCTTCTCCTTTGCCTTGGCCAAGGCAGGCAGCAACATCCCGGCAAGAATCGCGATGATGGCGATCACGACAAGGAGTTCTATCAAAGTGAAGGCGCGGCTGGTCGCGGAAGCCAAATCTCGAGGCACAGGCGGCCGCGAAACAAGCGGCTTGCAAGGAGGGGGGGCGAAATGAAGGTGCATGTCCGTAAGGGAATCGCGCCCTCGTGCGGAGATCCTGGGTGTCATTGCCCCATGGTTCCTTAAAGCCGGAATAGTTTCAAGCACGCACTCACGCAAAGACAGGCGCACGCGTTGACTCAAATTAAAAGACACCGGAGGAGATTTGCGGAGCGGGGCCAAAAGGGGTCGTTGACTCATGGATAAAAGACACCGGAAACACCGGTGTGAATGATCATGAGCAAAGCGATTAAAGAAGACCTGTTGCCGAAATTGCGTGAGCGGTATGCCCGGCGGCAGCGCGAGGGCAAAAGCCGCATGTTGGATGAGTTATGCGAAGACTACGGGTTCGAGCGCAAGTATGCGATCAAGCTGTTGGGAAACGCCCTGCCCGCTCCGAGCGGGCGGGCGCATCCGGGTCCAGCTCCGCAGTATGAGCGCATTGAGCCGATTGTGCGCACGATCTGGCTGGCGGCCGAACAACCTTGCGGCAAACGGCTGGCCCCGGCCTTGGCGTTGTGGCTCCCGCATTACCAGCGGCTGCATGGCAAAGTGAGCGCCCGGCAGCGGGAGCTCTTGCGCGAGATCAGCCCGGCCACGCTCGACCGGATGCTGGCGGCGGCGCGCTCAACTCATCCCTTGCGGGGCCGTTGCGGGACTAAACCGGGCGGCTTGCTCAAGACGCAAATACCCATCCGCACCGGCACGTGGGACGTGCGCCAGCCCGGCTACCTGGAAGCGGACAGCGTCGCCCATTGCGGGGCCAGCCTGGCCGGGGACTTCCTCTGGAGCTTGACCTACACAGACATCGCCTCGCAATGGACCGAAGGCCGGGCGGTCTGGAACAAAGGAGCCACGGGCGTGCTGGCGGCCACGCGCGCGGTGGAGGCGGCCTTGCCTTTCGCGCTGCTGGGCTTTGATTGCGACAACGGCAGTGAGTTTCTCAACCACCACCTGTTGGGCTATCTGCACCAACGGAAGAAGCCGGTGGCCTTCACCCGATCCCGGCCCTATCACAGCGACGACAATGCCCATGTCGAGCAGAAGAACTGGATGTGGCCGCGCCAACTCCTGGGCTACGGGCGGCTGGAACAGGAGGATCTGGTCGGGCCCATGAGCCTGCTCTACGAGAAGGTCTGGGGACCGCTGATGAATTTCTTTCTGCCCAGCCTCAAGCTCAAAGAGAAATGGCGGGAAAAAAGCGCGTGGAAAAAACGCTACGAGCCCGCCCGCACCGCCTACCAACGATTGATGGACCAGGGCGTGTTGGATCGCCAGGGGCGGCGCGAACTGCGCGACCGCTACGAAAGCCTTGATCCCTTTGCCTTGAAAGCGGAATTGGAGCGCGGCCTCAAACCGATTTTAGCCCGCGCGGTGGATGACCGCCGACGCCCTGCGGGCGGTTCCGCTACGCCGATCGGGCTACGCCCTCCCGGCTCCGCTCCACCGCCCGCAGGGCGTGTCCCCACCCCAAGGGCTGAACGGTGTGGAAGAATGGAACTCAAAGCGACGCGTAGAGGGCACGCAGGCGGGGCAGGGCGGCGGTCCAGGCAAGCCTGGAAAGGATGGAGGAGCGTAACCAGCGGACGAGTTTGACGGAGTATTGGACGGGCTTGAGG
>SYMW01000296.1 GCA_005805305.1 Verrucomicrobiales bacterium
GCCATGACGGAGGTCGAACGACTCAGTGCCCCTGTGCCAACCGTCATACTCGAAAGGGATGGGACACGCCTTGGTTTCGCGATCAACGGTGGTGATGCGTCACAGGACGGTGCGGCGATCCTTGTGGCGAACATTCGGGGAATTAGAGCCGAGCTTGAATCAAACGGCGTCCCGATTGCCAACTGGCGAATCGATGAACGGGACGGTCAACAACTGCAAGTGTTCTTTGTCGCCGCACCGGACGGTCTCTGCTACTATTTTCACGAACTCATTGATCCCGCATGACACGTGGGCCCTACAAGGCTCCGTGCGATCTGTCCTTATTGTGCGATCATTTCTAGCCTGAAAACCACTGCGATACCGCGTGCTGGTTCCGAAGAAACCGCCGAACAGGGCCATGGACCTTAAAACCAAAGATTCGCCTTGGTCAACTGCCGTTCTAAGGCTGACAGAATTGTCAGTGGCACTGGCTATTCTTGCGGTTTGGAGAGGATCGTTTTCTTCAACCGTCCCAGGGCATTCTCAAGCGCCAACTCCTCGGAAGCGTGCAAAGCGCGGCCGCCATAGTGCGTTTCGCAAAACGAATTTGTGATGGGCGCCGTGTGCTCGCTCCAGTCAGAGCGGGTCGAGTCAATGAACTCTTGAAGCTCCCGCGGCGTCTGCGACGGTGCTCGCGAAAGCCCGGATTTTTTCAGGATCAGCAGCATCTGTCTGTAGTATTGGCTCGCGCACAGCTCGCTTTCCCTGTGAGTCATCTTCCCGCGGGGCCTCAAGAATCGACGGCCGAAAACCAGGAGCCAGACGCCGCCAATGATTCCAACTCCGCCCAGGAAGACCAGGCTGGAGTCGCTTCGATGCCCGGAAAACCAGGCTCCGGTTCGTTCGGCGAGTTGGGCCGCATTTGAAAAGAACTCGCGCTGCATCGCCCCGTCGAAACTCACGACATTCATGAACCAAGCCAAGTCTAGGGCGTCCACGAAATCACGAACTTCCAATCCGGTCGTGAGCTCGCGGGATCGCGGAGTGGCGTCGAATTGTACCCATCCGTGATCGGGGAAATAAGCTTCGGTCCACGAATGCGCGTCTTTGAATCGAACGTTGTGCCACCCCGAGAACCAGCTTTGGCTGTTGGCCAGGTAGCCGATCACGACGCGCGAGGGGATTCCTTGCATGCGGAGGAGGAGCGCCATCGCGGAGGCATACCGTTCGCAATGACCCCGGCGCTGCTCGAAGAGAAATTCTTCCAGCGCGTTGAGCCTTTTGAGTACGGGAGCGCCGAGGTCATAGGTGAAATGGTCCCGGAAATAAGCTTCCAGTTTCGATGCCTGCTCCCGGGGTGAGGCCGCTCCTTCCACCCGCGCCTCCAGCCAAGCGCGCAGTCGCGGAGACACTTCCGGATGCTGCGTCAGGCGCGCCATCATGGTGGCTGGGATCAGGTCCGCTCGCGGTTGTGGATTCAGCCAAAACTCGTAGATGTTGTTGGCCGTGTTCCACATCGAATCGCATTCGATGATGCCATGGAAGTTTTGCAAGGGCCGCCTGAAGAATTTGCCGGTCAGATACGACACCGGGCCATCCGTGGGAAGAACACGCCCAAGAAACGCGACTTCCTTCACGCGAACGCGGCGGTGCTGCAGCTTGGGGAGATCGTTCGTGGGGACAAAGCGCAAACCTTTCAGCGAGGCGCGGTGGTCTGGCAGCCACCGCGTGCCATCGAAGTCGACCAAGGCGAAGGATCGCAGCAGGCCGATATGGCTTCCTTCAATCTGAAAAATCGTTTTGCCGGATTGCGCGAGGCCGCTCCGGGTGGGATCCAGGATGGAGTCGAAGAGGCTGCCTTCGTTGGGATTTGCGTTTCGACGGCTTTGCAAGGGGGATCCGATCGCGGCGCGCGGGAAGCCAACGAACACGGCGATCATCGTGAAGAAGATCAGCGCATACGCGGACCATGGGATGGGCAAGGGCAAGGGCAGGAGCGTGGGGGAGTCGGCGGCCGAGGGCGAGCGGGGAAACTGATCGCGTTGCAGCTCCATGAGGGAGCGTGGAATGAGATAAACGGCCGCTAGGAGCACGAAAACAAATCGGAAATCCAGAATCACCGTGCATCCCACCCCCAGTTGCACGCAGGCGGCGACGATCGAAAATAATTTGTCGCGGGCGCTCAGCGGCCGCATCGCACGCGCCAATTGAACGCACGTGATGCCGTAGCCAATGAAGAAGTGGGAGGTTTGACCTGGAAGCTTGCCCAGCCAATAACCAGCCAGGCAGCCGGCCACGAGCGCCGCCGCTTCAAAGTGCTGGGAGAGTCGAACCCCGCGCCTCGCCAGGCGCAGGCTCAAAATCCAGAGACCCACCGAGATGGAAGGAATCAAATAGCCATCCCAAGTCAGGCCTTGGCAGAGGATGCCCAGCAAAATGAACTGATTTAAGGCGCTCTTCATCCGTAAAACGGCAGTTGAACCTGGTGGAGATTTGCAAAAGTCTGGATGAGAAAGGCTTGACGAAGAGGGAGGCATATCCCTTGTGGATCTGGTGACTGATTCGGAAAAACTTTATCGCCAGGATCTTGCGAAGATTCGCCTTGGGCAACTGCCGTCTTAAGGTTCATACGCATCTCGAGATTGAATCTTGTCCAAACCAGTGCCCCGCGACTTCTGGTGGCAACTCGTCGAGCGGGGTGCCATGGGGCGCGTACACCGAGAAGCGCCGGCGTCTCCCCATCCACTCGGTCAGAAACTCGATAGTCACCGGAGTCAAACGGGTCAAGACGAGACCAACGGAGGATTTCTTGGAGAGCGAGGCGAAGGCTCGATCCAGATTCTTCCGCGACATGGATCCCGCCTGAGGTTGAAGCCTTGCGAGCAGCCGCAATATTTCCTCCCCATCGGCGAAAGGGGGGATGGTTGACACCGTCTCGAGATCGCTTGTCGCCACAAATTCCACATGATGACCTTTGTCCAGCCCCGCGAAGAGCAGGGATCCCGCAGCCCGCACCGTGTCGTCAAACAGCCCCGGTTTGGAAGGGGGATCGCAGTCCAGGATGATGCCCAGGCGTCCCGAGAGTTCTTCATTGAACGTTTTAACCATTAGTCCGATGCCTTTTGAGCTCGACTTCCAATGGATTTGTTTGACGGGATCCCCAGGCTTAAAGGGCCGAATGCCGGCGAACTCGGCTCCGGACTCCGACTTCCTCTGGCCTTTGAACTTGCCTCCGAGCATTGGTTCGTAGCCAGATGCCGGGGGGCAATCTGCTGAATAAACGGCCGGGACCACCAACACTTCCCCGGGCAGGTTCAGCGGCGAGGAACATCGCACCAGTCCGAAGGGAAAGCAGGACGACACTTCGAGACGAGCGTGGGGAAAAACTCCTCGTCTTTGGAAAGAAAGAGACGGGGCCAAAGCCACTTGGGCGCCTGCTTCCAATTGGGCAATCCTCAGCACGGGCTCTGGAACGTCCGGTCGGGAGACTTCGATGAATCCCGCCTGGTGCTTCCAGGGCGCGGTCACCCGCCAGGATTGCCTGAGCCGGCCGCCCTCGGGAATGGATTCTGACAGGGGCGCCTCGACACGCACTTCTTTGGCGATGCGCCGGGCTGCCCCGGCATTGATGGCGATGCACCCGGCGAAAATGCCGATCAATAAAATCAGCAGACTGGACTGCGACGTGAGTGATGCCAAGTAGAGAAGCAGAGCGCCCCAGAGGAACAGCCAGCCGGTCTTGGTCAAACGCGTTTTCAAGATTGGTGCCTGGGCGTGGGCGTTGGGGACCGGTGTTCTGGGGCATCGGACGCGACCGCGCCACGCACGCGACGATGGCCCGCGTTTCTTGGAAGGCGAGGGGGTCCGATAGTGCCACGCGAGATCACGGGCTGTCGTTCGGCGTGGCGGCCGGTTTCTTGCGGGGCCCGCCCGGTTTGGCTCGTTTTGCGGTTGTCGCCTTGGCCCGCGGCCTCGCGGGCCTGGCGCGGGGCTCGGAGGGTTTCTCTGGCGCGCCCGGCTCGATTCTCGGGGCATCGCGCCACAGTCCTTCCAGATCGAACCGCTCCCTGATGTCGCCTCGCATCACATGGACGATGACATCGAAGTAATCGAGCACGATCCACGTTTCGCCAGCGCCGCCTTCGCGCGTCCTCGGGCGCAGCCCCGAATCCTGCTTCATGCCATCCTCGATTTCGTCGACGATCGCCCGCAAATGGGGGAGGCTCGTACCTGTGGCGATGAGAAAATAGTCCGTCACCGAGGAGAGTTTCCGCACATCGAGTAGGACGATGTTTTCGGCTTTTTTGTTATCTGCCAGTTTGAGGCATCTCAGGGCCAGTTCTTTCGAATCCATGCGGTGTACAGTCGATCAGTTCTTGTAAGTTTGCTCTCTTTCGATGGCTTCCGCAACCACGGAAGGGACGAGGAGGTCGATGGGGAGCCCGCCCTTTGCGCGAGCCCGGATCTCCAGCGAAGAGACGCTGTTCGGGATTCCGCGAAGCACGCGGACACGAAATTGGGGCGGAGCGGTCGCCGACGCCACGTGGCCTGGCCGCGGGATGACCACGAACTCCGTGAGCTTTGCCAGTTCAAGCGCATCCCGCCATTTGGCCAGTTGCGCCACATGGTCGGCGCCTATCAAGTAAAACAGCGAGGCGAATGGAAAACGCCAAGCAAAATCCCGGACGGTGTCGATGGCGTAAGAGGGGCTGCCGCGGCGGATTTCCTGGTCGTCGATCGAACAGGCGGCGCGGCCAGCCAGTGCGAGCCGGAGAAAACGGAGGCGGCTGGCCGCCGGGGCC
>SYMW01000297.1 GCA_005805305.1 Verrucomicrobiales bacterium
GAGATTAAGTGGCGCAGGGATTTCGATCTCTGGCTAGGCGCGAAAGAGGCGCATATCCATAAGGATCTGTAACGATTGAGCAACGACGGCAGAGGTCGAAAGAACCAGCGAATGAGACTCATCTTGAAAGCACATTGGAATAAGACACTCATCATGACATTCTCCCCCTGCCGACGCATTCAGTCGTTCGTTCGAAACTTAAGTCTTGGCACGATGTGCCTTGCCGCCACTCTGAAAGCCGACGATTGGCCGCAATGGCTCGGACCGCAGCGAGACGCCGTCTGGCGGGAAACCGGGATCGTCGAAAAGTTTCCTTCTGGCGGACTTCAGTTTCGCTGGCGCGCGCCGATAGGCGCGGGCTACAGCGGGCCGGCCGTGGCTCACGGGAAAGTGTACGTCGCGGACCGGGTGCTGGCGCCAGGAGTCAAAAATCCATCGGACCCCTTCGATCGCGGCCAAATCCCGGGCAAAGAACGCGTGCTGTGTCTGAACGAGTCAGACGGCGTCGTCCTCTGGAAGCACGAATACGATTGTTCTTATTCGGTCAGCTATTCCTCCGGCCCCCGAGTCACGCCGGCCGTGAATGAGGGCAAAGTCTACACGCTGGGCGCCGAGGGCCACCTCGTCTGCCTGGACGCGCAGAATGGCACTCTCGTCTGGTCACGGGATTTCAAGAAGGATTTCAACGTCAAAACGCCGATTTGGGGTTTCGCCGGGCATCCGCTCGTCGATGGCAATAAACTCATTTGCCTCGCGGGCGGACAGGGCAGTGTCGCGGTCGCTTTTGATAAAAACACCGGCAAGGAGCTGTGGCGCGCGCTCAGCGCGAAAGAGCCCGGCTACGCGCCGCCGATGATCCACGAATTCGCGGGCAAACGGCAACTCATCCTCTGGCACCCCGAGGCGGTCAACTCGCTGGATCCGGAGACCGGCAACGTTTTTTGGGCGCACCCCACCGCTCCCATACGCTCTGGCATGACCATCGCCAGCCCTCGAAAAGCCGGCGATTTGCTTTTTTTGACTTCATTCTACAACGGTTCTCTGATGCTTAAAATCGGAACGGACGGTCCCTCGGTGGTTTGGGAGAGCAAGAAAATAAGCGAGAAGGACACTGACGGCCTCCACAGCGTGATGAGCACTCCATGGATCGAGAATGGGCACCTCTACGGGCCGTGCAGCTACGGACAATTCCGATGCTTGAAAGCCGATACCGGCGAACGCCTTTGGGAAACCTTCGAGCCGACCTCCGCCAAGTCAGAGCGTTGGGGCCACGCGTTTGTTGTGAAGCATGAATCTCGATGGTTCTTGTTCAGCGAGCGTGGCGACTTGATCATCGCGAAGCTGAGTCCTGCAAAATACGAGGAAATAAGCCGGGCCCGGCTCCTCGAACCCGACAACCATGACGCGCGCCGGCCCGTCGTCTGGTCTCACCCGGCGTTCGCGAACCGCTCCGTGTACGCCCGCAACGACCGTGAACTCGTCTGCGTCTCATTGGCGGCGGCTCGCTGAGGATTCGACCCGACCGTCGGGCGTCCGCCACGCGGCCCTCACGGGGAGGCCAGGATGGCACGGTAAAAGCGCGCGCCTTGCGTCGACGGCGTCGTGTTGGGAATGACCACCGAAGCGCTGCTCGCGGTCACGGTGATGAGCGCCGCCCACGCGGGTGGGGTTTCCAAAGAGTTGGCCACTTCGATGCGGTAAGTGGAGCCAGCGGTCCCGGAGAGAATCAAACCAGTCTGGCTGCTGAAGCTGAGCAGCGGCGGCTTGTCCCCTGATCCGGAGGCCAGCACTTCAAAACTTCTCTCGACGAAGGCTGAGGCATAATCCGCGTTTCCTTCTTGCACCGCTCTCACTGTCGCGCGTCCCACGCCGGTCGCCACCAGTGAATTGCCCAACAGACGCACGGGGCCGTTGACGACTTGAAAAACCACCGGCAGCTGGGAGTCGGCGGTTGCTTCCAAAAACAACGGGTTGGCTCCGAGCCGCTGATCGGGGATCACGGCAAATGTGATCTGTTGGGAACGAAGGTAGCGCACCGTCACTGAATTCGTGATGCCCCCCAAAATCGGGACCACCCGGTTGGCTGGTTTCACGAATCCGGGAACGGCCTTGAATTCGAGTTGCAGATCAAACGCCAAAACGAGCGTCTCGCTGCTGGCCTTTTCCACATAGGCCGGATTGCCTCCCGCAAATCTCCAGCCAGCGCCCGCTTCCACCGCGCCTTCCGGGGAAATCAGAACGCGCAGGACGCCGGTTTCATCGACAATATCCTCAAAATCACTGCCAAAATTGACCACCCCTCCGGCCGAGGCGTTGGTCCCGGTGATGCTGGACAACTCGGCCTGGTTCATCAGGTCGACCACTTGCTGATCGATGCTTTTCACGTAAACACTGTCCGCGTCCAGCGCGACAAAAATCCCCGCCGGATAAAGCCTGCCGTTGCTGTGCCGAACGCAGAGCGGGCCTCCGCTGTTCCCAGGAAAACTCAACAGCTCAGGCGTCCGATACAGCATGCCACCGGTCAGACCGGGCACGGGAGTGAGACTCAGCGGGACCGGATTCGTTTCGTGGATCTTTTCCTGATCCGACGCGGGAATGCCGTTGATAGGGTAGCCGGACAGCATTTTCTCGGCGCTGCCAGTCAACCACTCATTCGGGAAGGTCGTTGAACCGAGATAACCACCGAAGCCGCCCCGCCCCGCCGGCTCCGCAAAAAACAGGACCGCCGCGTCGAGGTTTTGCGAAAACACGGTGGAGGCGCTGCCAGCGCCTTCCACCCGCCGCCGCGCCGCGTAACCCTCGTATAAATACCAGCCCCGTGGAACGAGAGGCTGAGGCAAATTGGAGCCCTTGTGCTTTTGGAAATGCCACCGCACACGGCGGGCGTCCGCGAGATTCTTTTGGTCATAGACCACATGCGCGGCGGTCACGACGACCCGTTCCCGCACGACAAAACCGGAGCCAAGCTCGCCATCCGCACGGCTGATCTCCCCAATGTAAGGATATTTCAGGAACGCGACCGGAGTGACTGTGGGCCTGATGCGGTCGGACGTGCTCGGCGGCGCCGGCACATACTTTCCGGAATACGCCAGCGTGTTGTTGGCCCGCACCTCCGCATTGATGCTTCCGGGCGTGATCAAACCGTCCACCGGCCTGAATTGAATGGAGTAGATCCCCGCGTTCAGGTTGTTCAAAGGCGTGCCGCTCAAGCGATAGGAGGAATCGGGCTCCTCCTCCAGTTTCCATCCTCCCAAAGTCGTCCCCTCGAAAGTCACCATCAAATTCCCTCGTTTCGGCGAAGCGCTTGGCAGGTAAAAAAAGTCGCGGAACGTGGTCGTTCCATTCACGACGTTCACGATCGTTGGCAAGGGATGGACGTAATTGTTGGCGGGTTTGAACTCGATCTCATAAGGCCCCTCCAACAATCCCTCAACCACACTTCCGTTGGCTCTCCAATGGAATTCGCCTACGAATCGCCACCGGCCATCCGCCTCCGGCGGCACCAATCCCACTTTCAACAGAGCCTCCCGAGGCGGGATGGGACCTGGCAATTTCGTGTCCAGGAAGACAATCCCCGAGTCATCATCCACAATCGTGACGATGGCTTTGGCGGGTTCAGCGACAGACGAAGGGCTGTTGGCCGAGATCTGCAGCTCGAATGACTCGTTTCCCTCCGATCGCTGGTCATCTATGATGCTGATCGCGATTCGTTTGCTCGTCTCACCGCTCGCGAAATCCAGGAATTTCTCCTGCAGAGTGAAGTCCCCCGCGCCCGCATCCAGAGCGCTGGCGGTGATATTTCGGGTGGTCAACAGCACACGCCCCGCGTCGCTGATGTTCTTGAAGATCGAGATCAGCACGACACCCGCGCCCTCGCTCACAACATAACTGCCACGCTCCAATTGGAACACTGGGTTGATTCGCAGGACGACCACGTCCACGACCGCGGCGCGTTTTTGAATCAATGACCTC
>SYMW01000298.1 GCA_005805305.1 Verrucomicrobiales bacterium
ACAGGAAATCCAACCCGGCAAAGATCGCCTCTGGAGTATCGTCTCAATGCTGGTCGGATTGATTAGAGCCAACTCGGACTACCGACTCCACGAAGGATCTGCGGATTACGAGTAGGATTACGATTACGATTACGATTACGATTACGAGCAGGAGGCTTGCTATAAAAATCTGAGATGCGCCCAACATGGCTGGCCATCGCTCCCGCGCAATTGACACTCCAGCGCCGCCAGCACATCGTCAACCTATGCCCACCGCGAAGAGAGCCCCAAACGCTTCGATCCATAATGCGACCTTCGCATCGATCCTAATCAAGGCTGTTCTCTCCAGACGCGCTTGTTTGGGAGCCGTGCTCGCCCTGTTGACGGCGGTTTTGGGTTGCAAAACGACGCCGAAGGAAACGGCTTCAACAACCGGCCCGTGGAACCTGGCGACTTTGACTCGTGTTCCCGCTTTCACCTGGGGCGGCACTCAAGGGCTGGCGCGGGAGCTCTACTACGAGGGCGAACCTTTTGAAGGGAAACCGACGCGCGTGTTTGCCTATTTGGCAAGGCCCGCCGATCGCGCCCAAGGGAAGCGTCCGGCGATGGTTCTGGTGCATGGCGGCGGTGGCAAGGCGTTTCGGGATTGGGCCGAGCATTGGGCCAAACGCGGCTACGTGGCGCTCGCGATGGACCTCTCTGGGAATGGTCCCAAAGGACGGTTGCCGGACGGAGGACCAGACCAAGCGGACAAGGTCAAATTCCGGGAATTCACGGAGTCGGAAGCCCCGGACATGTGGACCTATCACGCGGTGTCCGCGGTGATCTTGGGGCATTCACTGCTCAGATCTTTGCCTGACGTGGACGCGAACCGGATCGGTCTCACGGGGATCAGCTGGGGGGGATATTTGACATGCATCGTGGCGGGCATCGACTCGCGTTTCAAAGTCTCCGTGCCAGTTTATGGATGCGGCTTCCTGGGAGAAAACAGCGTGTGGAAGGACGGCTCCCTCGCCGCGATGACGCCAGAAGCGCGCGAACGCTGGCTGCGTCTGTTCGATCCAAGCCGATACGTGGGCGCCGTGAGACATCCGATTCTCTTCGTGAACGGGACGACCGACTTTGCCTATCCCTTGGACAGTTATTTGAAGACTTACCGGCTGGTTCCGGCTGCATGGCGGCACGTGTCCGTGGCGGTCAATCGCCCGCATGGCCATATATGGACTTTCCCCGAAGTGGATTCCTTTGTGGATCATGCGCTTCGAGGGAAGCCTGGGTTGGCGAGAATAGGATCTCTCGAAACGCGCGACAGCAGGCTCTCGGCTCGGGTGAAATACGGCGGTCCACTTCAAGAGACCTTGCTTTGTTATACCACCAATACTGGCCCCTGGCAGAAGCGGAAGTGGCATACGGCTCCGGCCCAATTCAAAGGAAGCGGGGGGCAAGTGACCGCGGAACTTCCTTCACAGCGGCCTATTGTCGCGTTCCTAGCGCTCAAAGATGCCAAAGGCAGGCACATGAGTTCAGAACACGTCGAGCTGCTGGAGCCGTGACTCAAATGGTCAGCCGCGTCAGAGGCCCGTGGCCAGGGTGTGGATTCAGCGTGCCGCTGGTGGTTGGGTTGAGCCAAGCCCTGACCCAGCAATACTCGGTAAGGCTGCGATACCGCGCACCCCTGCCCTGCCGCCAGTTGAATGGTTAAGGCACAGGCCCAACAGTTCTGCCATCAAAGTTTGCGCCGGAAATATCGAGGTGGTAAACCATGCCCTCGTACCCCACGAGATAGATTTCGCCCCGGTCATCCGTTCCAAAAGAGGCGATGCTTTGCGGCGACACGCCAATCTGGCGAACGACCTCAAGCCGGCGGTCCTTTTGTTTAAGCCCGAACAATCGGCGCGAAGTGTAATCACCACAGATGTAAACGCCAAAAAACGAGGAGCGTTTGTCCCCGCGATAAACGAAACCGCCAGTGATCGAATTGCCATACTTTCGGCGGTAGGCGAACACAGGAGGGACATACTTCACGCCCTCCTTTCGATACACGTTCGAGAAAGGCTCGAAACCTTCGAAAACATTCCAGCCGTGGTTCTCACCTCGCCGCACGATGGAAACTTCTTCGACCCGATCCTGGCCGACGTCGCCGACCCAAAGATCGCCCGTGACGGAATCGAAGCTGAACCTCCACGGCTCTCGAAAACCGGAAGCCCAAATCTCCGGCCGCGCGTCGGCGCGGCTTCGGAATGGATTGTCCCCGGGGACCGCATAAGGGAGGCTCGGATCCGCCCTATCCACGTCAAGACGCATGATCTTGCCGAGAAACGTCCTCATGTCCTGCCCATGCCCTTGAGGGTCCTTCTGAGGGCCTGTGTCGCCCATGGCGATGTAAAGAAAGCCGTCCGGGCCGAATCCAATGCAACCACCACTGTGGTCCTGGGTCGCGCTCATGGCCTTCCAGACTCGGCGCGAAGGCGTGCCCGAATCGGCTAGAAAATCAGGCCTGGCCTGGCGTTCCACGACGATCGTCGCGATGGCGCTTTCCTCGAAGACTTGATGCTTCAGAAAATATTTCCGGTTGACCCGGAATTCTGGGTGGAACGTCAATCCAAGGAGCCCGTTGGGGCCGCGTTCGTTAAACAGCTCCTTGGACAAATCGGCGAACAGAGTTTTAGTCTCCCTGGTTCCATGCCTCTCGATCGCCCAGATCCTCCCGGTCTGGTGAACTGCGGCGAATGTGGAATCGACTCCGGGGATCTGACCGAACCACAACAATCCGGAACGTATATCGCCTGGCTTCGGCTCGACGCCATCGGGAGAGCGAATCGGCTCCTGGAGGAACGGAACCACGGCCACGGGCTCCGCCAACTGGAGGATGCCAGCGGGGACGCCAACGTGGCTTTGAAGCGCCGATTCAGGTTCCTTGAGAGTGACGAGATACTCGATCAGATCAGCGAAGTCTTGGCGAGAAATCCCGGCCTGCAATCCGTCCGGCATCAAGGACACCGTGCTTCCGCGTTCCTCTTTGATGTCGGCGCTGGCGACGCGAACGCGCGCGCCATCCACGAGGGTCAACTCGATCATCTGGGCCGTCTTTTGCTTCACGACACCCTGCAATTCTTCGCCCGATTTTTTTTCGAGAATCGTCGTGCCGTAGCCCACGGCGATGGATGCCGAGGGTTCCAGAATCGCCCGGATCAATTCTTCGCGGGGAAACTTGTCACCCACGGCGAAGAGGTCCGGCCCAACCTTGACTGCAGTGCCATCCACCGTGTGACACTTCCCACAGGCCAATCGCTGCTCGTCTTTGAACAACTCCCGCCCGCGTGGCGCATTCCCTTCCCGGCCCATCGCAAACTCACGAAACTCTCGACGCTGCCTGGCCGGATCGGAGGGGGCGTTTTTGTCCGCGCTTTCGGCGCTGCGCGCGGTGTGGAGCAACGCCATCAGGAGGACGAACGCGATTCTAGACGTGTGATTGCCGCGCATGCGCATGAATTGAAAGTCCCACCGGGCAGACTGGCGGGAAGCCTTGCCGCCGCGGAGTGGATTCGCAAGTTACTTCGGAAAGGCATGAGCCGCGAACAAATCAACCTTAAAACGGAGGTTGAACATTGTGGAGATTTGCAAAAGCCTGGATGAGAGAGGGTTGACGAAGAGGGAGGCATTTCCCTTGTGGATCTGGCGAGTGATTCGGAAAACTTTATCGCCAAAATCTTGCGAAGATTGAACAGGGGCAACTGCCGTTTTAAGGTTAGAGGATAGGGGTAGGGACAAGGGATTGAACCTTGCCCCTCGCTCCGAACCGAACAGGCGGGTCTCCCGCACATCCGGCTCTCCAGTCGGTAGTTTCTCATCGAGATTGCAGGAGCACCCTGTGGGCCTTCTCCAGACTGAAGAACCCCAGAGCGTCAAAGCAGACCTTGGGCCAGCGTTGATGATCGCTTCCACGGCCCCTGCCCTTCTTGCCCTGGTGTTTGCGTAGTATGCTGCGCAGTCGCATTCGCCCCCAAACATCAATGCCTGGAAAGACATTCCAATGACTGTGTTTGAAGTACTCGAACCATCCCCGCATCGTGGGTGTGAGGCAGTCGATGACTTCTCCCAGGCTCTTGCCTTGCGTCCGACGCTTTCGATGACGGATCGTGTCCTTGAACTTGTCCAAGCTCTTCTGCCGAGGCCATTTCATCGCCCGCTCGAAGTGGTAGCCCAAGAAGTCAAATCCGCCTTTCTGCCTTTCGTCCACGATTCGCGTTTTGGCCGGGTGTATGGTCAGCCCGTTTTCCTGCGCCCATTGTTTGATCTCTTCCATTGCAGCCTCGGCCTCTTCCTGACTGCGGCATTGGACAACAAAATCGTCCGCATACCGGGTCATTTCGAAGCCTTGAGCCGCCACCAGGTGATCCAGTGGGTTCAGATACAGAAGGTCGTCTGCCAGACCTTGGAAGGGATCAACGCAAAGGGACTGTGCCATCCGTGTCTGCCGGGCAAGAAACTCAAGTTCCGCCTGGGTCGGCGCTCCGAGATGGAACTTAAAATGAACGTCCCTGCCTGACGCCCTTTCCTTGTCCTCCAAATCGGACCCTGACCGCTCGCTCCTGCGAAGCTGTCAGCGCTCTGGTCTCGTTCCAAATCAAGGAAATCCAACTCGCCATTGTTTTTCTCGTTCTACCCCCCTGGTTCTGAGGTCTGAACCTTAAAACAGCAGACGCCCTTGGCGAATCTTCGCAAGATCCTGGCGATAAAGTTTTTCCGAAACGCTCACCAGATCCACAAGGGATATGCCTCCCTCTTCGTCAACCCTTTCTCACCCAGGCTTTGCAAATCTCCACGAGGTTCAACTGCCGTTTTAAGGATTATCAATGGAGCCTGGGAAGGGAATCGAACCCTCGTGGTTATTACCAAATCAGTTTCCTGAGGAAATCCCAGGATTCAAGGGTCAGACCTCAGTAAACCGACCCCTGGAGGGGAAAAAGGCGAGCAAGTCCAAATC
>SYMW01000299.1 GCA_005805305.1 Verrucomicrobiales bacterium
CAAGCCCGTCCAATACTCCGTCAAACTCGTCCGCTGGTTACGCTCCTCCATCCTTTCCAGGCTTGCCTGGACCGCCGCCCTGCCCCGCCTGCGTGCCCTCTACGCGTCGCTTTGAGTTCCATTCTTCCACACCGTTCTTTCCCATTGGCGAGCGGTTGCCATCGGAGCCGGGCTCCTGCCCACAAGCTCGGTGCATGCGGTGGCCGACGGGGCCGATCCGATCTTCAATGCATTCAGGGAACAATTCGCTCCGTGGGAGCAGAAGGCAAAGTTCACGGTGGACTTTTATCATGTGAACGAGCACTTGAGCGTGGCCGCAGACAGCATTGCGCCTGCCAAAAAACAGCAGTGGCTTCACCATCAGCATGGTTTGCTCTTGGGAAACAAATTCGGCAAAGTGCTCGAAACGCTGGAAACCCATTTAGAACCTCTCGAACAAGAGGAAACGCCCGTGTGTGGCGTTTACCAGTACATCCACAAACGGAAGGACAACTTGGACTATGCCGGAGCCAGGGCCGACGGGCTTCCCATTGGTTCAGGCGAAATTGAAAGCGGACACCGCCATGTGATTCAGCACCGCCTCAAGATTGCAGGTGCCTGGTGGACTCTCCAAAATACTGAAGTCATGCTTCAACTCAGAACCACCCGCGCCAACAACGATTGGAGCCAATATTGGACAGAACTTGCAAAAAACTGACCGACGGAAAAAGTCGCACCCTATCTGAGGGTTCGCAATTGGCGGCGCGCCACGAGAGGATCGATCCTGGCGAGGAGAAGGTGCGACCAACTCTCTTTCAATTTATCGAAGAACCCCCGCGATTTGGGCCAAGCGACCGGATCGATAGGACTGGAATGGGAGCCAATGTCCTGGAAAATGTGCCGGGCCTGCGCGGCCAGTTTTGAGTCCTGACAGCGGACTGTGAGTTCAAAATTGATTCGAAAGCTTCGGCGGTCCAGGTTGGCCGAACCGACATAGACAACATCATCCGCCACGACCAATTTTGCGTGCAAAATTTGTGGCTGATATTCAAAGAGCTCGATGCCGGCGCGCATCAGTGCCTGGTAGTAACTCCGGCTCGCCAATTGCGACACGGGCACGTCTGATTTTCCTGGCAGGATGATTCTGACCCGCGCGCCTCGGGCGACGGCCCGGTGGAGAGCCCAGCGCACGCGGGGAGGAGGTAAGAAATAGGCGGCCACGATGCTGATTTCCGAAGCAGCATGGAAGTCCAGAGTGAGTGCTCGCTCGAATTCCCCGCGGCCTCTCCCCGGGGCGCTGAGAAGAAGGGAATCATTACCTCTTTGGATCTTCTTACGGAGTTCGGATTTCCTCAGTCTCGAAAAGGGGAGGAGGGCCACATCGCCGACGGCAAACAAAGAGTCGAAAGATTCCGACAGATCCTCGGAGAGAGGGCCATCGATTCTGAGGCCCAAATCCCTCCAGCCGTGGAGGACGCCATCCCCTATGTATTCGTTTGCGATGTTGAATCCGCCGATGATTGAGAACTTTTCGTCCACCACGAGCAATTTCCGATGATTTCTCAGGCCGAGGCTCCTCAGTGATATGGGATTGAACCACCGAAAACGCCCTCCGAGACGGGTCAAATGATCCCAGAACGAAGTGGGCAGACTGGCGGAACCCCAGGCATCCAGCAGCACTCGCACATCGACCCCCCTTTCGGCCGCAAGGATCAGTTCCTCCATCACGGCCCGTCCTGGAATGGAGTCCTCGAAGATGTACATTTCCAACCGGATCGAGGTTCTGGCTTCTCGGATGTGCTCCACCATTGACTCAAACATCTCGTGACCTGTGATGATCCATGCGAGCTTGTTGGATGTCTTGGGCTCTCCAGGCTCCTCCTTTTTGATCGATTGTTTATCCATGCTCGCCAGTCTGGGCACGACACACCTTAGGCGCCTCGGCTCAAAAATCGAGATCGAAGACTCCGGTGGCTTGCGCCGCTGCAATATTCCGGCCTTAATGAAGCGTGCTCAGAGTGATTAGGCGCGATTGTGATGGCCTGTGGTCAGGTGGCTTGCGATTCCTGCTTTGCTGCCTGTGTCTCCTCGTGGCGGCGGGATGCGCCCGCTTGCCGAAACCAGGCGCCAGAGCGCCTCGCCATGGCGATGAAATCATCGTTGCGGGCCAATTGTTTCATACGGGAACCAGGGTTGTCACGTGGATGGATCCAGGTGGGTACGACGCGTACCGAGTGGAGCGCCGATTTGCCGCGTTCGACAAGTCTTCCTGGGACGCGTCCAAGGATGCGGTGCCGGCGCTGAAAACGCCAAATCGGTATGGATTGCGCCGCGAGGGGTTGACTCCCGAGAAAATCGAGCAAGCGCGCGGGGGAGGCTGGGAGCTGGATTGGCTGCGGGAGACGGTCGATCAATTTGTGCTGCACTTCGACGCCTCGGGGACGAGCCGTCAATGTTTCAAAGTGTTGCATGATCTTCGCGGGTTGAGCGTCCATTTCCTGCTCGACCTGGACGGCACGGTTTACCAGACGCTTGATTTGAAGGAGCGGGCCTGGCATGCCACGTCTTCCAACACTCGGAGTGTTGGCGTTGAGATCGCGAATATTGGGGCATTTCCATTGGGGGGCGATGGGCCCCTCGCAGAATGGTATAAAACCGGAGCTGATGGATGGCCAAAGATTGTCGTGCCCGCCCGTTTCGGGGATCCCGGGTTCTTGGTTCCGAATTTCGTGGCGCGTCCCGCGCGGCGTGAACCGGTGACGGGAGTGGTGCAGGGGCAGCGGCTGCGCCAGTTTGATTTTACTTCTGAGCAGTACGCTGCCTTGAGCAAATTGGTGGCGGCCCTCTGCAAGGTTTTTCCAAAGATTCGGTGCGATTATCCGCGCGGAAAGGACGGGCTTTTGATCACGGAGAAACTGGCGGATGAGGTGCTGGCGGGTTATGGCGGGCTGCTGGGCCATTACCATATTCAGACCAATAAAGTGGATCCGGGACCTGCTTTTCAGTGGGACCGAGTGGTGGATGGCGCTCGGAGGTTCCAGCGTTGACATTCGCCATTCGAACGCCCTTCATCAGGAAACTCATGGCAAAGAAAATTTTGATCGTGACGGACGACGCTGGAGAGTCCTACGAGATCCTGTACGCGTATCACCGATTTCTCGAAGCTGGCTGGGAACCCGCCATAGCCGCGACGCAGAAGAAACTGTTAAACGGGGTTATCCACGATTTCTCCCCTGGGTGGAACACGTATATCGAGAAACCCGGGTATCTCATCCAGAGCCATCTTGCATTTTCCCAAGTCCGCGAGCGGGAGTTTGATGCGTTGTTGTTGATTGGGGGGCGGGCTCCGGAGTTTTTGAGGCATGACGAGAAGTTGATCAAGCTGGTCCGCCGGTTCCATGAGAAAGACAAGTGGATGTTCGCGATTTGCCATGGCATTCAGGTCTTGATCGCGGCGGGCGTGGTGGAAGGCCGGCGGGTGACGTGCTATTGCAACGTGCGATGGGAAGCGAAGGCTGGCGGGGCGGAGTGGGTGGATCAGCCGAGCGTGGTGGATGGCAAGATCATTACGGCGCAGACGTGGGAGAGCCATCCTGATTTTTACAGAAATATTTTCAATTGTTTGGCGGCGGATCCGGGCTGAGCGAGCCGCGGGAACAGGGGCTGGCGGCGTGGCGATAGCATTCGTCAACCGTTCGGGCTGATCCCAAGCTTTCTGCTGATAGGGAGGGGGGGTGGTAATCTGATTTTTCGGTCGCGTTGGGAATGGGCGGCTGTCACTGTGGGGCAGGATCTCGACGATGTTGTGCGTGGTTTCATTGATGGGCCGTGATTGGCTGTGGCTGGTGCTGGCGGCGCTGGCGGCCGCGGCGGCCCTTCTTTACTTGAGCTACCGCCCAAACTCTCTCTCGAAGAGCGGGAGGATTTGGGCGTTCGCGTTGAAGTGGGCGGGGGTCGCCTTGATCTCGTTATGTTTGCTGGATCCGCATTGGGTTCATCTTCGGGCTCGCCCAGGGGCCAACTACTTCGGAGTGGTCGCGGATACGAGCGCGAGCTTGTCGGTGCGCGATCGGGGCAGCCAGACCAGTCGTGCGGCATTGTTGCAAAGCGCGCTCACATCCTCCTCCGTGCGATGGCCTGGCGTGCTTGAGAAGGATTTTCAGGTTCGCCGGTACGGGATCGATTCGCAGTTGCGAGAACTGGCTGGTTTTGAGGGCCTGAAAGCGGAAGGCGAAAGCTCGTCTTTGTTGACGGGTTTGCGGGAGCTTGGGGAGCGTTTTCGAGGGCGGCCGCTCGCGGGAATCCTTCTTTTCACCGATGGCAACGCGACCGATTTGGCGCTGGGTTTAAAGTCGATCGCGGGATTGCCGCCAATTTATCCCGTGTTGCTTGGAAGCGATCAACCGCCGTTGGACGTTGCTGTGAAGGCCGTCTCCGTGCGGGAGACAGAATTTGAGGATGCCCCGGTGACGGTGCAGGCGGAAGTGATGGCCGTTGGATATGGGGGCCGGGAGATCGTCGCTCAATTGTGGGAGATTGGAGGAAATGCCACGGGGAAGGCCGAGAAAATGATCGAGCAGCTGACTCAGGTGGCTGGGGCCTCGGAAGCGCCTTTGGCATTTCGGTTTCAGTTCAAACCCCGGCAGAATGGACTCAGCTTTTACCGGGTTAAGGCGCTTTCAAAACAAGCGGTTGGCTCCTCATCGCCCGAGACTGGGAGCGATGAGGCCACACTGGTCAACAACGAGAGGATCGTTCCTGTTTACCGGTCTTCTGAAAACTACCGAGTGTTGTATGTCAGCGGCAGGCCGAATTGGGAGTATAAATTCCTGCGGCGCGCCCTCAAGGAAGACGAGCAAGTGACCATGGCGGCATTGATGCGGGTCGCCAAGCGCGAGCCGAAGTTCGATTTCAAGGGGAGGGCCGGTGAACGATCCAATCCCTTGTTTCGTGGTTTTGGAGGCGTCGAGGATGAAACCCAGCGTTACGATCAACCGGTGATTATCCGGCTCGACACCCGGGATGAGAACGAATTGCGCGGGGGATTCCCCAAGACCGCCGAGGAACTCTTTCCCTACCATGCCGTGATTGTGGACGACTTGGAGTCCGAGTTTTTCACACAGGAACAGATGAATTTATTGGTGCGATTTGTTTCGGAGCGAGGCGGCGGCTTTGTGATGTTGGGAGGGCAGGAAAGCTTCCGCGAGGGCAAGTATTCAAGGACGCCTCTCGCCGGTCTTTTGCCGGTGTATCTTGAGGAAAGTTCTGGAGCGCCGGGGGACGCGGGTGTTCCGAGCACTGGTGAGGAGTATAAATGGGAACTGAGCCGTGAAGGTTGGTTGCAGCCTTGGATGCGACTCAGGGAGATGGAGCCTGGAGAGCGCGACAGGATCGAAGGGATGCCGCCGTTCCGTGTCTTGAACACAGTGCGAGGTTTGAAGCCTGGCGCGAGCGTGATGGCGCACGTGAAGTCCAACGGACGGTTGCTGCCCGCTCTGGCCGTCCAGCGCTACGGGCACGGGCGTGCTGCATCGATGATGATTGGGGACCTTTGGCGGTGGGGCATGCGCGACGAACAGTCGAGGCAGGACATGGAAAAGGTTTGGCGGCAACTCGTGCGATGGCTCGTGGCGGACACTCTCAAGCAGGTTGATGTGTCGGTCGTCCCCAAGCCTGGAGATGCGAGCCGTTCCGTGGATCTAATGGTTCGCGCCCGGAAGCCGGATTTCGAGGCAATGGAGGATGCGCACGTGAGCATCACCGTGCAGCGGGTGGGATCAAGCGAGGTCGAAACGGCTGCTGTGACCACCGATGCTTCGGCTGAGGAAACGGGTTCCTACCAAGGCAATTTTTGGAGCGCCAAGCCGGGTGCTTTCTCGGCGAAAACCACGGTAACGGATGGATTGGGCAAGGCGGTAGGGGTTGCCGAGGTCGGCTGGGTTTCAGAGCCGGCCGCGGACGAATTCGCCTCGGTGAGGCCCAATGTTGGACTCTTGCAGGACCTCGCGAAGGCCACCGGCGGACGCATGGTCAAACTGGATGAACTGGAGGCGTTCGCTCCCACGCTAGCCACGCGTTCGTCGCCCATTCAGGAATCCTCCAGCTACCCGATTTGGCATCGTTCGATCTGGCTGTTGCTCGCGATCGCGTGTTTTGGGATCGAGTGGGGGATCCGGCGGCGAGGAGGCCTAGCATGAGGGCGGCTCTTTTCTGGTGCTGCTTTTGTCTGGCGGCCCCCGCCTTCTGCCAGGAGGCGAAGCCCCAAGCGTCCGCGGAGATGGTTGTTCTCTCCGGAGTGGTTGGCGAGGAGTCGTTGGCGGAGGATTTCAAGGCGGCGATTGAAAGTTGGGAGGAAGCAGCCCGCAAAGGGGACGTCAAGGCCGTGGTTGTCGCCCCCCGAGCGGGGAGCGAATCATCCTCGGCCTCCGCCGCGGTGGACTCGCAGCTGGTTCGGTTCAACCGCGCGGTGGAGACGCTGCAACCTGGAGGGTTGATCCCATTGTGGCTGGTCATGATCGGACATGGAACTTTCGACGGGATCGACGCCAAGTTTAATCTCGAGGGGCCGGATCTGAGCGCCGCCCACTTGGTGGCTTTGCTTCGCGGATTCACGAGGCCGGTGGTGGTGGTGCATTGCGCGTCCGCGAGCGGGGCTTTTTTGTCGGCGTTGAAGGCCCCAAATCGCGTGGTGGTGACGGCAACCAAGAGCGGTTTCGAGCAAAATTACACTCGATTCGGGAGGGCGATGGCGGCCGCGATAGGAGACGTTGAGTCGGACCTGGATCATGACGGCCAAGTGTCGCTTTTGGAGGCTTTTTTGTCGGCCGCCCATCGAGTCTCGGACTTTTACAAATCGGAAGGCCGAATGCTGACGGAGCATCCCTTGCTGGACGACAATGGGGATGGCAAAGGGACTCCTGCCGAGTGGTATCGTGGGGTGCGTCCCGCCAAGAAATCGGGGGACGGAGTCGCTCTGGATGGACTGCGCGCGCACCAGATCCATTTGGTGGCCAATGCCAGGGATCGAGCGCTGACTCCCGAAGTGCGCGACAAGCGGGATGCTTTGGAGTTTGAGATATTTAAGCTTCGCGACAAGAAACCAGAGCTCGGCGAGGCCGCCTATTACGGGCGATTGGAAAAACTGCTCCTCGAATTGGGCGCTCTCTACCCTCCGTGAATGGCAGCGCTGTCGGTGTGTTGGAATGAACCTTCAAACGGCAGTGGCCCTTTGTGAATCTTCGCAAGAACCTGGCGATGAACTTTGTCCGAATCACTCACCAGAGCCACAAGGCATTTGCCTCGCTCTTCGTCAAAGCCTACTCATCCAGGCTTTTGCAAATCTAGACGATGCCCAACTGCCGTATTAAGGTTTAAGGTTGGAGGGATGACAGCGTCGGTCGGGGAGCTCTCGAAGCGCGATTCGCGGAGGAGTTTAGAAGTCCGAGAGCGGTCAAAGCAGGGTTAAGGTTTGACCCACAGGCGGCTTGAACATGGTGTAGTGCAAATAGAAGAGGTACTGAGCCTTGTCGTCGGACTCCAATGCCGACAAGCTATGTTCTTCAGGATCGTAAATGTAAGCGGTGTATCCAAGAGGTTCGAGGAACTGATGCACTTCCATGATCATCGGCCACTGGTTAGGCATCATGATTGCGGGCCGTTTTCGGTTGATCGTGTTCTTGGCGCCTTCGAATAATTCCAGCTCGAGATCTTCGGCTATGATGAGGACGTCCAATCTGAGTTTGAACGTATCGAGGCATTGCATGATATAGCACACCTCGACGACGCCGTTCTTGATATCCATCCTCGTCAGATCGTCGATACGCTGGTGCAGATCTTTCTCGGCCTGGTAGATATCGTCGGGGTCCGTCGGGTTGGAGTTGGCCGTCATCCTGGCGGTTTTATCTTCGAATACGGGAAGATCGGGATGTCCGCCGCGCACATCATCAAGGCTAAAACTAGCCTCTTGCACCAGCCGTTTCCCTTTCTTCACGGGAACGAAGATTGTGTTGTAGTGCTGGATTTTTGTGAGGTGTGCGATGTGATATTCAAATCCAGCGTTGCCCAAGCCTTTTACTTTGGACATCTGCGCTTCGAGGAATGGAGAGCGCTCGAATTGAACGATCCGAAGCTTGGGGCATTGTTTGGCGATGGCCTTGATGGGATTCCCGTCATCGAATCCCACGACACAAGCGGTTCCGGACTCCAGGCAATTGAATTCTGTGAAGAATCTGTACAATGCCGGGTTCGCCGAAATCCGTTGCGGCGGCATGTCTTGCGTTTCGACGGACATTCTGGGCTTTCTCAGCTACAGGTTACATCTGGTTGGCCCGCCGAATCTCGTTGAGCGTGCCGTCGTAGTGCTTCTGTATCGCTTGAATGGTTGATTGAAGCCTGCGTTTTTTGTTCATTTCAGACAGGTCTTGGCTGAGGAGGAGGCGTTGGTGCTGTTCCATGGCGTTATCAAAATAACGATGCAAATCATAATTCTCGATGTGAACGGCTTTAAATCCCTTGTCCCTCAGTTCGTCCGCGTCGCAACGGCCAATGCTTGTCATCATAACGCGATAGCAAAGGCTCTCTCCATCGATCCCATGGGCGGGAAGCAAAGACACCAAGCGGGGGCATTGGTAATCGATGGCCAGCGCGAGCCAGCTTTTTTGGTCAATCGTGAGCTGGCTTATTTCATCTGGGGTGACATGATAGGCCAACCGTTGCTCGAGCCTCCGAGCCTCCCAAAGGTTGGATCTGTCGAGTATCGGCACCAACTTATCGACCTCGTCTTTCGCCAGAAACTCAAGAAGGTCATCCGTGATGGCGTGCTCGCGTTTCTGACTAAAGAGTTTCTTGAAAAAACCCATTTTATTGCTTTTGCCCGCAGGCCTGGCCTAGAGCGTGGCTACTCTATGTCATAGAATTCGTCGCGCGAACGATCTTATTGCAGATTCATTGAATCAATCAAGAAGGTTCACTCGACACGACTTTTCTCCAGTGCATCCGCAGGTTGACGGTGAATTTGGCTGGCAGCCCGGAGCGCGGTTGTGTGCGAAGCACCAGCCGCAGCAGGTTTGGCGTGATAGCGAGCCTGAGATGCTGCTGCGACTGGCTTTCAGCACAGTCGCGCTCG
>SYMW01000300.1 GCA_005805305.1 Verrucomicrobiales bacterium
ACTATGAACACTGAAGTTACTAACGCGCCCCTTGTCCTACCGGAACGGCTCTCCGCCGTCGAGGTTGGGCAAGGGGTTTTCCTTTCACCCCCATCCACCACTTGGAAAGACAATCCCTGCGGCCTTCAGCGAGCTGGGTCCATTCTCGTGAGCGCTAACGGTTTACGAGGTCTCAGAGCGCGGCACTGAGACACAGATCGGAAACTGGGGCCATAACTCGCATCCCGCGAGAGAGATGCAGGAGTTCGTCATTGCTAACAAAAGACCGTTTTTCGAAGAACGGCAGCATATTTTGAGGATTAAAGGCAATGGATCGTTCAAGACACTGATTCTGCCCTACCACAAAGGGCGGAAACGAAACGATCTGCAGGTCACGCAGGACGGGGAACGAATCATCATCTCCACGGCGAACGAAACGACAATCGTTGCTGACGCGTTCTACGCTTATACCAACGCGCTGAAGTTGGCGTTGGCGACGTTCAGCAATCAATCCGCGGGGGCGCACGGACTGGAAGTTGACGGCGGGCCAACGGAAATCATCGTGGAACAGGCCAAGGCTACGATCACCGCGCATGGAACCAAGGGATTGCGTCGGTTCAAAATCCCAGGCGACTGGACCTCTGTCGCGCCACTGAGCTTTGAGAATGGCGAATATGTGATGGATTATCAGAACGACGCGCCGATGCGGATCACTCTCTTGAAAACACCGCCTGAACTCGTGCTGGCGGGAGCGGATGAGTTTGTTGGTCGTGCGCCACTGGTTGGCGCAGCCGTGAAGGCCAGGGTCTCCAACCTTCATGCGAACAAGCAAACGGGTGAACCGAACCACGCCGGATACGGAGGCGGAAAGTCGGTCTGGTGGTCATGGACGGCGCCGGAGTCCGGATTCGCCAAGATTCACACGCGCGGCAGCAGTTTCGACACCGTGTTGGCCGTGTACTCCGGAACTGACATTTCCAGTTTGGTTCAGGTGGCGAGCAATGACGATGCGTCGGGCGGCACCAAGGCCAGCGAACTGAGGTTTACCGTCGTGGGTGGAAAAACTTACCAGATTGCCCTGGATGGTTTTGATGGAGCATCAGGCACGATTTCGTTAGACGTGGGGCTGGCCGTCGCTCCCAGGTTGGCGGAGATTTCTTCCCAAACGATTACTAATGGCGTGATGTTGACCGTGGTGAACCGGGTGACCAATTCCGAGGTCTTATCCGGACCGCCCAAGTTCAGCCTGTCTCCCGATGCACCCGCTGGCACTGCAATCAATGTCGACGATGGGGTGTTCACATGGACACCCACAAGAGCCCAAGCACTGTCGACCAATCGAATTATCGTGATTGCGACCGACAGTGGCTTGCCGGAATTGAGGGGAACCAACTCCTTCGAGGTCGTCGTGCGCAGAGCCAATACTGCTCCTCGAGTGGTGCCCGCGCCAGACCAGATGGTCAAAGAGGGGGTGCCGATCAATTTCAGGGTTGGGCTTGGATCGTTTGTTAATATTTCGAGTCTATTGCCGGGACTTACGCGCAACCTATACAACGGAATTGGAGGGGATGCCGTTTTGAATCTTACCCGTTCCCCTTTGTTCCCGGATCGGCCCACAGACACTTCGGTGTTGAGTGAATTTGAGGCCCCCTCCAACGTAGGTGACAACTATGGCCAGCGCCTCTGGGGATATGTGATCCCACCGCTCACGGGGAATTACCGATTCTGGATCGCCAGCGATGACGAGTCGGAACTACGCTTGAGCCTCGATGACCAGTCAAGCAATGCGCGACGAATCGCCTATGTGCGTGGATGGACAGGACAGCGCGACTGGACATCCACTACCATTCAGAGGTCCGCTTTAATTTTCCTCGATGCGGGTGAAGCATACTATATCGAAGCTTTGATGAAAGAAATTGGCGGGGGGGATCATCTCTCCGTGCGTTGGCAGCTCCCAGACGGCAACATCGAAGCACCTATTCCCAACTCTCGCCTGTGGAGGCAAGACCCGACTGCCGCGCCGAATACGGTGTTTGTGTTCGGGGATGCCGGCCTTCCGACTCAAGAACTTTTCTTCAGCCTATCGGAAGGGGCTCCAACGGGGGCGAAGATTTCGCCATCCAAAGGGGAATTCAATTGGACCCCAAACGAAGAACAGGGTCCAGGAGTCTATCAGTTTAGCGTGATAGTCACCGACAACGGCAACCCTCCAATGAGCGCGACGAACACTTTCACCGTCACTGTGAATGAGGTGAACACGCTTCCAGTGGTCGAGGCTGTCCCGAATCACACAATCCCGGTCTTTTCTTCGCTGTCGGTCAACTTGTCGGCCACTGATCCTGACATTCCCGCAAACCCCCTGACATTTACGTTGGTGAGCGGTCCGAAGGGAATGATTGTGGATTCAACGACAGGAAAACTGACGTGGATTCCGGCCACAACAGGCGTGTTCCCGGTTAAAGTCAAAGTTGTGGAAATACCGGAGGCACCGGAATTTATTGCGACAGAATTTTCGGCGGCTGAACTGGTAGCCTACTGGGACTTTGAAACGATCGAAACCGACGGCACGATCAAATCCAAAGTTGGACCCTACGTTGGCAAGGTCGTGGGTGGTGGCATTCTTGGCGACAGTCGACCGGGTGGGGGCAAGGGATTCAGCACAAGGGGTATCTGCTCCTTGAAGCCCAGGGCGAGGATAATCCAATGAACAAGCTGGCCGCCGATGACAAAGGGACCGTCATGCTTTGGCAAAAGAACATTTCCAATGCCAACAGCAGTTCGTTTTGGGCGCTCGCTGCGAGCGTCGGCCGGGGCTGGCAGTTCCATATTCCGTGGTCCGACGGGACGATCTATTTCGACACCACGGGTTGCTGCGGTACAGACACGCGGCTCAGCAAACAACCGAAATCCAATCACGACTTCAAAGCTTGGCGCCACTACGCGTTCGTCAAAAATGGCGGCTACAAAGCGATTTACATCGACGGTGTTCTCCTGACGGAAGCGGACGGCTATGCTCCACTGCCGAAAGATTTCAAAAAACTCATCATCGGCGCTTCCGATGAATTGGCTTCGCCGGACGGAATCATTGACGACTTCGCGATCTTCAAGGGAGCCCTGACCGAGAGAGAGATCCTGGAAATCGCCAAAGGTGCTCCGATAGTCAGACCTAAAGCCGATACGGATCATACGACACAAACCTTCACAGTCACGGTGACCAAAGCCAGTCAAAGCACAACATTCGCACCCATTCCATCCAAAGCGTACGGCGATGCGCCGTTCGTTCTCGCGGCGACTTCGACTTCAGGGTTGCCCGTGACGTTTTCGGTGTTCTCTGGTCCCGCCAAGATCGCCGGCAATACCGTGACCCTCACCGGCGCTGGCGCTGTGACCCTTCGTGCGCTTCAGGCGGGCGATGCGAATTACGCTGCCGCCCCAGAGGTCGACCAAACGTTTACTGTCGCCAAAGCCGCGCTCGCGGTGAAAGCCAATGACGTGAAACGAGCCTTTGGCGCGGCCAATCCGGCGTTCACTTCGGCCTTCACTGGATTCGTTAGTGGTGACAACGCTTCTTCCATCTCGGGTGTGGCGGAACTTTCCACGAGCGCCACGAGCGCCAGTCCGCCGGGAACCTACACGATCACAGCGCATCCAGGGAACCTCGCGTCGCCCGATTACGACTTCGCCTTTGTGAATGGCACGCTCACAGTCACCAAAGCGGACCAGACCATTTCATTCGCCCAGCTTCCAAACCAGACCTACGGCGCCGCGCCGGTCAACCTTTCTGCGACCACGAGTTCCGGGCTTCCGGCGACCTTCTCCCTGGTCTCTGGTCCCGCCTTGCTCAACGGTGCTTCGGTCTCCTTTACTGGCGCGGGGACGGTCACGATCCGCGCCTCGCAGGTCGGGGACGGCAATTACAATCCCGCTGCGGAGGTTGTCCGATCTTTTGATGTTGGAAAGACGACGCTCACAGTCCGGGCCAACGACGCCACCCGCGCTTACGGCACAGCGAACCCGACCTTCACTTCGAGCCTCAGCGGTTTCGTCAACGGCGATACCGTCGCATCGGTTTCCGGAACTCCTGATTTCACGACTGCCGCGACGGCATCGAGTGATGCTGGGAATTACCCGATCACGCCCACATTGAACACTTTAGCCGCGGCGAATTACAGTTTTGCCTTCGCAAATGGCACACTCACCGTGACCACGGCCAATGCCGAATTGACGCTGGCCAATCTCAACCAGACTTATGATGGAACTGGCAGGGCTGTGGCCGCAACCACCAGCCCAGTGGGTTTGAGCGGTGTCACCATCACCTACGCTGACTCACCAACTCCGCCAGTCAACGCCGGCAGCTACGACGTTGTCGCGTTGCTGATCAACGCGAATTACGCAGCCCCCAATGCCTCCGGGACGCTCGTCGTCGCCAAGGCGAATCAAGCTATCGCTTTCACAGCCATCGGTGATAAAAAAATGGGCGTTCCCGCATTTATGTTGGAGGCCACCGCCACGTCTGGATTGCCGGTCACATTCAACTTGGTGAGCGGTCCGGCGACCCTCGCGGCGCTGATTCTCTCGGTCACAGGTGCTGGAAACGTCACAGTTCGCGCCTCGCAAGCGGGCAACTCGAATTACAACCCCGCCGCGGATGCGGATCAGACGTTTGCGGTGCTGTCTGTGGTTGTGCCGTCGCTGCAGGTCAGTCTTTCGACCAAAGAGATCGTTTTCACCTGGCCCGCCGCCGCCGCTGGCTTCGTCCTCGAATCCACCACCACGCTTTCCACGACGGACTGGACACCTGTCCCATCAGCGCCGATGGTGGTGGGCGATCAGAATGTCGTCATCAATCCTGTGACGGGTTTCGCCCGGTTTTATCGGTTGAGAAAGCCTTGAGCCGAGAGGTTAAAGATTAAGTGATGTGGATTTCGTAGGAGACTATCCAGATGTCGAGCTGATCGAAGCGTTGTTTCAGGACTTCTTTGAATCGCGCGAAGAACGTCTCGTTTTCCGAAGTCGCTTCAACGTCCGCTAATACTCGCAGATTATTTTCCTCATAGCGAAGGCCCTGATGCATCCAAGCGCTTCGAATGGGCATCGGTTTGATCGTAAAAGGGCCAAATTGGGCGGCCAGTTGCTCGCCTGCCCACAAATAATTTTCCTCCGCGATTGGCCTGCGATCGTTATACCGGGTGGGCAAGATTATTTCGAAGCGTCTGAACGAGATCGTCTTGGTTTAACCATTCGACCAGCTTGTAGGGCAGGGAATTCTCCACCAGCCAGCCGAGCGCTGGCTCCGGCACGATGAACGCATGCTCGCGCAATCCGATCACCCGTACAGGTTGTGCCATTCCGACCAACACTTTGGCGGCTACTCCGCGATCTTCAAACTGGATCTTTGCGAATTTCACCCCGTTATCGTTAGTGGAGGGTAATCCGGCGGTCAATCATTGGGTTTCTTGCTCACATGGTTTTTGCAAATCTTCAATATGTTCAACTGCCGTTTTAAGGTGTAACATTCATTCTCACTTGTTGCATGAAAGTTATCATCACCGGCGGCGGCGGCTTCCTCGGCTCCCAGCTTTGCCTTAAACTCCTGGAGTGCGGCTCGCTCACTGGTCCTTCCGGCGAACCGCGGCCAATCGAGAGGATCGTGCTGCTAGACGCTTTCTTTCCCTCGCCCTGCACCGATGCGCGGGTATCGCAAGTGAAGGCGGACATTTGTGATCCCAAAGCCGTGCGCGAAGCGGTTGGTGGCGATGCGGCGACGTCGATCTTTCATCTGGCTTCGATGGTTAGCGGGGAATGTGAGGAACGCTTCGAGGATGCGTTGCGCGTGAATTTGGATGGCGGCCGCAACGTGTTCGAGGCGGCGCGGGCGGCGGGTCGCGGGACGCGTGTCATTTTCGCGAGCAGCATCGCCTGCTACGGAGGCGAGGCGATGCAAGACCCCAACACGGATCGCACCAAGCTGACGCCACGGACGACTTATGGGATGACCAAGGTGATCTGCGAGCTCTTGGTAAATGACTACTCGCGAAAGGGCTTTTTCGATGGCCGCTCGGCGCGTCTTCCAACCGTCATCGTGCGGCCGGGAAAACCAAACGCGGCCGCTTCGAGTTGGGCGAGCGGAATGTTTCGCGAGCCGCTCAACGGCATCGAATGCCGGCTGCCAGTTCGCCGGGACCAAGCCCATCCGATGACCGGCTATCGCACCGTGATCGATTCCTTCATCGCCCTGCACGAACTGCCGGAGCGGCAGCTCAGGGACGATCGCGCTTTCGTGCTGCCCGCGCACCGGGTGACGCCACACCTCGCCCAGGCCGTCATCCAGGAGATCGCCCAAGAGCGCGGGCTGAAACCGGGGCCTATCACCGATGCCTTCGACGAGCGGATCCAGGGTATCGTCAGCAACTGGCCTGTCGGTGTCGATGGCTCGCGCGCGGTCTCGCTGGGATTGCCGCAACCGCCTTCGCTGAAGACCATCGTGGAGCAATACCTTGAAGACTTTGGTTCGGGGAGCCCGACCGGGCGCGCTGCGGATGCGGCTCGCCCGCGCTGATCTTCGGAAGCAGTGGAGACTCCACCGCCCGCTTCTTCGACTCCATGAGGCGCCTCGTCACGTCCGTTAGCTGGATCAGCTCTCTTTCAACACTCACGCTTTTCGTGACGGCCCTCGGTCTGGCGCTGCATGTTCGCGTGGGCCTCGGACATTGGCCACGGCCCATGTGGGAGGACTACCGAACGTTCGCATTTGAAACTCATTTCCTGGCGCTCCAGGCGGTGTGGTTGCTGGCGGTGTACGCCGCCGCCCCGCTGTGGGCCGTTTGCGTTTTGTTGCCGCGGCTGAGGCTTCCCGTCCGGGTGCATGCGTTTCAGGCTCTATTTTACCTGACTGGCTGGGGGTTGGTCGCGGGCCTCATCGCGCTCGATCCGTTTCAATTTGTCACGTGGCTGAAGGATTGACAGCGGCCCACCCCCAGCGAGCACGAGCTCCAGATGAGGAGGGGAAACCTATCGCCTGAATCTGTTTCAGCTTCCCCCGTAATCGATTCCTTTTGGCTCCGGGCGATCCTCCGTGATGATTTTCCAACTTGCGCCCATCTCGCGCATCGAACGAAAATCGCGCGGTTTATAGGAAAACCGCAATTGAGGAGTCGCGAGCGCGGCGTTGCCCCGAACTCGTGAGTCCATGGCCGCATCCAGAATCCCCGTGGTCATCAAAGTACGTTCGAGCGGATAAGGCGTCCGGCCGTCGCGGAAGTGGGTTTGGATGGCGTGCGACAGGGCTTTGAAAAGGTTGCGATTTTGCCAAGGGCCAACGTAGAAACTCGTCGCCCTGGGCGTGGTTTCACCAGTTAAGCGGCTGGCAAAATACCAGCGAGTCCCCGTGATGCCAGCGGCCAGCATGGTTCCACGCGTGCCATCCGTGTAGCGCACCAGGATTCCGTGCGAAACAAAAGACCTCCCACCGCCTGACTTCGCGTCAGGCCGCATCAATTCCTTCGCCGGAGGGAATCCCGGAATCGGCTTTGACGCGAGCGCCGCCGCCGCCAGGTCCGGAGACCAGCGGCCTTCTTCGGCGGCGCTCCAAAGCGCCTCCCCCGCGAGAAACTGCACTTGGTCCACCCCCGTTTCTCCTCCCCTTCGCCCTTCGACCATGGATTGCAGCACTTCCAGTCCATGAATGTCATACGATTCCACGCCTCCGCCATGGATCGAAACGGCTTCTTCGATGCGAGCCCGTCGCGGCAGCTCCAAGGGCGGGGTTCGTTCGGCCAGCGGCACCGAACTTCCCGCCATGAGTGGAATCCTCAATGAACGCGCCGTATCCACCATCTCTTTGGACCAGTCCCAGCGGTAGGACAGATGTTTGTCCGTGAACACTGGCGCCACCTTCCTGCTCTTGCGAAATACGGCCACGATCTCATCGAAGAATCGCTTGCGAGGATACTCCATTTGGGCTTTGTCGTTCACCGGGTAGTTGCCGTGTTCCGCGATTGAGAGCACCCCGTCCACAGCCAGACGGCCGGTTCCTAGACACAGCGCCTCGTGGATGCTGGTGTGAATGGGAATTTTGTGCTTCGCCGAGATCGCCCGCGACAAGTCATGAGCGGGGACTTGATCCACATAGAGGCTGACGATGTCCATACCGGGCGAGGTGAGCTTTCCATTAAAAAGGTAAGGCTCGAGAAAGTTTTCCAAGATGACATGGGCGTGGCTGCGGTAGGTGTATACTGTGACTATCGCGGCTATTTTTAATCGCTCGGCCGCGGCGCCGCGCGCTATCGGCTTGAATAACGTCAGGGGCGAGGAAAGCGTCGCGCCGCAGGCTATGGCACGACCGGCGGCGCGAAGGAATTGACGGCGAGATCCGTTATGAATGGGTTCAAGGCTCATGAGTCTTCCCTGTTGAATCTGACGTGTCTGCCCGGTGAGCGGGACGGCGCGGATCCGGGATCACGCACGCCGCTATTCCAGAGGGCCGAATATGGCGGCAGTGGGGGCATGGTGCAAAAGCCTACCAACGGCGTCGCCAACGGCAAGGTGCAAGATGCTAATCGGAGTATAGAATAAACTTCGATGACAGGGTGATGGGGTGATGGGCGGTGCATCCACGCTTTGTCGGTGGAGCGCGACTGTGCTTAAAGCCAGTCGCAGCAGCATCCCAGGCTCGCAGCCACGCCGAACCATCTGCGGATGGTGGTTCGCACACCACCGCGCTCCGGGCTGCCAGCCAAATCCACTGACAACTTGTGGATGCCCTGGGGTGATGGGTTCTGAGGAAAAAAACACTTGGCCATTGAACCTCCCAAAGTTAGGCTCATAGGGATGAACCCGAAATCAGCCACCTTGCCTCGGGCCGGTTTTCACGGGATCGCGCGCGGCCAGGTTGCGATCCCGTTTTGGGTTGTCGTCTGTTTCAGCCTCTTTGAACTTCGGGCGGAGATTTCGCCTGCCGATCTTGTTTTTTTCGAATCTAAAGTCAGACCCCTCCTGGTTGGGCGATGTTTGGAGTGTCATGGCGAGAAGAAGCAAAAGGGCGGGCTACGCCTCGACTCGCGATCCGGATGGGAACAGGGCGGCGAAAAGGGCCGCGCCTTGGTGCCTGGCAAACCCGAGGAGAGCTTGATCGTCCGAGGCATCACCGGGCGCGATCCCGATTTTCAAATGCCTCCGAAAGATAAGCTTCCTGAGAGTGAAGTCGAAACTCTGGTCGAGTGGATTAGGAGAGGAGCCCCGGATCCACGCGAACAAGTGATTGCCAAGGGTGCCACGGGAATGACCTTGGAGGAGGGGAGGCGGCATTGGGCGTTTCAACCCATTGCGAATCCGCCACCTCCGGCTGTGAAGCAACTGGGCTGGCCGAGAGGCGCAATTGACCGATTTATCCTCGCCCGATTGGAGGCCGAGGGGCTGCAGCCGGCTCCTGACGCGGATCGTCACACATGGCTGCGGCGAGTGACATTCGACCTCACGGGGCTGCCTCCCACAATCGAGGAGATCGCGAGTTTCGTTGAAGACGCCTCGCCCCGGGCGAAAGAGGCTGTGGTGGATCGGTTACTGGCGTCGGTCGCTTTCGGGGAACGATGGGCGAGGCATTGGCTCGACCTGGTTGGTTACGCCGACCAATTGGGCACCGTCAACGATGTCCCCGCGCCCCATGCCTGGCGGTATCGAGATTATGTCGTCCGCGCCTTTAACCAAGACAAGCCCTTCGACCGGTTCATCAGGGAGCAAATCGCCGGCGATCTGCTGACTTCGACCACACCCGAGGCCCGCCAGGAGGCACTCACCGCCACCGGTTTTCTGCTGCTCGGCGAGATCCACATCGTCACGAGCGATAAATCCCAGCTGCGCGCGGATATCGTGGATCACCAAATTCAGAAAGTCGGCGCGGCTTTCCTCGGTCAGACTTTGGGCTGTGTGCGTTGTCACGATCACAAGTTCGATCCGATCCATCTCCAGGATTACTACGGTCTGGCGGGAATCTTCGGCAGCACGGAGTCGGCGTATGTGACCGACCGCGGGGTTTGGAGCTCCATTCTAAGCGGGGAAATCCCGGAGTCTGCCGATCAGTTAGCCAATCGCGCGAAGGCCATGCATGACCACAGCGAAACGGTCTCCAGGATCAAGGCGGAGAAGGAGGCGTTAAACGAACAGCTCGCCGAGGTGAAACGTTCGATCGATCAAGCGGCGAAAGCCGTCGGCACCGCCCCCGCCGTGCCGGAGGCCAAGGCGGGTCCGGCAGGCGGGGCGCCGCCGTCCGCGGCTGCCGGGAAAGAGGCTCAATCTCCAGACCTCAAAGGGCGTCAAGCCGAGTTGGAGAAACAGATCGCCAGCCTCGGCTCCAGGCTGCTGCATCTTGCGTACATAGAACCCAAGGCGGCATTTGCTCATTGCGTGCGAGACTCGGCAACGCCGGCCGACGGGCGTGTCACCCTCCGCGGAAACGTTCGCGCGCTAGGGGCGGCCGTTCCTCGGGGATTCGTTCGGGTCGTGAGCGACGCTCCGTGGCCTTCGATTCCCAAACCGGCCAGCGGGAGGGTGGAACTCGCGGACTGGCTCGTCCGGCAGGACAACCCGTTGCCCGCGCGCGTGACGGCGAATCGCATCTGGCAAAAATTGTTCGGCGAAGGATTGGTCCGCACGGTGGATTATTTCGGGACGCGTGGCGATCGCCCCAGCCATCCTGAATTGCTGGATTGGCTCGCGTCCGAGTTTTTGCGCGGAGGGTGGTCGCAGAAGAAACTGATCCGCCAGGTCGTTCTCAGCCGGACTTATGGCATGAGCAGCGCCCGCCAGAGCGCCGGGGACGCCCGCGATCCAGACAATCGTTTGCTGAGTCGCATGAACCGGCGTCGGCTTGATGCGGAGGCGTTGAGAGACGCGGTGCTTGCCGTGAGCCGCGAATTGCTACACAGCCCGGGAGGGCCCGCGCTGGCCCTGCATCTGCCTGAGAATGTGGGAGGCCTCGATCCGAAGGACGTGAATCCCATCAGCTTTAGGACGAGCAAATTCCCGCCCGAGCAGCATAGGCATCGCACGATTTACCTCCCGGTGGTGCGATCCCGAGAGCAGCCCGGACCCGCCGAATTGAGAAACCTATTCGATTTTGTGCCTCCCACGGAAATGGCAGGCCAGCGTCCTGCGACCAGCGTGGCGACCCAAGCGTTGTTCCTGATGAACAGCGAGTTCATGAAGTCTCACGCGGGCAAGCTTGCCGAGTGGATCAGAAAAGAGGAATTCGAGAACAACCGGCGGCGCCTCGAAGCCTTGTATCTCCTGGCATTGAACCGGACCATCTCCGAAGCGGAAGCGCGGGAAGCCGAGCGTTTCCTTGAGATGGACACCGGCGCCGATGAAGTGAAGACACGGGCGTCGTGGACCGCTTTATGCCATGCCATGTTGTCGTCGAATGAATTCCTTTTTCGCTTATGAAACCATCCTTAATGCCAATGAACGCGGCGAAGTTCCTTTCTCGCCGGAACTTTCTGCGGAGCGCGGCTTGCGGGTTTGGATCGGTCGCCTTGAACGCGATGCTGACGGAGCGCGCGGCTGCTTACGTGAATCCATTCGAGCCACGCGCGCCGCATTTCGCCGCGAGGGCGAAGCGCGTGATTTTCTTGTTCATGGCTGGAGGTCCGTCGCAGCACGATCTGTTCGATTACAAAGAGCGGCTCAAGGTGGAGCAAGGGAAGAAGCCGACCATTCCTTTCGCCGATCGCGAGTTGACAGTTGGGTTGGAGAATTCCATGTCGCTCGGGCCGATGTCTCCTTTTGCCCCGCGTGGGCAGTCTGGCATGATTATGTCGGATTTGCTGCCACGACTTGCGACGGTCGCTGATGACATCTGTTTGATTCGTGGGATGGTGGCCGACAATCGGTCTCACGATCAGGCTACCTTGCAGATGAATACGGGTGCGTTCCTTTCCTTGCGGCCTTCCATGGGGTCTTGGGTGAGTTACGGGCTGGGGACTGAGAATCAGAATCTCCCCAGTTTCATCACCATCAATCCCCCGGGAGACGTGCGGAATCAAGGAGCGGCCTTCCTTCCGGCATGCCACCAGGGAACCAAGGTGAACGCCAAGCCGGGGGGGGCGAAGGAATTGCCAATCCAGTACTTGAACGATCCCACCGCCACCGAGGCCGATCAGCGACGGCGGCTCGACATGCTCCAGTCGATGAATCGAGGACTTCTCGACCGGGTGGGCGGCGATGCGCAAATGGAAGGGGTTATTGAATCTTTCGAGCTCGCGTTCCGGATGCAGGCGCAGACCCCCAAGCTCGTAGACTTAACGCGGGAAACTCCGGCGACCCTGGAATTATACGGGGTCGGCAAGGAGCCGACCGACCGAAACGCGCGCGCATGTCTCTTGGCGCGGCGGTTTGCCGAGGCGGGAGTTCGGTTTATCCAGGTCACAATGGATGGCTGGGATCATCATGGGAACATCCGCGATGGGCTGCCTAAAATGTGTGCTCAAACCGATCAACCCACCGTCGGCCTGATCACCGATCTCAAGCAACGAGGGATGCTGGATGACACACTCGTGATTTGGAGCGGAGAATTTGGCCGCACCCCTTGGAGCCAGGATCTGAGCGGCACCCAGCCGCTGGAGAAACACGGGCGCGAGCATCAGCCGGAGAGCTTCTGCTCGTGGATGGCCGGGGCTGGAGTCCGCGGCGGATTGACTTACGGTACGACGGACGATTACGGCTTCCGCGTCGTGGAAGATCGTGTTCACCTCCACGATCTGCATGCTACGATCCTCCATTTGTTGGGCTTCGACCATGAGAGGCTGACCTTCCGTCACGCGGGCCGTGACCACCGGTTGACTGATGTTTTTGGACATGTGGTGAAGGATATTTTCAGTTGAGGCACCCCGTGTCAGCCGATCTGGAGCTGAGTGGATGGCGCAGGGATTTTGGCCAAGGGTTATGCGCGAAGGAGCCGCACATCTAAAGAGATCCAAAAACATCTGAGATTTAGGATTACGAATGTGGCTGCCACCACCGTCGTCAGCGTTCGCCTCGCCCCGAACGAAGTTGCGAAATTAAAACAGCTCGCGCGCCGCGTGGGTCGCTCTCCGAGCGAGCTCGGCGCCGACCTCTTGAGCGAATCCATCCGCCGCTCGGACTTCGCCTTCATCGAATTCCGGGATTCGGCCATGGGACGCCAAGCCTACATCCAAGGAACCCGTCTGGCGGTCTGGCAAGCCGTCACGGTCCTGCGTGCCCATGGCGGGAACGTCGCCAAGGCGGCCGCCCATCTGCGCTGGCCCGAGGCCAAGGCGCATGCCGCCGTCGCCTACGCCAAGGCCTTTCCAGACGAAATCGAGGAAGCCGTCCAGGAGAACGAATCGGTCGATTTTGAGCAGCTCTCACGCCTTCTCCCCGGTATTCAGCGCTTCGACGACCTCAATCTTCCGAAAAGCCAGAAATAGCCGATGCTCTAGATTCTCACCGACGAGCAGATTGACCCGGACGTGGCTATGGCGGCCAAGAAGCGTTGCCGCCAGATTCCTGTCCTCTCGCTCTTTGATTGGCTGGACGGGCATTTTGTGGGCGCTTCCGATGAGGAAGTTGCTTGGAGAGGCCGCGCTCCAGGCGATGACTCTCTTGACGTTTGACCTCAAGACCATTCCCCCGCTTTTGCGGGCATGGGGAGAGCGCGGCATCGATCACGGTGGGGTCATTTTGGTCGACAACAAGAGCTTTGCTCAAAACGATATCAACGGTATTTCCAAGGCTATCCTGGAGTTGTGGGAGCTCCAGGGAAGCCTCGACTGGAAGAATCGCTGCTTTTTCCTGACACCGAGACGATAGGAATCACCCCCAAGGACGACGACACCGACAAAAAGGCTCTGACGGTCACCACCCGAGACCGGCAGGCCGCTCCCCTTGATGCGGCAGCACCTCGGGTCGTTTGGGCATTTCCAGCAGAATGTGGTAGTGGTTTGACATGACACAGAACGTCAGCACTTGCACTTGGCAGAACGCCTCGTACTCCCGCATCAACCGCGTGAAATAATCCTTCTCCGCCTCCTCGAAAATGAACCGTCGATCCACGATTCGAGAAATGCAGTGATAATGCCCGGCATGCCGTTCCATCGGAAACTTCAGCCTCCCTTGCCTCACATCGCCCGTTGATCAACCCCTCCCGCCCCGCTCAAGTTCTTTCTTCAACTATTTGTCTGTTCCCGGGGGTTTCCACGCTTGCGAATCAAGACCCGTCCATTATGTTCGCCCCATGGTAGCCGCCACCAGACAGGATCGATACTCGATGGTTGCTAAACAGGAAGTTGAGTCCGGCGTCGTGCGTAAACCTCAATGGAGCGAGGCCCTGCGAAAGGCCAATGGTGATTTGGCGGCGGCCGAAAAAATCTATGTTTGCATGCGCGTTTCCGAGAATCTGGATACAGAACGCGAACGTGAAGCCGCCGAAGACCATATGCGCCGACTGCGCGCCTTTAACGAGAGTCAGGCTCCATTCGCCACAGGCAAATTGTTCTTAATGTGTTTCGTCGTGCTGGCCACAGTTTGCGTGGTCTACCTTTTGATGGCGGACAAATAGCGCAGCCGTAACAATTGCGCTCGATTGCCATTTTCTTGGATTTGGCCAAGAGCGCGGGTGGCCCGAAACCTCTGTTATTGCAAGTTTCTGACTGCGGGGGACGTTTTGTCCGCCCGCTGATTAGCGGGCGTCTGAATGAAGTTTCATGGCTGTTTTTTCATGATCAATGGCGCGGTTTTCTCAAGTCTTACCGTATCTCTCCGGGACTGGACCCAACTGCATTGCAGTTGGGCAAAAAACTTAAAATCTTTTCGAAAAGGACCACCCACCACGCCTCTTCTTCCTCCGGCCCACGTAATCGAATGGTCCTCAATCCTCCAATCATCGTGTGGCCACAAGTGGCGCTTCAGGGCGGGATCGCCACCGCTCTGTAATATCCTCTGGGGTCGTTCGCTGAGGTGAGATCGAAGAAAACGTGCCGCTCTACACAAACCCCACCCCTTTGCCGCCAGCTCAACCCGATATCGCCGGCACTGGGCGAAAAAGATAAAACTGAAGAAGGAAGAAGATTTTTTCGATGAAGTCCGAAGAATATCCCAACTTAAGAAAACTGCATTTTCAAACCGCCGCCTTCACCTCATTTTCAGACTGCCGCTCACATCCCAACTTGGCTCCCACTCAATAACCACGCCCCTTTCCCAGCGGAGGGACAGGCTCTCGGTAATCCAACCCGGAAGGGGAGCGGAGGGACAGGCTCTAGGTACTCCTGAAATCCACACGATGTTGGAGGATGGCATGCAAATCGCACGGGAAAATGGATTCTCAATTTACTACATAGAATTCTTGCTGAAACGCGCGGGTCTCCACCTCCTCTGCGGCGAACCTCAGCCGGCACTCGACGATCTGCGCGTAGCCCTCGAAGATGGCGTCTACCCTTCCCCACGCTGCTTGCCGCCTCCGATTCCGACTGCGGCTATTGCTGGGGTATAGCTGAAGGCCGCTTCCTGCGAGGTCAAGCCTTCCTTCTGCAATGTGCGCAAACCGTTGGTCAACGCGATTTTACTCCGGCCGAGTTGAAATTGTTTCCAGACGAAGTGATCTTCCTGATCGAGTCCGCCCGCCGGGAACTGGAAGAGTCTTACCAAATACGGAAAAATATTCAGGACCCGAGACTTCCCGACACTGCAGTGGCATTGAAGGATTTGGATCTCGGTGTGTTAACTCACCTTCCATTGAACCTGGACCGAGAGCCTAAACCCAAAGCGGACGCGAAGCCAACAAAACTCAAGAATCGCAATGCCTTATTGAATCAGCCGATAGCAAAACGTATGATGAAGACCGTTGTTGAACTGGATTTAGTTGGGTACAGCACCATCGCAGAGGTGCTGGAGCAGGCCTTGGGCGTGGAGACCAGTCCTAAGCTGAATGCGCAAATCCAGGAATTCGTTGACCAGGGTTTGAAAGTGGTCGGCGCTGATCGTTCCCGAACCGTAATGCAAACGACCGGCGATGGCGCCATCCTGGTCTTTGATAAACCGAAGGACGTTCATCGTTTCGCGGAAGCCGTCCATGTGGCAACTCGCGAACATAACAAGACGAAAACCAAACCGATCGGCAAACGAGTGTTCAGGATCGGCATCGCGACCGGCGAGTTGGTGATCCAGCCGAAACCCGGAGGTGGATTCGACATTGCAGGCATGACCATAGTCCGTGCGGTCCGAATGGAGGCCAAAGCGACACCTGGCGGGGTTTTGGTGGATGCAGTTACGTTTGAGGGCTTGGCTGCGGAGGAACAGAAGCAGTACGGCTTGCGTGAAACGATCCGTGGCAAACGGGATGAGAAGTTCGACGCCTACGGTTGCGTGCTCAATGCTAATGGTACCGAGGATGCCCGATTCTTCACTGGAAAAGCCACGGAAATCGACACTCCGAAACCTTGTTCTACCGGGCTGGACGATAAAAAAACTCTGAAGAAAGAGATTCTGAGTCTGTTCAAGCGAGTGAAGACACATCAGTTCGACGATCTGGTCTTCGTGCTGGACATGCCTCCCGCCCGACGTCCACCCAGCACCCTTCCTCTCGAGAAACGCAAAACCTACATTTTGGAGTGGGCTGAGGAGGAGACAGAAGGGCTTCAGGCGTTGCTGGTCGAATTGCGCGAAGTGATCTGTCCGGGAAAGAGCTCTATGCGGCAGGACGATTTTGACTAGGATTGGACCTGTATGAGAACACGAGCCAATCAGTGCGAAGGCCAAGAGGTGGGCGGGGTCGGTGGACTTGCCTCACTTCGCCGTACCCGTCAACGGGGTCAGTTCTTATTATTGACAATACGTTGTGGTCTGAGAAATTTTGCGGGTGGCAAGGAAGATAAGATTGGAGTATGCGGGAGCGATTTATCACGTCATGAGCCGCGGGGACCGGCTGGAACCGATTTTCGGGGATAACGCCGATCGGAGGCGTTTTGTAGAGACGCTGGCAGAGTGCTGCTCGAAGACCGGCTGGCAGGTTCACGCCTATGTGTTCATGCCCAATCATTTTCATCTGGTGGTGACGACACCGCAGCCCAATCTGATGTCTGGGATGAAGTGGTTGCTTGGCACCTACACGGGGAGGTTCAACCGGCGACACAAACTTGTTGGACATCTCTTCAGCGGACGTTAGAAGTCGTTGGTGGTGGATGGGTCGGGGAATGGTTATTTGAAGACCGTATGCGATTATGTCCATTTGAATCCGGCCCGCGCGAAATTGGCAGGTCCTGAAGAGCCGCTGCGGAATTATGAGTGGAGCTCGTGGCCCGCGTATCTGGTGGCCCCGTCTCAACGGCCAGGCTGGCTGCATGTCGGGCAGTTGTTGGGGGAATACGGCATCCCCAAGGACAGCCGTTCGGGGAGGCGGGAGTTGGAGCAGGCTCTGGAGGAACACCGCCGGGCGGAGGGTGTCGAAGGACCTTGCTAGACAATGACAAGACCCCACTGATGGTTTGGGCTTCGTGTCTGAGCCTTTCTCATCCAGGCGTGTGCAAACTCCCACGACGTCCAGTTGCCGTTTGATGGTACGCGATTGGTCAGCCGATCTGGAGCTGAGACGGGGGCTTAAGGAATCGGCGATTTGGCCGTTCCCGTCGCGCCGTCGGCGAGCAGGTAGGCCAGCAGATCCAGGATTTGGTTCTCCGAGAGCGCGTTGAGCATGCCGCTCGGCATGTTGGACAGGCCGGATTTCGTTCGCTTGACGATGGCGGATTTTTTCACACGCCTCAGATCGTCGACGGCGGAATTTGTTCGCAGAATCAACGCATCCGAATCCTCGCGCTCGATGCGGCCCGTGAGAAGTTCGCCATCGGACGTCTCGATGTCATACGCGGCGTACTCCTCGGCGATCGCCTTGGATGGTTCGAGGATCGATTCGAGCAGCGCGCGGCGATCCAACCGTTTTCCAACGGAGGTCAGGTCCGGTCCCATCGCGCCGCCGACGTCTCCCAGACGATGGCACTGCGCGCAGCCAGTCTTTTCAAATGCTGATTTGCCTTCCACGAGCGATCTCTCCGCGGTCGAACCGGGAAGCAGGGGCTCGAGGTCGGCCATTGTCCATTCCCGGACCACGGCGCTCTCGGATTTCAAACCAGCCACCCACTGGCGCAAGACCTCCACCGCCGTCTCATCGACCAAGCTGGACACGAGCGGCGGCATCTGGCCTCTTCCACGACGGTTGACTCGATGGAGCAGTACCGAGCGTGCCGGGTCTCCCGGGGCGACGAGCATGGCGTTGACGATGCCGAATGTATCGTGCTGGGGCCTTGAGGCGATGAGGTTCATTTGGTCGACAGGGCGTGTGATTTCAAGTCCCAGTCGCGCGTTGCCGCCCCCGGCTTCCACATGGCAATTCGAACAATTCGCGTGGAGATAGGATCGGGCTCGCAGATCGATGGGCGCCGAGGCGTCACGGGGATCCACGAGCCTTGAGCTGGATTCGTCCAGGACCTGCGGTGCCTCTGTCAGAACGTCGAGGCGTTTGAGGAGGCTTATCTGGTTTTCCTTCGTTCCGGAACTTTGATCGGAGAGCCGGTTCATTTGAGCCTGCGTGAGGCCCAGCACGAAATTCACTGCCCGCGAGTGGCAGGTCATGCATTCGGCACGGCTGGGGATGCGCCAGGCTTGAGCACGCCCCGTTTGGCCAGACTCTTGAACGCGAACGGAGATGTCCTCGCCTTCGCTTCCCACTAGAAGAGCGTCTGTCTGTTCTTGGTTCCACCGGTATGAATAGCCCGACCATTCACCATCCTGTCGAAGCAGGACCCGGGTCTCCACCCGTTGGCGCGCCTCGGAGGCGTTGTCGCCCATGCCGAGCCAGAGCGTCTGGACGATCGCCGAGCCGTTTGTAAAGTTCCAGCCTCGGGACTGTGTGTATTGGATCTTGGCCGCGCCCGGGAGGGCGATGAACCGCTGAGCTTTTGCGCCGTCCGCCCAACCTGGGGCATTCACCTCGTACGGGATCAATCCCGGCGCGGGGCGGTGCTCTTTTGTGGAGGCGAACAGCCCTGTTTGGCTCAGGAGCTTGGGGAATGGCGGCGCCGGCTTCTCGGCTGGGCGCGGCAGGACCCTGTACAGGCCGCCCGCATGATCCACCACGAGCAAGCGGCCGTTGGGCACGACCCGGAAGGCCACGATCTGGAGAGTGGTGTCTAGCAACTCGCGATGCCATTCGAGGCGGCCATCGCGGTTGCGCGCACCCCAGATTTTTCCCGTGGAAAAATCTCCATAAACGTAGGCTCCGTTGAGTTCGGGCAATTCTTCGCCGTAATAGACGACTCCGCCCGTGAGCGACCGGAACAACGCGTGTGAGTGCTCAATAGTCGGTGGCACGATGGGCGTCGGTCCTCGGCGGCGATGGGGATGAAACGGATGACCGCCTTCGTAAACGCTCCAACCGATGTTGTCGCCCTTCCGAACCAGATGCGCGGATTCCCAAAGGTCTTGCCCGTTCTGGCCAACCCAGATGTCACCTGTCCGCTCGTCGATTCCCAATCTCCACGGATTGCGAAAACCATAAGCCCACGTCTCGGGGCGGGCGCCGGCGAGTGCCACGAACGGGTTGTCCGCGGGAACGTCGTAGGTCTTGCCTGGCGGCGCTTTGTCCACGTCGATGCGCAAGAGCTTCGCCAGAAGCCGGCTCATGTCCTGGCCGCTGTCCCACCCATCCGAGTCACTCGTGCCGTCTCCACTCGTGATGTAGAGCATGCCGTCGGAGCCGAACGCCAGGTCCCCGCCGTCGTGACCCGCGGAGCGCCATTCGATCACGACTGATTCCGAAGCCGGCACAATCGCCCATGGGGCGGCGCGGGAGACGGTGAATCGAGAGATGCGGTTAGTCCGTTCGGGCTGGTCGGTTGGGCCATTGTGGAACACATAAACAAACCCGTTTTGGGCATAACGAGGATGGAATGTAAGTCCATACACTTGGCGGTTTGTGAATGAGAGAAGCGTCTCCGATGACGCCGTCGCAAGATCATTGCGGATGCGGCGGATCTGCCATGGCTGCGGCTCGGCCGGCTGGCGGTCCAGAAGCATCAGGTTGTCCGTGGCTGGCTCCGGGGCGATGTAGAGCGGCGATTTGACGACCAGGTTCGTGAACGTTTTTTCGACGACATAAGGCGAAGGGGGCTCTGGCGATCCGACTAGTTTTGACTCGAGCCACAATTCCCGTGGTTTCGCCGTCTGGCTGGCAGTTTCGGTTTGAGCGATCGCGGAAGCCCCAGCCCCCACGAGGAGGAGCGCCGCCACTCCTGCAGCGAAAGATCGAAACCATTCCCGTGTGGCGCCGGGAGCAATCCAGCTATCAGTGAGGTCTCTTGTGCGCATCCAGCTTAGGGTTGTGGAGATGATCCAATCAACGAACACCTGTTCATGGTTTGAAGGCCGCGTGGGTGGCGCGTCCACCGGATTCCATGAATGCCAGCAAATCGAGTATTTCCTCCTTGCTCAACACATTCGCCAGACCCTCGGGCATCGGCGAGATCTTGGAAAAAACTCTGGTGGCCACGTCGGATTTCTTCAGTTCCAAGCGCTTGTTCGGCTCGAGTTGGTTCGGCATCAGGACGAGCAGGTCGGGCGTTTCATCCACTAACCGGCCGGTATGGTCATCGCCGTTCTTCAGAGTGATCGTGGTGTTTTGGAATTGTTCGGAAACCACCTTGTTGGGGTCGAGGATGCTTTCCAACAGGTCGATGCGTTTGAAACGCGCGTTCACGGCGGTGAGATCAGGGCCCACACCGCTTCCTTCATTGCCAAATCGGTGGCACGCGAGGCATTGAGCATCCACGAAGGCTTGGCGGCCCTTGGCGAAATTTCTTCCCCCGGCTGGCTGTCGAAGCTCGGCGGCGAAGTCCGCCATCGTCCATGATTTCACGAAGGTCCGGGGTTTGGCAGCGGGGAACGTCTCCTCCGCCTTTCGGGCGGGAGAGGCGGCGGGGGCGGTGAGACTGGCGAGCAACGGGCCAAACTCGGTTTTTTCTGCGGCGGTTAAGTTCGCCACGGCGTCCTTGAGAAAATTTTTGAGGAAGTTGGCGTAGCTTGCGCCATTCCCGTAAGCCCGTCCGGCGTCCTCAAACCACTTCAAAGTGTCGCCTTGGTGGGCGGTGTGCTTTCGATCCGAGGACCAGTAGCCAAGGTATTCCCGGCGTTGGTCCAGCGTCCAGTTTTTGGCGGTTCGGAGGTGAAACAAATAGTGCATGAAATCCTCCTGGGTAGGCGCGGCAGCCATGAGAGGGAGGGTTTTGGAAACGACATCCGGCGCTCCGAGGGCGATCAGGATTTGGGAAATCTCGCGATTCACGAGAGTGCTCTTATTTGGGTAACTCGCGCTGAGCCGTTCGATTCCCAGTTGGACCACCTCTGGGGAAGGAAGGCCCGAGCGCGCCAAGCTCACCTGGATGACGCGCAGCTTGTCCAGTTGCCTTCTTTCCGTGATGGAGTTCAATGGCCATTTTCCCAAGGCGCGAAGGCACTCATCTTGGGCCCCTTTGCCTCCGAGCCGGGCGAGAGCGAGCAATGCCGTGAGTCCGCCATCCGCAGATGTCTCTGCCAAGGCGCGATCCTTCCAAGTGGCGACTGGCTGGGCCTCCAGCGCGATGCGCGCCGCGTAACGAATCAAACGATCCTCGCTGTTCAAATGGGGCCAGACAAAATTCACCGCCTGGGGGTCCGGCTTTCCGTGAAACGACTCGAGCTTGCGGCGCAGCGAGCGCGCCTCAGCCCCGGCGGTGTTTGGTGTCCACGCGGGCGCGGTGGATTCGCCGCCGGAATAAGTCACCCGGTACAACCCCGCTGCCGTGCCGCGGCCTCCGGTGGTGAAATACATCGCCCCATCGTCACCAATGACCAAGTCCGTGACATTCAAAGGGGGTTTCGGTTTGGCTTTGTCCATCAACCCAGCGGGGCAGACGAAATTCTCCCACGTGCCTTTGTAACTGGCGCCGTCCGGCTGCAGATGCACAGCCATGAGACGGCCATAGGTCCAATCCATGACATAAATCGCGCGCTGATATTTGGCTGGGAATTTTGATCCACGCCCGCTCCCCACGCCGGTCGGAGAGCCAAGCCCGATGTCCACCACCGCACCCACGCTGTCAGGATAGTAGTCCGGCCATTTGCCCGTGCCGTACCGCCAGCCAAAATCCGCCGCTGACACCGCGTGGTTCAACCGCGTGGGCCGGTACCACGGCATCCCCCAGTCCCATTCCATGTCGGCATCGAACACGAAGAGTTCGCCGTCGACGTTGAACGCGAAATCGAACTGGTTCCTGAAGCCGCCGCAGTAAAAATCCCATTTACTGCCATCGGGCGAGACACGACAAATGTATCCGCCCGGCGCCATGACCCCCGTGGCGTGGCCATTCCCGTCCGGCTGTCGAGGCAGGACATGATCTTCTTCGTAATGCCGGAAGGGCGAATCCGGCGACAGGCCGTTAGGGGGCTTCGTGTGATTGCCCGCCATGACCCAGAGATTGCCATCCGGCCCCAGCTCGACCGCATGGGCCCCGTGTTCGCCGCCGCCGCTGGGAAATTCTTTGACGAGCTCGATTTTGCTCCATGTATCGCTTCCATCATCCGTGACGCGGTACAAACCGGACGAATACCGCGTGGAGTACTTGTTGACCACCACCCAGAGGGCGCCGTTCGCGAACACCATGCCTTGCGCGTCATAGAGAGGTTTGGCGATAAACTCGCGCTTGGTGACGTCGCCATTCGCGTCCAAGGTCATGCGGAGGAGGCCGGCGTCGGGGTTGTTGGCGCGGTATTGAGGGCTCACAATCAGGCGGCCGCGGTGATCTTTGCAAAGATTGACCCACGAGCCCTCCTCGGGCTCCGCGCTCGTCAGCAACTTGATTTGAAAATGAGGCGGCGAGTAAAGACTGTCGACTGGCGTGGCTTCCCGGCGGGTCGAAGGCGCCTGCGCGGCCGGAGCGGCGGCCGTCAGCACGTTGCCCCAGGGATCGACGCCTACTTTTCCGAGCGACTTGGCGTTGGCCCAGCCGGCATCATCGAACGCCACGGTGTTCCAGCCCGTAATCTCGCGGTCCTCGGCTTTCCAAGATTCATCCGTGAGCACGGTCACTGGATCCGAGGATGTCCTCATGATCAAGCGGGCCAGGGCGCCCGCCGGACTGGAGTCCCCGTTGTGGGCGCGGATCGCCAGGACGTTGCGGCCCACCCTTAGTTTTGATTTGACGTCCGCTCGGCGCGGGACCGACCACTCTTTGGCCGATAGCACCGGTTGACTGTTGACGAACACATCCAGTCCATCATCAGCCGTGGCGGTGAGTTCGGCGTTGCTGGGCAGCGCTTCCAAAACGAAAGTTTTCCTGAAAAATCTGGTCTCCGCTCCATCCGTTTTGCGAAACCAAATCCAATCCGCGGCCTGTGGAAGAACCGGCGCCGCCAGGAAAGCGGCGAAGGCGAAATAAAAGAGTGCTTTCATGGGCAGTGACATTAGACCAAGCGGGGCACGGATGGCAATGGAGGTTTGCTTCGAAGCAGCATTTTTGCCCATGCACCGGAGGAGTAACTCCTCTCCCCGTCCCTCTCCTCCGCTTTGGATCGGAGGAGAGGGTGCCCGAAGGGCGGGAGAGGCGGCACCTGGTTCACGGCCCCAACTCACGTCCATTTTTTGGAGGTCCGGCCTCTCCATGAACCTCAAAATGCTTCCATTGATTCCCAAAGAGCGACGCATGGCGTGGTTCATGGGCGCAACGCGCGTAAAAAGTTCGGGGTGGTCTCATTAAGGAATGGAGATCTTAAGTTCCAATCCACTGCCGGGTTCGTTGATGGTGGATTCGCCGGCCGAGAATCACTCCTCGGGAATCGTTACCGTGACGACATTGGAGGCTCCCGTGCCTTTCGGGCCCTGGGGTGTCGGTTTCACAGCGTAGACCCGGTACCGGTAAGAAGCGCCGCGTTGGACGTCCGGATCGGCCGCTTTCGAGAGGTTTTCCCCGGGGAGACCGATCGCGTTCTGAAATGTGGAGTTCTGCGTCGCGAGACATTTCTGAACGATGAACCCCTGCTCGTTCGCCGCGTTATCCTTCCAATGAAGTTCCACGCGGCTCGCCGATTTAAAAGTGACGCGAAGGTCACTTGGGGCGTCCGCCGAGTTGGGTCCAGGGGCCGGTTGCTGTTCCGGCCCATCGCCCGAAGGTTTCCATGGAGCGGGGCGAGGCCCGGGATCGTCCAGTTGTGCGCGGGCGAGCGCGTAGCGTTTGCGAATGAACACGGACATGGACTGCACGATGTCCTCGTAGGACTTGTCGTCCGGATTGGTCGCACGGCGCTGTGGAAACGGATCGAGCCGGAGATCTTCACGGATTTGGGCGTGCAGCGCTTCTAGTTTTGGAATCAGCACGTCTGGTCGAAAAAAACGCTCAAGGATCGCCGAGGCCTGGCGACGATAACGATCCAACAGAGCCGGTTCGGCAACGATTCGTTCCATCAAGGGACGCCCGGGCACAGGCGCGGGCCATGCGGCGTGCCAGCCGTCCAGCACCGGCAACTTCCCAAAGGCTCGCTCGGCGAAACCGACGTCCAAATCCCAGGTCAAGTACGTCCAACGCTGATCCGCGGGGTTTTGATAGAGATAGTAATTGTGGGGTCCCCAGCCGGTATATTGATCGAAGGCTCCCGCGAGCAGCATCACTGCGGTCGTTTTCAGGAAGGCATCCAGGTCGATGAGTTTTTCCAACGCCAGTGCAGATCCAAAGGGTTGAGGCTGGTTCAGCGCCTGGATGAATCGAGCGAGTTTGTGATGCGCGGACAACGGATCGCCGCTCTGCCGTTCGAATGCTTTTTCGTAGGCCTTAGGGTTCGCGCCTAAATCTCGCAGATCAGCGCCTGGGCCGCCTTCATGAACCTTGAATAGCGGGCCGGATGCGTCACTGAAATGGCTTTCGAGAAATGACTCGTCGATACGTTCGACGTTCACATGAATGCCCCTATATTCGCCGTTCCAGTAGACTTTGGCGTAATTGCATCGAGAGGCTTGGAGGCCTAAGTCTCTCAAAATATCGGTGATCAATCTTTCGCTGAAGAGGCTGCCGAACTGAATTCCATTGTCCAAGGCAACGCGGCGAAGGTTTAGAAATCTCTGTTTTTTTTGGAACTCCGAGAACTTGATGAGCAGGCCACGCTTATGGGGGGATGTGGGATGAGACGAACTGTTTCCTTTGTAGCGGATGCCGACATTGTGAATCGTTTGGTCGTTCCATTGGAATGTGGCAGGAACTAATACTAGTTTCGGTAAGGCGGTGGAGAGCCGCCGCAAGCTGGCATCGGAGATCTCGAGGCGGATGGTTTGTACGACCGCAGAGTCGTAGAATGCGGTTTGGCCTGGGTCCGAAGGCCGTGTTCGCCGCGAGGTGGACGGATCCGCCGGCTCCGGCGCGTTCGAAGTGGCGACTCCAGCGATTCCGAATGCGAGGAGGATTGAAGCCAGGAGCTGGCGAGTTGCGGGAGTGGGTGGCACTTTCGCATATTCGGGCAGGTTGTGCCCAATGACAAGCAGCGATGTCTGACGGTGGAGAGAAAACCTGAAACTTCAGGCCATCTTGGGGCGGCGCATCATCCCCGCCAGCGCGACTGTGGCGACCAGGCCTGAGAGCCAAGTGGACGCCTCTGGAACGGGAACCGCCTGCACCGAGACGGTGATTTTCTCGGTATTGTCGCTTCTGTTGCTATCCCAGTAAAACAATTGCAAAATGCCCGCGACGGGGGCAGTTCCTGCATAGCTTGTTCCCAATAGGATGTGGGTCCCTCCAATCTTGCCGACCAAAGCGCCAAACGGCGCTGAGAAGCCACTCAGATTGAGAATTCCAAAATTGCTTCCAATGAGCGTTCCGGCGATGTGGCCGGAATCATCCGATCCGGTCGCGAGCAGATTGGGTCCCGTAAGCCCGTTCGCATTTGACCAACGCGGAAGCGCGCCCGCGCTCCAGAGGTCTCCGGGGTTCGCCGACACAGTGAAAGCCTCGCCCGCGGCCAAAGAGATGGTGGAAACCCCCACTCCACCTCCTGAGGAAGCGTTCGCGAAGGCAAAGACGTTGTAGAGGGCCGCCTCGGCCTTGGGAGGCGCCAGGAGACAGGTCAAAATAAGGAAGGCAGTGGTCAATAGGTGTTTCAAGTGCGATTTCATAAGCGGAGTATTTGGCTCACTCGCGGTTGTGGAGCTGCGCTTCCTTCCATCCCCCGGCAGTGCCGATCATCTCTACCATTAGAGCTCCGCGTTGAAAAATCTGTTTGCTGGAATGAAACTCCTCTATCACCTGCTTTGGGATTGCGCCATCAAAAACCGTCGAAT